>NZ_JBOFQF010000042.1:0-412666 GCF_051660745.1 Segniliparus sp. | reverse complement strand
CCCCACTGGGGGCCGCCGCACTTTTCTGTCTTACCCGAGGTCGTCCGACTCCCGAGGCCGTCTTGTGCGCGCCGCTACCAGAGCGGGTAGCCGCCTTCCGGGCCGAGCATCCGCTCAAGCCGGTGCCGGTGCACCTTGGCGAGCTCGTTGCGCAGCACTTTGCGTTCGGTCTCCGGGTCGTTGTGCAGCCGCTGCGCGACCACGTCGATGATCTCTTGGGCGGTGTGCTCGCCCGCGTAGACGAGGAACGAGTGGCCGAAATGCGCCTCGTACTCCCCGACGAGGGCGTGCAACCGGCCCATGACCATGTGGTCGGGGTCCCAGAGCGCGCACTGCTCGCCCTCGCTGGCCTTGCTCTTCGGCCTCGCCCCGACTCCGAGATGCGTCGCGAGGAGCCGGTCGACGGTGTCCTCGTCCAGGCAGAAGAGCTCGTGGTCGGCGACGCTGAACAGGTCCGACCGGCTCGCGTACGGCCTGCCTTTGGCCAGCCGGTCCGCGAGCACCACACAGTGACAACACTCGAAGAGAGCGCTCACGGCGCTTTTCGGCTCAAGGGTGTTAAGGCCCTCAAGCCCGATGCCTTGATGCATGAACACATGACTATGTTCGCGCGCGATCCTGCGCCGTGTCCAATTTCTACTGGAAATTTAGCGTGGTCGTAACACGGGGCTGTACTTGAGGTGAAGAGTATCCTGTCGGGCATGTGGCTCTCGAGAAACGGTCTGTTCGGCGCCGGGGCGAAACGTCGGACCCGAGGGGGGCTCGCTTGCGCCGTGCTGCTCGGGGCGGCCTCGCTCACCGGTTGCGCGGCCCCGGCGCTGTTCGTTGCGGCGAACGCGGCGAACGCGGTGGACGGCGGCTCGCGGGGCGGGGGCGGCTCCGGGGCGGGCGAGCGGTGGCGAGGCTATCTGCCCAAGGCGGCAGACTTTCCGGGCGGCTGGGACGTCTCCTCGCAGGAAGTGCTGCGAGTCGGCCCGGCAGGCTCTTCCTCGCCCGTCGAGAACCTGAAGCTCGTCTTCGGCGCGCCCCCGCAGGGGTGCGCGCTGCCCGAGAGCCTGTACAAGGCGCCGAACCATCCGGCGGTGACCGGGACGAAGGCCCCGGACCCCAACAGCAACAGCGGCGACATCGTCGCGAATTCGCTCTCGACCGACATGCACGCGGTCACGGTGGAGGTGGGGCCTGCCCCGGAGAAGGACTCGCTGATCGAGGCGGTCCGCGGGTTGGCCGCGCGTTGCGGCTCGTTCCAGTTCACCAAGAACACGAGCTACGACTCGGATTTCCAGGTGGAGGGCTCGATCAAACCGGCCGACCCGAAGCTCGGCTTCGGCGAGGCGGCGGGCGTCGTCTTCACGTTCGCCCCGAAGATCGGCGCGCTGTACGGCTCGTCCTCGCCCAGTTTCGGCCAGGACCTCGGGTTCACCCAGAACGTCTATATCGCGCGGATCAAAGGGACGCGCGTGGTCGCGGTCAGCTTCTCGTTCAAAGACCCGGCGGCGGACTCCGCGCTGGTCCTCAAGCTATTTCAAGAGACCGCCAAACGTATTAATTCCTGAAGCCCAGATGGCGCCTCGCTGCGTTGTCGGCTCCTCGTGTACGCGCTCGTTCCTCGCTATCTCGGTACACGTCGTCGCCTGCCGCCTTGCGATGCATCCATCTGGATCTCCAGGAAGGAGGCGGTGGGCCTCAGTGGCCTTCGGTCTTGGCCCGCTCGAAGCTGCGCTCGATCTCGGCCTCGGCCGCCGCGCGGTCCGCCCAGTCGGCGGCCTGCACGGACTTGCCCGGCTCGAGGTCCTTGTAGTGCGAGAAGAAGTGCTTGATCGCGTCGAGCTCGAACGCGGGCACGTCGGTCAGGTCCTTGGCCCAGTCCCAACGCGGGTCGCCTGCGGGGACCGCCAGGACCTTCGCGTCGCCGCCTGCCTCGTCGGTCATGTTGAACAGGGCGACGGCGCGGGCGCGGACGACGACGCCGGGGAAGACCGACTCCGGCAGGAGCACGAGCGCGTCGAGCGGGTCGCCGTCCTCGCCGAGGGTGTTGTCGATGTAGCCGTAGTCGGCGGGGTAGCCGAACGAGGTGTACAGGTACCGGTCCAGGGTCACCCGCCCGGTCTCATGGTCGACCTCGTACTTGTTGCGGCTGCCCTTGGGGATTTCCACGACCACGTCAAATTCCGCGCTCATCCTGAGACCTTTCCTGTTCGGTTTGAGAATGCCTAGCGCAGCGAGAATACCGGCCCCGCGAAGCGCGGTCCGCGCCGCCAACGCGAACCGCGTTACTGTGTGAGGCATGGCTCGACAACAGGCCTCTGGCTCCTCTCGTCCAAAACGGGCCGCTCGGCGCTTGTGGGCGGTCGCGATCGCGGCGGCCCTCGTGGTCGGCGGCGCGGGGGCATGGGGGTTCCAGGCGTACGAGTCGGCGAACGCGAAAGCGGCTTCCGCGTCGGACTCGCCGCCGCTTGTCGTGCTCCAGCCGCAGATCCGGCCCGTGCCGCCGGACGCGCCCAGCCCGACGGCCGAGGGAGTCGCGGCCGTGCTGGACCCGCTCGGCGAGAACCCCGCGCTGGCGCGGTTCTCCGGCGTGGTGCTGGACGGGACGAGCGGCCAGGTGCTGTGGCAACGGGACGCGGGGAAGGCGATGACCCCGGCCTCGACCATGAAACTGGTCACAGCGGCGGCGGCCGTCGCGAGCTTGCCGCTCGACGGCCGGCTCACGACTCGTGTCGTCGCGGGCTCCAGCCCTGGCCAGGTCGTCGTCGTCGGGGCGGGGGACCCGACGCTCTCCGCCGCGTCCGGGGACGAGAAGACCTTCTATCCCGACGCGCCCCGGCTCGACGACCTCGTCGTCCAGGTGCGCCAGCACCACCCCGGCCCGGTGGACGAGGTCCTCGTGGACGAGTCCGCGTACCAAGGGGCGGACTTCGCGCAGGGCTGGCTGCCGGACGACATCGAGGGCGGGTTCATCACGCCGATGCAGCCCCTGATGCTCGACGGCGGCAGGCTCGACCGCAGCCGGGACGAGTCGCCGAGGACGGCGACCCCCGCGCTGGACGCGGGCAAGGAGCTGGCGCAACGGCTCGGCGCGGATCCGGACCGGACGCGGGTCGGGGCGGCCCCGGCCGGAGCCGCCGAGCTGGCGGAGGTCGTGTCGGCCCCGCTGCGGGAGCGGATTCTGCAGCTCATGCTCGCCTCCGACAACGTTCTCGCCGAAGCGGTGGGCCGGGAAGTGGCGCGCGGGGCGGGCAAGCCCGCCTCCTTCGTCGGCGCGGTGCAGGCCGAGCGGGAAGTGCTCGCGAAGGCGGGCGTGGACATCTCCTCGTCGCAGCGCCTCGACTCCAACGGGCTCTCCTTGGACGACCACGTCTCGGCCGAGACGTTGGCGCGGATGCTCGTCCTGGCGACGAACCCCGCCGGAGCGCTCCGCCCGCTCCTCGACCTGCTCCCGGTCGCCGCCGCGACCGGCACCCTGTACGAGCGCTTCAGCGACCTGGTCAGCGGGCAGGAGATGGCGGGAGCGGGCTGGGTGCGGGCGAAGACCGGCTCGCTCGACAACGTTGCGACGCTCGCGGGCGCGACGGCGGACCAGGACGGGCGGATGCTGGTGTTCGCGTTCCTGTCCAACGACGGCGCGACCTGGGACACCAGGGCCGCGCTGGACGCGCTCGCCTCGGCGCTCAGGGGATGCGGCTGCCGGTGAGCGGGCCCGCTCTGTGGGAGGTCCGCAAGGCTGTCCGGGATTGGCTCGCCGCGCACACCCCAGGGGACCGGGCGGTGTTCGTCGCGCTTTCCGGCGGGGCGGACTCGCTGGCGCTGACGGCGGCGCTCGCGATGGAGCGCCCCTCGGCGGGCGCGCTGGTCGTCGACCACGGGTTGCAGCCAGGCTCCGGCGAGACCGCGGACCGCGCGGCGCGGCAGGCGCTCGGCCTCGGTTGCGCGAGCGCGCGCGTGCTGCGCGTCTCAGCCGACGGGCCGGGCGGGTTGGAGGCCGCCGCCAGGGCCGCGCGCCAGGCCGCGTTGCGCCGCGCGGGCGAGGACTCCCCGGTGCTGCTCGCCCACACCCTCGACGACCAGGCCGAGACCGTGCTCCTCGGCCTCGGCCGAGGCTCCGGGCCCCGCTCGATCCAAGGCATGCGGGCCTGGGACGACCCGTGGGGCCGCCCGCTGCTCGGCGTGCGCCGCGCGACCACCAGGGGCGTGTGCGCAGAGCTGGGGATCGAGCCGCACGAGGACCCGATGAACACAGATCCCCGATTCGCCAGGGCGAGGCTGCGCGCGGAGGTGCTGCCGCTGCTCGAAGACGTGCTCCAGGGCGGCGTCGCGGAGGCGCTGGCGCGGACGGCGGACGCGGTGCGCGCGGACAACGGCCTGCTCGACGAGACCGCCGAAGCGGCGTACGCGCCGCTCGCAGGGCCGCAGCTCGCAGTCGGCGGCGTCGCGGGCCTGCCCGCGCCGGTGCGGCGGCGGGTGCTGCGGCTGTGGCTCCTCGGCAACGGCGCCCAGTCGTTGGCCGAGACGCAGATCCGGGCGGTGGACGAGCTGGTGTCGGCGTGGCGGGGGCAAGGGGCGGTGGCGGTGCCCGCCGCGCAGGCGGCGGCAGAGGGATGGAAAGCAGGGCGCCGGTTGATGGTGCGGCGCGAGTATGGCACTCTCAGACTCGTTGTCGAGTAAAACGTCCGCAGGAGGGCATGCATGAACGAGCCGGCCGCTGCCGCAACAGCCGAGCAAGCGCGTTGGCACGACGCCGACCTGCTCTCGGTCGTGTTGACCGAAGAGGAGATCGCGGCCCGCACGGTGGAGCTCGCGCAGCAGATCGCGGCGAACCACCCGTTCCACCCGGGGCAGCCCCGTTCGGAAGACCTGCTGCTCGTGACGGTCCTCAAGGGAGCGGTCATGTTCACCGCCGACCTCGCGCGGGCGCTGCCGATCCCCTCCCAGTTGGAGTTCATGGTGGTGAGCTCCTACGGGGCGGCCACGAAGTCCTCCGGCGTGGTGCGGATCGTCAAAGACCTCGACCGCGACATCCGGGGCCGGGACGTGCTCGTGGTGGAGGACGTCGTGGACTCGGGCCTCACGCTCTCCTGGCTGCTGCGCCACCTCTCCGCCCGCGAGCCCAAGTCGCTCGAAGTGTGCTCCTTGCTGCGCAAGCCGGAGGCCCAGCAGGCCCCCGTCAACCTGGACTACGTCGGCTTCGACATCCCCAACGTCTTCGTGGTCGGCTACGGCCTCGACTTCGACGAGCGCTACCGGGACCTGCCGTTCCTCGGCGAGCTGGACCCGGCAGCCGTCGAGCGCCCGTAAGCTCCGGGCTTCACTCCTCGTCGTCGCGATGGACGAACCGGTCCTGGCCGGTGTCCCAGTGCTCGTCCTCTGCTTCGGCGCTGCCCGCGCCGGTCGTGTCCGGGTGCTCTGAGCCCGGCGGGCCGAGCGACGGCAGCGGCGGGATGAACTCGCGGAACCGGGCAAGCCGTTCGCTGTCCGCCATCCCCTCGGTGAGCTCGGCCAGCGCCTCGGCGCGCGCTTCTGCGGTGTTCTGGGTCGCGGCGATCGCGGTGGCGCGGATCTGATGCGCGAGGCGGGCGGCTCCGAGGGCGAGGGCTTTGTCGGCGAGCCGCAGATCGGTGAGCTGGCCCGAGGCGTTGACCTCGACGACGACCGACCCGTCCGCGCTTGTGGCCTTGCCGCGGACCAGGGCCATCTTCTCCGCCGAGCGGTGCCCCTTGGCCCGGATCTCTGCGGCTTTGGCACGCGCTTCTTCCAGTTTGGAGTAGTCGGGCTCGGTCACGGTTCTCCTTGCGCGGCCAGGGGCAGGTGGGTACGATCTTCGCATGTCGAGTCCTATGAGTGTGACTGGGGCCGACCTGGAGGCGGTTGCGGCGCACGCTCAAGAGACGGCGGAGCAACTGGGCAGGGAGGCACAGCAGCTGTCGTCGGAGATCTCGGAATTTTTGAGCTCCAACTGGCAGGGCCAGGCCTCGGACAAGTTCCGCGCGGGCTTCGAGGAATGGTTCGACGGCGCGCAGAAACTCCACACGTGGCTGACCTCGCTCGGCGAGCGCGTCAGCGAGTCGGCCAAAGAGTACGCGTCCATGGAAGAGGCCAACCAGGCGGCGCTGCGCCAGGTCGGCCAGTCGATCCCGGGAGCCGGGGCGTAGCCGTGGGCGGGAAGTTCAAAATCGACCTCGAAGGCTTGCTCGCGAAGGTCGCCCGCATGCAGGAGATCGGCCAGCGGGCGGAGGAGGCCTGCGCGGAGATCGACGCGAAAGTGTCGGCGCTGCACCAGACGTGGACCGGCGGCGCGGCGGACGCGCACCGGGGCGAGCACGAGCAGTGGAAGCAGGGCGCGCAAGAGATGCACGACGCGCTCAAGGAGCTCAAATCGCTCGCGGAGAAGGCACACGGCGACTACAGCAGGGCCGTCGAGACGAACACGAAGATGTGGGGGTAGGCCCGACGTGGCTTTGCGGACGGGAATCGGGACGACGGGGGTCCGGGCATGACAGTGCTCCAGATCGACCCGGACGCGTTCGCCACGGCGGCGAAAGCCTTGGAAGGCGTCCACACCAGGACGACGCAGCTGATGTCGAGCCTGGCGGGGAAGCTGCAGGGCTGCGCGGGCATGGCCGGGAACGACGGCGCGGGCGAGGACTGGGGCCACGGGTACGACGACGGCGCGAAAGACGCCATGGCGGGCTTGGCCGCGCTGGCCGACGGGTCGGCGAACAAGGCCTCCCTCCTGCATTTCAATGGCTTGAACCACACCACTGGCGACGCGTCGGCGACCATTGGCGGCGGGGACGACTCGTTCCCCGGCGCGCCGTCGGTGGCCGAGTCGACGTCCCCGCCGCAGTTGCCGACCTCGATCGAGAACGGCGGCGAGCCCGAGCCGTTCGGCTGGGAGCTGATCAAGGACCTCATCGACTTCCTGTGGCCGAACGGCGGCGTCGTCAAACTGGGCGAGGCCGCCTTCGCGTGGGGCGAGGCCGCGGCCGAGCTGGTCTCGATCGGCGGCGACATCCCCGGCGCGATCAGCCGGGTCCAGGCGCAGCAGTCCCCGGAGGTCGCGACCGCTGTGGAGCACTTGCAGGAGCTGCACGAGTCCTATATCGAGCTCGCGGTCGTGTTCGGCCTGATGGCGGAGTCCTGCACGGAGTACGCCGCGAACCTTGTCATCACACGCGTCGAGCTTGTCGAGATGATCGTGCAGCTCATCGCCGAGATCGCGATGACCGAGGCGGAAGGCGCGGCGGGCGCGGTCGAGACGTTCGGAGCCTCGGAGGTGGCCGCCCAGGCGGCGGTGGTCGCGGAGACCGCCGCGACGGCGGCGGAGGCCGAGATCGTCGCGGGCGTGCTCCGGCGGCTCGTGCAGAAGGTCGTGCAAAAGGTCGAGCGCAGCGCCATGAACCAGGCGCGCAAGGTGCTGCAGAAGATCCTCGCGAAGCTGCGCCATGGCGGGAAAGATTTGCTGCGCCAGGCGGGGAAGGAGGCGAACCAGGGCCTCAAATCGCTCAAGAACGCCGCGAAGGCGGGCTTGAAGGGGGAAAAGGAAGCGGCCCGCGACGCGTTGGAGGGCGCGGGCAACTCATGGCGGAAAGTCATGTGCAAGCTCTTCGGGAACGACCCGGTGGACATGGCCACCGGCGAGGTGATGCTGAACGACGTGGACGTGGAGCTGCCGGGCGTGTTCCCGCTGCGGCTCGCACGGCGGTACCAGTCCTTCTTCACCGCGGGCAGGCTGTTCGGCCCGCGCTGGTTCTCGACGTTGGACCAGCGCCTCGAAGTGGACCACAAGGGCGTGGTGGTGGTCTGGGAGGACGGGGTGCTCCAGGAGTTCGGGCATCCGCCTGTCTCGGGCGAGCCGATCGCCGCCTCGCGCGGGCCCGAATGGCTGCTGCGGCTCGACCAGGCGGGGTCGAGCTACGAGCTGGCCGATCCTAAGACGGGCGAAGTGAAGCGTTTCTCCCCGGCGCCCGCGCGGGCGCCGGAGGAGGGGGCGGGCGCGGCCGAAGTGCCGGTTCGGGAGATCCGGGACGCGCGCGGCAACTGGGCCCGGTTCCGCTACGACGAGGCGGGCACGCCGACGCGGGTGGAGCATTCCAGCGGCTCTGTCGTGCTCGTGGACAGCGCTAACGGGCTGGTCACTGGCCTCTCGCTCATGTCCGCGACGGAGCTGCAGTCGGCTGCGGGCTACGCGGTCTCCAGGCCGGGCGTGATCCCGGTGAAGAGCTTCGACTACGACGCGGCGGGGAACCTTGTCGGATTCGGCAGCGGCCCGGATTCGAAGGTGGAGTACTCCTACGACGGAGCGGGGCGCATCACCCGCTGGCGGGACAGCAACGGGATCGCCTACGACTACCGCTACGACGAGCGGAACCGATGCGTGCACCAAGTCGGCACGAACGGCGTGTTCGAGTACACCTACGCGTACGAGGACCTGCCGAACGGCGGCAGCGCCACGACCTTCACGAACTTCGCGGGCGCGAGCACGCGGTACGAGGCGGACAGCCGTTCGCTCATCGTCGCGGAGACCGACCCGATCGGGAACACCACGCGGATGCGGTGGAGCAAATCCGCGCAGCTGCTCTCCAGGACCGGCCCGGACGGCGGGCGCACCGAGTGGACGTACACCGACGACGGGGACGTCGCGACGATCACCCGGCCGGACGGGCGGAGCGCCTCGTTCGAGTACGCGTCGCCGGGCCTGGTCTCGCGGTTCGTGGACTTCGACGGAGCCGCGACCGCCTACGAGCACGACGAGTTCGGGGCGGTCGTCGCGGTGACGGATCCGACCGGCGCGACCACGCGGGTGGCGCGCGGGACGACCGGCGCGGTCGTCGCGGTGACCGATCCGCTCGGCAACACCACGCATGTGTCGGTGGACGCGGCCGGCCTGCCGCTGTCGGTGACCGACCCGAACCAGCACGTCACGCGCTGGGAGCGGGACCTGTTCGGGCGGGTTCGGAAAGTCGTCGCCCCGGACGGCGCGGCGACCGCGCTGGCTTGGACGGTCTCGGGCGACCCGCTGACCCGGACGAACCCGGACGGCGGCGTCCGCAGGTGGGAGTACGACACCGAAGGCAACCTCCTCGCGGTGACGGACGAGCTGGGCAACCGCAAACGCGCGGAGTACCGGGAGTTCGACCAGGTGCGCGCCACCGTCGAGGCCGACGGCTCGCGCACGGAGTACGACTGGGACCCCGAGCTGCGGGTCACGAAGGTGGTCAACCCCGCCGGGATGGTCTGGTCCTACGTGTACGACGCGGCGGGCGGGCTCGTGCGGGAGACGGACTTCAACGGGCGCGAGGTCCGCTACGAGCGGGACTCGATGGGCCGGGTGGCTCGGCGGACGAACGCGGGCGGGCAGTGGGTCGCGTTCGAGTACGACCAGCTCGGCAACGTCGTCGCGGAGACCACCGACGAGGGCGAGACGACCCGGTTCGCCTACGACGCGGCGGGCAGGCTGCTGGAGAGCGGCGGCCCCGGCGGCGAAGTCGTCTGGAAGCGGGACGTCGCCGGGCGGGTGACGGAGGAGCGGGTCGGCGGGCAGCGGCTGCGGTTCGCCTACGACGCGGCGGGCAGGCGCGTCTCGATGACCACCCCCGCCGGGGTGGCGACCGAGTACGAGTACGACGCGGCGGGCGACGTCGTCGGGCAGCGCACGGCCGGGCAGTTCACGAGGGTGTACCGGGACCAGCTGGGCCGGGCCGCCTGGCTCGAGCACGGCGGCCGGATGCGAGTGGGCCGGGACTTCGACCGCGCGGGCCGGATGACGAACCAGCGCGTGGTGCGCGACCCGCTCGGCGACGGCCTGTGGAACGCGGACATGGTCGCCAAGGACTGGGCCTACGACCCGGCGGGCAAGCTGACCGGCGTGCGGGACACGCTGCGCGGCCCGGTCCAATTCGAGTTCGACGAGCGGGACCGGATCACCGCAGCCCACGGCGAGGGGCCGCAGGGCGCGTGGCGCGAGGAGTACGGGTACGACGGCTCGGACAACGTCACAGCCTTCCCCGAGGCGGCGTCCGGCCCTGCCGAGCCAGCGGTGCTGCCTGGCGGGCTCGCCGCCGAGTACCGGGGGACGCTGCTCGTGCGCGCGGGGCGTTCGCGCTACGAGTACGACGCGGACGGGCGGCTGACACAGACGACCGTGGCCCGGCCCGACCGTGGCCCGGACGTGTGGCGGTACAGGTGGGACGCGTACGACCGGCTGCGCGAGGTCGTCACCCCGGACAAGACCGTGTGGCGCTACAGCTACGACGGGCTCGGGCGGCGGATCGGCAAGCGGCAGTTCGCGGCGGACGGCAAGACCGGGATCTCGGAGACCCTGTTCTTCTGGGACGGCACGCGAGTCGTCGAGGCGACCACGCCGAACGGCGGCAACTGGCTCGCGGGCGCCGAGAGCACCACCTTCGCCTACGAGGAGCTGGACGGCTTCAAACCATACGCGCAGGTGAAGACGGAAGAGGACGAGCGCGGCGTGGTGGACCGCAAGTTCTACGCCATCGTCACCGACCTCGTGGGGACTCCCGCCGAGCTGTGGGACGTGGCCGCGAACAGCCTCGCCGGGGCGACCCGCACCACGCTCTACGGGCAGACCGAGTGGGACCCGCGCACCACGCAGACCTGCCCGTTGCGCTTCCCCGGCCAGTACTACGACGCCGAGACCGGGCTGCACTACAACTACCACCGGTACTACGACCCCCGCGCCGCCCGCTACGTCTCGCCGGACCCGCTCGGGCTCTCGCCCGCGCCGAACCAGCACTCCTATCCGCACGATCCGACGATGTGGATCGACCCGTTGGGGTTGAAGGGGGATTGTGGGCCGGATATCGAAGGAGCAACCTACACGCAGTCTTCTTATCGTGAAACTTTTAGCGCGCGGAATAAATTCGGACTCGATGGCGAATCAAAATACTTTGACATAAATAGTTTGGTGCGTGATTTGAGAAGCGGAAAGATCTCCCCGGAGGGGGTTCCCATCGGGGTTATCGTGCACGAGGGAAGGACTCTTATCGATAATACAAGATCCGCTACGGCATTGACTCGTGCCGGCATTCCTCGATCTGTGTGGAAAGTAATTGATCAGACGGGTATCCCCAAACGGGTCAACGATCTTGTGGATAGGATGAAAGAGGACGGCATATATCCGCATGGTACATCTTCCCCGTCCTCTCGGGGGTATCCTCGGCATCACGGCAGGGGGAGGTGATGGATATGGATTCTGGCGATGGCGGTGAGATAATTCCTCGAAGAGAATTCCGTCTGCTACACGAGTTTCGGTCTCGGGGTAGTGCCTATTTTCGGGAGGCCGTGCTTAAAAGTGACGATTCGGGAGTGTCTCTCACGATAATTTCGAGCAGTAGTGCTACAGAGCTGTTCCGAGAAGTCGTAGATTTTTCTGGTGCGCAAGCCTATTCCTATAGATCGGAATATGTTTGTGCCGAGTATCATTTTCCTGGCCGAGCGCAAGTTTTGTTCGAGGTTTTTGGTTCTCCCTGGCTTGAGGAGATTAACAGGCTGAAGGTGGCGAGAGACGAACTTTTTTATCCGAATGCCGCTAATCCTGCTCGGTGTAGGCATTTTATAATTTATATACGTGATGAAGTCAATGATGGTTGCTATGAGTTTATAGCGGAAGATTTCAACGTACATCTCGAAGAGGGGCTATGAGGCATCTGGCCAGGCGTATGTGGGTGGAGGATTCTAGATTTGACACGGGATTTCGCCGCCCTCTAACTCTTCGGCCGTCGCAGCCCCAAACGTCGCGCTGAGCGGGGCCTGAGCACCGCGCGGACTCGGGGGCGGGGGGATTCGGCGCGGCGCATGGCGCGGCGCTGCGGGGCGCGCAGCTCCCAGGTCTCGGGGCGGGATGAGACCCAGTGCCAGCTGCGCCACGCGAAGGGGATGTGCGCGACGTACGCGAGGATCAGCACGATGAGGAACGCGTAGGGGGCGGCGATGAGCGCGGCGACGGCGGCGGCGCTGGAGACGAGGAGCAGCGCGGCGAGGCGCGGCGGCACGGACACGGTCTTGAGCGCGAGCGTGGGGACGCGGCTGATCATCAAGAAGCCGACGAACATGACCCACGCGGACACCAGGAACGGGTTGAGCCACCAGCCCTGGTGCCATTCGAGCAGTGCGGCGATGGGGGCGCAGGCGGTGAGCGCCCCGGCGGGGGTGGGGACGCCGACGAAGTACTCCTTGGCGTAGGAGGGCCGGTCCGGCTCGTCGGTGAGCGTGTTGAACCTCGCGAGGCGCAGCACCGCGCACACGACGAACAGGAGCACGGCGATCCACCCGATGGCGGAGTTCCAGTGCGGGGCCTTGGCGTCTTTGAGCAGCGCGATGTAGATGACCAGCGCGGGGGAGACTCCGAAGTTCAGGGCGTCGGCGAGCGAGTCCAGCTCGGCGCCCATCTTGCTGGTGGCGTCCAAGAGGCGCGCGACGCGCCCGTCCAGCCCGTCGAGCACGGCGGCGGCGGCGATGAGCGGCAGCGCCACCTCGATCCGCCCGTCCATGGCGAATTTCGCGGCGGACAGGCCGAGGCAGATCGCCGACACGGTCATCACGCTGGGCAGCAGGCGCACGCCGGGGCGCAGCGGGCGGGAGGCGGAGGCGCTCACCGGGAGCTCCTGCGGCGCGCCGGGGCGGGCGCCGCGAGCGTGGCCAGGGCGGTCTCGCCCGCGACCGCGCGTTGGCCGGCCTTCACGAGCTGCTTGGTCCCTGCGGGCAGGTACACGTCCACGCGCGAGCCGAACCGGATGAGGCCGTACACCTCGCCCCGGCGCAGGTCGCTGCCTGCTGCGGCCTCGCAGACGATGCGGCGGGCCAACAGGCCGGCGATCTGGGTGACGACCAGGGCCTTGCCGGTCGCGGACTCCTGGACCACGATGCTCTGGCGCTCGTTGCGCTCGGAGGCTTCCGGGCGCTCGGCGGAGGTGAACGTGCCGGGCCGGTACTCGGACGCGAGCACCTTGCCGGACACGGGCGCGTGCTGCACGTGCACGTCGAAGACCGACAGGAAGATGCTCACGCGGGGCAGCGGCTCGTCGCCGAGGCCGAGCTCGGCGGGCGGCGCGGCCGTGTCCACGAGGCTGACGCGCCCGTCGGCGGGGGAGACGACGACGGCTTGGTCGTCGGGGGCGACGCGGGCCGGGTTGCGGAAGAACACCGCGCACGCGGTTGCGGCGGAGAGCCCGCCTGCGCGCAGCGCCCGCCCGAGCCGTCCGGGGAGGAGGAGGCCGAGGCCTGCGGCGCCCAGCCCGCCGACGATGAACGGGTAGCCTGCGGGGTGCGGCTGCGGCAGCGTGGTCTTGACCAGGTCGAGAAAGCGCTCAGCCTCGGCCTTGGGCCCGGACGCGCCCGCCGGATGAGGGGGTAATGCCATGGTGAGCAATCATACGGCGCGTCGGCGGCGCGGAGTTAGCTCAGATCCCAGACGTCGACTTCCGCGCCCTCGGGGAGCGAGACGACGTCGGCGGGGATGTCCACGAGGCAGTTCGACAAGGCCATCGAGCGCAGGAAGTGCGAGCCGGGCGGGCCGAACGGCGACACGCTCGCGCGGTCCTCGGCGAGCACCGCGCGCAGGAACTGCCGTTTGCCCGAGGGGGAGCGCAGCACCGGCTCGGCGAGCGGGACCCGCAGCCGGGGCTGCGGGGGGCGGCCCATGGCGGCGGCGAGCGGCTCGCGCAGGAACACCTCGAAGGAGACTTGGGCGGAGACCGGGTTCCCCGGCAGGGCCACGATGGGGACGGATTGGCCGTCGCCGGAGCGGTAGAAGCCGCAGCCCTGCGGTTTGCCGGGCTGCATGGCGACCGAGACGAATTCGACTTTGCCGAACTCAACATTGCCGAACTCGGCCTCGCCGCCGGAGAACGCCTGCTTGACCACCTCGTACTCGCCCGCCGACACCCCGCCGGAGGTGAGGACGAGGTCCATCTCGCCCAGCTCGGCGAGCGCCTGGTCGATCCGGGCGCGCAGCTCCGCGACGTCGTCGGGGACGAAGCGGAGCTGGTGCGCGATCCCGCCGATCTCCTCGACGGCGGCGGCGAGCATGGGCGCGTTGGACTCGTAGATCCGCCCCGGCGCGAGCGGCTGCCCCGGCGCGGTGAGCTCGGAGCCGGTGGAGAGGACGAGCACCTGCACCGGCGTGAAGACCGGGGCCCGGGCGAAGCCGAGCGCCGCGAGGAGCCCGATCTGCGGGGCGCGCAACCGGACGCCCGCGCGCAGCGCGACCCCGCCCAGTTCGAGGTCTTCCCCGGTTCTGCGGATATGCGCGCCGGGGGAGGTCGGCGCGTGGGCGCGCACGAACTCGTCCCCCCGGTCGGTGGATTCGAAGGGGAGGATCGCGTCCGCGCCCTGCGGCAGGCATGCCCCTGTCATAATTCTGTGGACACTCTGAGGCGCGAGCGGGACGCTCGCGACGCTGCCCGCCGGGATGTCGGCGGCGACGGGGAGGAAGACCGGACGCTCTTCGCTCGCCTCCGCGAAGTCCCTTGCGCGGACCGCGTATCCGTCCATCGCGGAATTATCAAAGGTCGGAAGGGGTATCGGGGCGACGACGTCCTCGGCGAGCACGCGCCCGAGCGCCAAGTCGAGCCGCAGCGGGAGGGACTTCGGCGGGCGGATCAGCTCAGCGACTCGGCGCTGGTGTTCTTCGACGGATCGCATGCTCCGAGCCTTCCACACAAGAATTGGTGAGGACTTTCTGAGGGTATGGTAAAGACCACTTCTTTCCTGGTCTGGGGGCAGTACAGTTGCTCGTGTCAGGACAAACCGGACCGAAGGAAGGAGCAGGGAAGATGAGCCGTCAACTGAAGATCCAACATCTGGACCTCAGCGATTGCAGCGCGGAGGAACTGGAGGAGTTCGAGCTGACGCAGTTCCTCGCCACTGGCCTGTGCGACGAGCACCAGGGCAGCACGGACGACATCCTGTCGGCGATCGACCAGCAGGACCTTCCCCACGCCTCGTAACCGCCTCGCGGTCCGACCAGAGCGAGCTTTCATAGAGCTAGCCCCTGGACAGACTTAGTTTCGAAAAAGGCCGAGCCCCCGACATCGCGTCGGGGGCTCGGCCTTTTTCAGTCTCTTCGGGCCTGTTCGGCTCAGGCTTCGACATCCGAGGCGGGGCCGGGCGGGGTGGCAGTCCCCTGGCGCACGGCGATGACCGCGCCGGGCCGCAGCCACGTGAGGATTCCGCGCAAGTCTGCTTTCTCCATCGAGACGCAGCCTTCGGTCGGCGCGCCCGCCGCCACATGCAGGAAGTACGCGTTGCCCGCGCCGGGGATCCGCCGGGGGTTCACGCCGATGACCACGGCGAGGGAGTACGAGTCGTCGTCGAGCTGCTCGCTCGCCTTCTCGTCGAACGAGCAGGAGCCGGGGGCGCAGGTGGCGAAGCTGTTGTAGAGGGGGCTCTTCACGTCGCCGACCCACCAGTCGTTCGGCCCGGTCTGCCGGTAGGGGATCGCGGTCTGCGGGGCGGCGTCGGTGCCGAACGCCTCGGACAGCGAGAACACGCCGACAGGGGTCGCAGGCACGTCGTCCTGGACTTTCTGGGTCAATCCGGCGGCGCCGATCCAGCCGGGCATGTCGCTGGTCGTGTCTGTCCAGGCCCCGCCGGTCTTCTCCCACGCCTCCACGACCGCTTGGCCGGAGTCGTCGCCGGTGACCGCGACCACTTGTGCCGCGCCGCCGACCCAGCCGGTGAACCAGGGGGACGGCGCGACCGACGGGCTCGCGGCGGCGTGCGGCGCGAGCGGCCCGCAGCACACGGCGACCAGCGAAGCGACCGCAGGGACGAGCGAGCGGCGGCTCCGGCTTTCGATCATGCCTTTTATTATGCGCCCCGCCGCTCTCATGCGCGGCGGACTGCGATGACGGCCCCGGGTTTGAGCCAGGTGATGAGGTTGCGCAGCGCGGTCTTGTCCATCGAGACGCAGCCTGCGGTCGGGCCGCCGCCCTGCACGTGCAGGAAGAACGCGCCGCCTGCCCCTGGCTTGCGCTCGGCGTTCACGCCCATGACCACGGCGAGGGCGTATTCCGGGATCGCGAGGCGCTCGCTCTCTTTCTCGTTGAACGGGCAGGAGCCGGGGGCGCAGGTGGAGAAGCTGTTGTACAGGGGGCTTTTCATGTCGCCGACCCACCAGTCGTTCGGCCCGGTGTGGTGGAACGGCAGCCCGGTCTGCGGGGCGGGGTCGGTGCCGAACGCCCATGGCAAGGAGAAAACCCCCGCAGGCGTCGCGGGGTAGCCGTCTTTGGACTGGTCGGCGATGCCCGCGGAGCCGACGAAGCCCGAGAGCGGGCCGGTCATGCTCCACCATTGCCCAGCGCCATCCGCTCCAGGGAATTTGCCCCAGACCTCCACGTTCGCGCGACCGGACTGGTCGCCGGTCACGGCGACGACTTGCGAGGCCCCGCCGACCTGGCCCGAGAACCACGGCGGCGTCGCGGCGAGCGCCGGGGCGGCTGGGGCGGAGGGGGCGGGCGACAACTGGACAAGGGGCAGCGGGGCGAGGACCGCCGCGACGGCCACGGCCGCGCGGAGCAGCCGCCGAGCCTGGCGGCGGCGCTTCGGGCGCCCGGTCGCTCCGGCAACTTCTGCCTCAAAATTCCCAATAGTCACATGAGTATCGTCAAGTTTGCCGCGCCGCACGTCAAGCCGCCGAAGCGTGTTCGTCATAGCGGCGAGACCGGGCCGAGACGTCGTGCGGGAGGTTTCCGCCCGCGCTCCCGCCCCCGGCGGCTGTCTTCTCATCGTTGGGCGCGAGACGCGGCGGAGTCAACCCGTGGGGGCCGGTTCGTCACGGCGGCGTGACCGATTCGGGATGCTAGCGCGGGGCGGACGTGCCCCGTCGTTTGCTCGCGCGGCCGCGGTCGCCCAGGTCGCGGCGGCGGCTGGCGGGCCCGGACGGGACGTGCCGCTCCTCGGGGAGCCGGGTCGTCACGAGATGGCGGCGCAGGTCGAGGACCAAAAGCGCGAAGAGGGCCAGCCAGGCGATCAGCGCGACGGCCAGCGCCAGGCGGGCGACCGACTCGCTCGGCTCCACCCCGTCGGCGCCGAGTCCCGCCAGGTCGGTCCACCTGGAGCGCGTCGCCGCCCGGTACGACCAGTACCCGTCGCCCGCGCCTTCGGCGGCGAACAGGCCGAAGACGAAGAGCCCGAGCCAGGTCGCGAGCTGGGCCCAGGCCATCCCCGTGGCCAGCTCGCCTTTTCTGCGGAAGCGGGCCATAGCCATCAGCGTGGACGGCAGGAGGCAGGTCAGGGGAAGCATGAGGAAGACGAGCGCGGACCACCCCGACGAGGCGGCCCAGAGCAGGAGCGCGACATTCATGGGGAGCGTGAGCTTGCCGACCGCCCATCGAAACTGTTCCATATGCCAATACTAAACGGTAGGAAGCGCGGCGTCGCGGCGACCGCGGCCCGATTCGTCCTTGCACTCGTGCTGGTCGAGTGCTAACGTGGCTTTTGGCACTCGTGAACTGCGAGTGCTAGGCCGGTATGGCGAGGTCAGCACAGGACACGGCTGGCCGTCCGTCGCGGGCGCTACGCCGGCCGCCTGAAGAACGTGTCACCCCCGACTATGGAGGATCACCACGCTATGGCCAAGATCATTGCGTTCGACGAAGAGGCCCGTCGCGGCCTCGAGCGGGGCCTGAACGCCCTCGCCGACGCTGTCAAGGTAACCCTCGGCCCCAAGGGCCGCAACGTTGTGCTCGAGAAGAAGTGGGGCGCCCCCACGATCACCAACGACGGCGTTTCCATCGCCAAGGAGATCGAGCTCGAGGACCCCTACGAGAAGATCGGCGCCGAGCTGGTCAAGGAAGTCGCCAAGAAGACGGACGACGTCGCTGGCGACGGCACCACCACCGCCACTGTGCTGGCCCAGGCCCTCGTGAAGGAAGGCCTGCGCAACGTGGCCGCCGGAGCGAACCCGCTCGGCCTCAAGCGCGGCATCGAGAAGGCCGTGGAGGCCGTCACCGCGCAGCTGCTGGCCTCTGCCGTCAAGGTTGAGACCAAGGAGCAGATCGCCGCGACCGCAGGCATCTCCGCCGGCGACCCGGCCATCGGCGAGCTTATCGCCGAGGCGCACGACAAGGTCGGCAACAACGGCGTCATCACCGTTGAGGAGTCCAACACCTTCGGCCTGCAGCTGGAGCTCACCGAGGGCCTTCGTTTCGACAAGGGCTACATCTCCGGCTACTTCGTGACCGACCCGGAGCGCCAGGAGGCCGTCCTCGAGGACCCCTACATCCTGCTCGTCTCCGCGAAGGTCGCCACCGTCAAGGACCTCCTTCCCCTCTTGGAGAAGGTCATCCAGGCAGGCAAGCCGCTCGTCATCATCGCCGAGGACGTCGAGGGCGAGGCCCTGTCGACCCTGGTCGTGAACAAGATCCGCGGCACCTTCAAGTCCGTCGCCATCAAGGCTCCGGGCTTCGGCGACCGTCGTAAGGCGCAGCTGGCCGACATCGCCATCCTCACCGGCGGCGAGGTCGTCTCCGAAGAGGTCGGCCTCTCCCTCGAGACCGCTGGCCTCGAGCTCCTCGGCCGTGCTCGCCAGGTCATCGTGACCAAGGACGAGACCACGATCGTCGAGGGCGCTGGCGACTCCTCCGCTATCGCGGGCCGGGTCGCGCAGATCAAGGCGGAGATCGAGAACACCGACTCCGACTACGACCGTGAGAAGCTGCAGGAGCGTCTCGCCAAGCTTGCCGGTGGCGTCGCCATCATCAAGGCTGGCGCTGCGACCGAGGTCGAGCTCAAGGAGCGCAAGCACCGCATCGAGGACGCCGTCCGCAACGCGAAGGCTGCCGTCGAGGAGGGCATCGTCGCCGGTGGCGGCTCCGCCCTGCTGCAGGCCGCCCCGGCCCTTGAGGGCCTCGGCCTTGTGGGCGACGAGGCGACCGGCGCGAACATCGTGCGCGTCGCGCTCGAGGCTCCGCTCAAGCAGATCGCCTTCAACGCAGGCCTTGAGCCGGGCGTCGTGGTCGACAAGGTGCGCCACCTCCCCGCCGGGCACGGCCTCAACGCCGCCACTGGCGTGTACGAGGACCTGCTCGCCGCTGGCATCAACGACCCGGTGAAGGTGACCCGCTCCGCGCTGCAGAACGCCGCGTCGATCGCGGGCCTCTTCCTCACCACCGAGGCCGTCGTCGCCGACAAGCCGGAGAAGGCCGCCGCCCCCGCTGGCGACCCGACCGGCGGCATGGGCGGCATGGACTTCTGAGTCCGACCGCCTGAAACGCAGAAACCCCCAGCTTCGGCTGGGGGTTTCTGCGTTTCAATTTGGTTTTGACAAATCAGCTGACGGGCGACATGCTGGGCCTCATGGACCGTGGTGGGATATTTTCGCGTCGTCAGGTGCTCTGGATCTGCGTGGGGTTCATCCCCGTCGGGGCCTTGGTCGCCCTGCTCGCCCTGGTTGTCGCGGGGAAACCCGAGCTGGGCGGTTCGGGCAGAGACTACTTCGGCCAGTCCGAGGCCAAGATCCATTGGCTTGCGGTCGGGTGGCTCGCGATCAACGCTTTCCGGGTGTTCCGGTTCCAGCTCCAACCGGTGCGCGGCGCGCTGGCGGTGGTGCTGCGGATCCTGACCACGCTCGGCGGCGCCGGGTTGATCGCGGTGATCTATTTCGCGGTGCTCAGCGGCGAGTTCGATATGCGGCAGGGCGCGGTCCTGCCCGCGCTGTTCATCATTCTTGGACCGGGCTTGCTGCTCGTCCAAGCGGGTTTTGTGGCCTACGCGGCGATCTTGTCGCGTCGGGCGCCCGCCGTCTCGAACTGACGGCGACAGCGCGGCTGGCGCTGTTTCCTCGTCACAGTCGCCCGTCGGCGATCAGCCATGTGGTCGCGGCGACGGCGACCGACTGCACGGCGAGGATGCCGATGAGGACGAAGAGCTGGACGACCCCGGCCTGCCAGGCGCTGGCCCCGGCCAAAAGGGTGCCCGCGAACGCGCCGGGGATCGTCACCAGCCCGGTGGTCTTCGCCTGGTCGATCGCCGGGCCGAGCGACGTCGCGGCGGCGGGACGGCAGATCAGCAAGGCCGCGTCGCGGGGGGCGAAGCCAAGCGCCAACGCCGCTTCGACTTCGCCCGCCCGAGTCCGCAGCTCGTCGCGCGCCCGTTGCCCCGCGAGCGATGTCGCCACCATCGCGTTGCCCGCGAGGATGCCTGCGACCGGGACGACGGCGAGCGCTTGGCGCGGCACGATCCCGGCGGCGACCAGCGTCCCGACGAGGAGCAGTGCGGGCAGCACGGCGGGGAGGAGGCAGACGGCCACCGTCTGGAGCCTGCGCTGTGCCGTCGGGCGGATTCTGCGCGCCGCCGTGTACGCGGCGGCCAGCGACATCACGGCGAGGAAGGCGAAGACCAGTGCGCCGTGCGCGACGAGCGCCGCGAGCACGACGGCGAGCGCGCCGAGCTGCGCTGCCGCTCGCAGCGCGGCGGCAAGGATGCCGCGCGCGTGCCCGAGCTGCCCGAGCGCGCTGGCGCCCATCGCGAACAACACCAGCAGCACGAGGGCGACGGCGAGCTGCGGCCCGATGGCCACGAGCGTCGAAGAGGTCACCCCGAGACAGTAGCCCCCCGGGCCGGGGCGAAGCCGGCTGTTCACCGGTCGTTCACCCCGCCGCCGCTGGTTGCGGATACATTCCCCGTGTGACCGAAGCTTCCGCAGCGCATGCCCACATCCACGTCGACCTCGCCGACACGAGCGGCTTCACGGTCGCGGACGACGAGGACGACCCGCAGCTGCTCACCTTGGACGGACGGTCGGTGGACACCTGGCGCGAGGGGTATCCGTACGACGAGCGGCTGGGCCGCCAGCAGTACGACGAGGAGAAGCGCCTCCTGCAGATCGAGCTGCTGAAGCTGCAGCAGTGGTCCAAGAAGACCGGCCAGCGCCACGTCATCCTCTTCGAGGGCAGGGACGCGGCTGGCAAGGGCGGGACCATCAAACGGTTCATGGAGCACTTGAACCCGCGCGGGGCCCGCGTCGTCGCGTTGGAGAAGCCGAGCGAGCGCGAGTCGACCCAGTGGTACTTCCAGCGCTACGTGCAGCACCTCCCCGCCGCGGGCGAGATGGTGTTCTTCGACCGCTCCTGGTACAACCGGGGCGGCGTCGAGCGGGTGATGGGCTTTTGCACGCCAGGCCAGCACGCCGAGTTCCTGCGCCATGCCCCGCTGTTCGAGCAGATGCTGGTCGAGGACGGCGTCAGCCTGGTCAAGTTCTGGTTCTCGGTCTCCCAGCTGGAGCAGCGCACCCGTTTCGCGATCCGCCAGGTGGACCCGGTGCGGCAGTGGAAGCTGTCGCCGATGGACCTCGCCTCGCTCGACAAGTGGGACGCCTACACCGCCGCGAAAGAAGAGGTGTTCCGGTTCACCGACCTCGCGGGCGCGCCGTGGATCGTGGTGAAGAGCAACGACAAGAAACGCGCCCGGCTGAGCGCGATGCGCTACGTCTTGAGCAAGTTCGAGTACGAGAACAAGGACCACGAGGTCGTGGGCCAGCCCGACCCGCTCGTCGTCGGCAGGGCGGCGGACCTCCTGGGCGGGGAGTAGGCCGTCAGGCCTCGGCCCGCTGCGCGGCGATGAGCTGCGCCTCGTGCGCCGCCGCTTCCGCGTCGGCCTCTTCGGTCGTGGACGGCAGGTGGAACGGCGGGCGGCTGCGGCCTGTCACGCGGTAGCGGTCCCAGAAGTCCAAGTCGTCGAAGACGGCCTTCGCCCTGCCGTGCTCGGTGACGAGGAAGCCTTGCGCCCGCTCGCCGACGAGCGCCTTGATCCCGGCGTCCGCCTTCACCCGCCCGTACCATTTGTAGCGGCCGTCGGAGAGGGACTGCAGATGCCCGCGAAGGACCACCTGGACCGGGACCGAGCTGCCGTCGATCTCGATCTCGGCGGGCCCCTCGTAGGCGTGCTCGGCGTGCTGGTCGATCATGTGCGAAGTCCCCTTGCTCGTGTCGGCGTCGATGGTCGGAAGGTCACTGGTCGAAGGCGATGATCACTTCGTCGGTCTCCGGCACCGCCTGGCAGGCGAGGGTGAGGCCGAGGCGGATGTCCTCGTCGACGAGCGTCTCGTTGCGCAGGAGGCGCACCTCGCCGTCGACGACGCTGCACACGCAGGAGCTGCATTCGCCCTGGCGGCAGGAGTACGGCACGTCCATGCCGCGTTCGAGGAGATGGTCGAGCAGAGGGGTCTCGCGGTCCCAGGAGAGCACGTGCTCCCCGTCGTCGAGCTGCACGGTCACCCGGGCGGGCGGCAGGTCGGAGGCCGGGCGCGCCACGACCGGCGCGAAGGGGTCGTTGTCGAGGGAGAAGTAGACCTCCCGGTGCACCAGCACCGGGTTCACCCCGGCCTCGGCCGCTCCGGTCCCGACCGAGTCCATGAACGGCGCGGGGCCGCACATGAAGAGCCGCCAGCTGCGTTTGTCCGAGACGAACGCGGCGAGGTCCGCCACGGCGGGCAGTCCGCGCTCGGACTCCAGCCAGTGCGTCAGCGCGAACCGCTCGGGGAACTCCTCGGCGTACACCGCGAGCTGCTCCGCGAAGATGACCGACTCCTGGTCGCGGTTGGCGTAGAACAGGGCGATCCGCCCGGAGCCTGCGGCGAGCGCGGATTTGATGATCGAGATGACCGGGGTGATCCCGCTGCCCGCCGCGAAGAACACCATGTCGTGGTCGAAGGACTTCGGGTAGAAGACGCCTGCGGGGGGCAAGAGCGGGACCGACATGCCGGGGGCGGCGTTGTCGCAGATCCAGTTCGAGGCGTATCCGGCCGGGGTCCGCTTCACGGTGACCATGAGCTCGTTGTCGTCCAGATGCGGCGAGCTGCAGAGCGAATAACATCGGGCGACCGACCCGGTGCGCTCGCTCGGGATGCGCAGGGTCAGGTACTGGCCCGGCCAGTATTTGAACGTCTCCGCCAGGTCGTCGGGGACGGGGAAGACCAGCGAGACGGCGTCCTTCGTCTCGCGGACGACCTCGGAGACCGTCAGCTGGCGGACGTGCGAGCCCAGCTGCGGCGCGTCTGCGGCGGCGGTCATCTCAGGCCCCCACGAGCCAGCGGACGGCCCGGCCTGCGAGCGAGGGCGTGCGTTCCTTGCGGGGCCTGCCGACGACTTCCTCGTAGATGTCGTCCGGCAACGCCCGCGCGACCCTCCAGATCCTCGTCGTGAGCCAACCCCTGATCAGCCCGGCCTCGTGGAAGTAGCGGACCATGGGCTCGCACATGAACTGGACGTTCTCGCTGTAGTTCCGCCCGAGCTGCACGGCGAGGAATCCGCGGAACGCGGACATGCCGATGGCCCGCCGGTAGAGGCCGGGCCAAAACGTGAGCGGAGCCACGAGCGAGGTCGCGAGAGCGATGAGCACGCGGTCCAGCCCTTGCCGGATCCGGCCTGCGGCCTGGTAGCTGCGCACCAGCTCCTCGCGGGCGAAGGTGATGTGCCGTGCTTCTTCGAGCACATGGATCTTGAAGACCTGGCGCAGGTGCGGCTGGATCTCCTCGTCGGGGACGGCTTCGCGCTGCAACCGGTCGAGGACCTCCTCGAAGAGCAAGGTCCAGCCGAAGGACCAGGCCCCGAGAGGCAGGAGGCTGATGACGCCCATGACCGCCTTCGTCACAAACCGGGGGAACAGGGTCGGCTCGACCCCGATCTTGTTGACGGCGCGGGAGAACATGATCGAGTGGCGGGTCTCGTCGCCGATCTCGGTGAGCATGTAGCGGGTGCTGTCGTCCACGAGCGTCCCGTCGGCGATATTGCGGTACAGCATGACGCTGAGCACCCCTTCGACGAGGATGCCGAAGCTGAACACCCGCACCATTTCATGCTTGCCGAGCTCGACTCGTTGCTCGGGGGAGAGCTTGTCCCAGATGCGGGTGCCGTACAGGGTGAGCCGGTGCGGGGGGTAGAAGAGCTTCTCGTCGAGCCATGGCTCGTCCCAGTCGATGTCCACCTCGCCGTCGTAGCTGCGCTCCACGGCGGAGCGCAGCAGCCGCGCGGCGGTCTTGTCGCGGTCGCCGATGCGCTTCGCCCGGGTCTGCGAGGCTCCCGAGGCGATGAAGCCCGCGCCCCTGTCCTGCGCGATTTTCTGGGCGGATATGTCGGTGTGCGGACCGAGGGTGCTGGTCATCGCGGTCTCCATCTGTGCCTGAGCGGGAACTGTGCTGTTTACAAAACGATGTATTTGTAAGGCGATTCTAGGCTCGGTGTGATCTGGAGCGCAAGGTGAAAACGTGCTCTTTGACAGTGTTTTGCGACCTCTCCGACTTCTCTTTGTGGCATGGATCACCATATGCTCAAACCCCGACCGCGCTCGCCACGAGCCGTTTGAGCCGGGAGCCGCTGGTCGACGGCGGCGCGCCGAAGATCTCTTCGTGCAGGTCGTCAGGCAAAGCGCGGGTGGCTTTCCACACCTTGGCGGTGACCCTGCCCGTGATCAGCCCGACCTCGTGGAAGTAGCGGACCATGGGCTCGGACGCGAACGTCGCCCGCACCCGGTAGTTCGGGTTGAGCTGCGCGACGAGGGCCCCGCGCAGCGGCGACATGCCGAGGGCGCGGCGGTAGACCTGTGGGTTCGCCAGCGCGGGGAGCACCCCGGCGCACATCACGGCGAGGACGAGGCGGTGGAAGGCTTTGCCGAGCCGGTTGGACGCCTGGTAGCTGCGCACGAGCTCCTCGCGGGCGTAGGTGATGTGCCGGGCCTCTTCGAGCACATGGATTTTGAAGAGCTGGCGCAGATGCGGCTGCACCTGCTCGCTGATCATGGACTCGCGCTGGAGGCGGTCGAGGACCTCTTCGATGAGCAGCGTCCCGCCCCAGGCCGAGGCGCCGAGCGGGATGAGCTGCGCCCCGACGCTGAGGATCCTGATCAGGAACTTCGGCTGCCGGTAGGGCTCGACGTCCAGCTTGTTGATCATCCGGGAGAACATCGTGGAATGGCGGGTCTCGTCGCCGATCTCGCTGAGCAGGTAGCGGGTGGCGTCGTCCGCTAGCTTGCCCGTCATGAGCTTGCGGAACAGGACGGCGCTGAGCCCGGCCTCGGCGAGGATGCCGAAGCTGAGCACGCTGGCCATCTCGTGCCGGGCCAGGTCGCTGCGCTGCTCGGGGCTGAGCTTGTCCCAGATGCGGGTGCCGTAGAGCGAGAGCCGGTGCTCGGGCCCGAACGTCTTGCCGTCGAGCCATGGCTCGTCCCAGTCGATGTCGACCTCGGCGTCGTAGCTGCGCTCCACCGAGGCGCGCAGCAGGCGCGCCGCCGTTTTCTGCCGGTCGCCGATCCGTTTGGCCTGGGTCTGCGAGGCGCCTGCGGCCACGAAGGTGGCCCCCATGGACTGCGCTGTGTCCGCCGGTTGCGAGAGGGTGTTCGTCATCGTTGTCATCCGTTCCGGTGCTGTTGGTGCTGTTGGCTGTGTCGGCGAAACCGCGCCGAGGGGCGGTTCAGAGCCGTTCGGCGAGCCGGGTCGCCAGGGGCGTTTGCGCCAGCCGGTAGGCGAGCGGGCCGAAGAATCCGACGATGTCCTGGTAGCGGGGCCCGATCAGGCGGGGGATCAGGTCGAAGACCCTGGCGTCGGGGCCGATGAGCACGCGGGCCCGGTCGCGCTCGACCCCGCGCAGGATGACCTGGGCGGCCCGTTCGGGCGTGGTCATCGTGATCCGCTCGAACCCTTTGGCCGCGATGTCGGGCGTGATCGATCCGCGCGAGACGCCTCGGGCGTTGCGCACGATGTTCGTCCGGATGCCGCCGGGGTGCACGCATGTCGCGCTGACCGGGGACCGCGCGATGCGCAGCTCCTGGCGCAGCGCCTCCGTGTAGCCGCGGACTCCGAACTTCGCGGCGTTGTACGCGGCTTGGCTCGGCACGCCGATCAGGCCGAACACGCTGGAGATGTTGACGACGTGGCCCTCGCCCGCCTCGACCAGCTTGGGCAGGAACGCTTTGGTCCCGTTGACGACCCCGCCGAGGTTGACGCCCATGAGCCAGTCGTGGTCCTCCCAGGAGGTGTTGAGGATGTCGCTGCCGAGCGCGACCCCCGCGTTGTTCACGACGAGGTTCGCCGCGCCGAAGTCGCGCACGACGTCCTCCGCGTGCGAGTGGAAGGCCTCGCGGTCGGCGACGTCGAGCCGGTAGGGGATTGCTTTGGCCCCCTCTTTCTCGCAGAGCAAAGCCGTCTCCGCGACGTTGTCGAGGTCGATGTCGGACAGCGCGAGCTGCGCCCCCCGCTTGGCCAGGCCGACGCCGAGCGCCCTGCCGATGCCGGATCCGGCTCCGGTGATGACCGCGACGCGGCCCTGGAAGTTTCGCATGCTGCTCCTTTGGTTTCGGGTTGTTTCAGGCGTTTGCCGGTTGCGGGCGGGCGGCCCCGCGCGCCGGGACGGTGGCGAAGTCGAACTCGGCCGCGTCCACTTTCCGGGTGCGCAGCCAGTACTCCCAGGTGAATCCGGGCCAGAGCGTCCAGTTCCGGCCGTGCTCGTCGACGTACCAGCTCTTGCACCCGCCGACCGACCACACGGCGGTGGCGAGCTTGCGTTGCACCTCGTCGTTGAAACGGGCCTGGGCGGCGGGTTTGGCGGCGAGGCTCGTCGCTCCTCGCGACTCGGCCAGCCGCATCGCCTGGACCGCGTAGCGGATCTGGGCTTCGATCATGAAGACGATCGAGTTGTGCCCGAGGCCGGTGTTGGGGCCGAGCAGGATGAACGCGTTCGGGACTCCGGCGACCGTGACGCCGAGATGGCCTTGGATCCCGTTGGCCGCCCAGCGCTCGTGCAGATCCTCGCCGCCCGCGCCGAAGAGGCCGACCGCGCGGTAGGACCCGTCGACGCTGAAGCCGGTGCCGTAGACGACGACGTCCGCCTCGCGCCTGGTTCCGTCGCGGGACACCAGTGTGTTGCCCTCGACGTGGTCGATCCCGTCGACGACCACCTGGGTCTTCGGGTTGGCCAGGGCCTTGTAGTAGGTGTCCGAGCCGAGGAGCCGCTTGCAGCCGGGCGTGTAGCGCGGCGTGACTTTCTCGCGCAGCGCGGGGTCTTTGATCTGCGAGGCGATGTAGCGCCGCCCGAGGAAGGCGAGGCCGTTGAGCAGCGCGGGGCGGCGGTTCATCGCGTATGCGCCGAGCTCGGCAGTCCAGTAGATCTGAGCGCGCAGCGCTCGGTGGGCGAGCGGCACGCGCCGGAACAACGAGCGGACGGCGGCGGGGATGGGGACGTTCGTCCTCGGGAAGACCCAGGGCGCAGTGCGCTGGTAGAGATGCAGCTCGGCGACCTTGTCGACGATCTGCGGGACGAGTTGGACCGCGCTCGCCCCGGTGCCGACGACCGCAACCCGTTTGCCCGCAAGATCGACCGAGTGGTCCCATGCGGCGGAGTGGAACGCCGGGCCCGCGAAGCCTTCGATCCCCGGCAGCCGTGGGATCGAAGGGACGTGCAGCGCGCCGACTCCGCTCACCAGGTACCGGGCGACGTACTCCTGCCCGGAGGCCGTGGCGACACGCCAGGTGTGGGTCTCGTCGTCCCAGCGCGCCCCGGCCACGGTCGTGTTCAGGCGCAGATGCGGGCCGAGGCCGTGCCGGGCGGCGACGCCTTCGAGGTATTCGAGGATCTCGGGCTGGCCGGACCACAGCTTGCTCCAGCCCGGGTTCTGGTCGAAGGAGAAGGAGTACAGGTGCGAGGGCACGTCGCAGGCGCAACCGGGGTAGGTGTTGTGGAACCAGGTGCCGCCGACGCCGCTTGCCTTCTCCAGGACGACGAAGTCGTGGCGGCCCTCTTTCTGGAGCGCGATGGCCATGCCGAGTCCGGAGAACCCCGCGCCGATGATGACCGTGCCGGTGCGGATCGGCTTCCCCGCGCAGCCCTCGGACAAGGACGGCGCGGGGCCTGCTGCGTCAGATCTCATAGGTGCGCCCTTCGTGAGACGGATCCGTGGTGTGGATCACAATGTAACTGAGACCAACGGTAGCGCATACCATCGGTCCGAGAAAGAGTAGGTGTCGCATGTATCACATTTGCATGGAAAGTGAAATAGATCACTTCGTATGACGAGGGATGGCCGACGTCCGAACGGCCGCGGCTGCGACGGCTGTCGTGGTAGACATGGTGCTATGGCCGATCGGAGAGCGACGCGATGGGACAGCCATCGCGCTCAGGTGCGGGCAGAGCTGGTCGAGGCGGCGTTCCGCGCCGTCGACCAGCTCGGCCCGGACGTGAGCATGCAGGAGATCGCCGCCGAGGCGGGCAAGCCCAAGCCGACGCTGTACCGGTACTTTGCGGACCGGGGCGAGCTCTTCGAGGCCGTCGCGGACCGGGTGAAAGAACTGATCACCGAGCGCGTCGTCGTGCTCCCGATGAGCAGCGCGCCCACGGCGCGGGAGCTGTTGAGGCTGGGCCTCACCGGTTACGCGGACCTGCTCGCGGCGCATCCGAACGTGTTCCGCGCGCTGATGAACGACATGCTGCTCGGCGGCGGGGCGAGCCGCGTGCTCGACAACGGGCGCCTGCTCGCCTCTGAGATCGCCGCGATGCTCGGCGACGTCGGCGAGCAGATCGGCGGGCCGAAGGACAATGTCGAGCTGCCCGCCGCCGCCATCGTCGGCGCGGTCGCGGCGGCGGCCGACTGGTGGATGAAGGACGGCGTCCCGAAGACCTCGGTCGAGCAGTTCGTCGCGCAGCTCGAAGCGGTGCTGGCGGGCATGGTGGAGGCCACGGCCAAGGCGGAGGGCTTCATGTTGGACTTCGACGCGCCGCTGTACGCCTTCGCGAGGCCGTTGGCCGCGAACGGCCATGGGTGACGGGCGCCGGAGCGGGCCCCGCGTTGTATCCTGGTCGTGAGCAAACGACGTTATAGCTGGCGACGCTGACCGAGAAGGACGAAAGATGACCCAGGACGACTCGTGGACGGTGCCGTACGCCGACCTCGAAGCGATGCGCGAGGCGGCGGAGGCGGGCAAGCGCAGGGTCTGGCCGTGGGTCGTGGTCGGGGTCGTCGTCGCGCTCGGCCTGTCGGCAGGCGCGGCCGTGCTGTTCTGGTTCGCCAACGACTCTTTGGACGACTTGCGCGCCAACGGGAAGATCGGGCAGCGGGTGTACCTGCGCGCGCACGCCTACGCGGAGCCGGGCGCCGCGAACACCCCGGAATCGGCCCAGGTCAAATACACCGTGGTCCATCACCTCGCGAACGAGGGCCAGCCGCAGGTCCAGACCTTCGACCAGGTCGTCCAGCTGCCGTGGGAGCCGTCCGCGCAAGGCTCGGTCGTCGACTTGGAAGGCTCGCTCGTGGAGATCACCCTTGTGGTCAAGGTCCCGCACAAGAGCAACGGCAACCTCGCAGGGCCGACCTGCTCCCTGAACGTGGACAACGACGTCCTGGACAACAAAGCCGCCGCAGGATACGGCGACGAAGTCACCTGCCACTGGCGCTTCGCACAATGAACATGGTCTCCGAGTGAGCCCGACGAGACAAGAAGGATAGAGAGGCACCGGCTATGCGCATCCGTCGCATCGACCTCACCCACGAGGCGTACACGTACCTGCGGATCTTCGAGTCGCAAGACAACCCGACTGCTCCGGTCCTGGTCGTGGCGCCCGGCTACGGCACCCCGGTGGCCGCGCTCGACAAGTTCGCCTTCAGCGTCCTCGAACAGGGGATCCAGGTCGTCACGTTCGATCTGCGCGGGCAGGGCGCGAGCAGGCCCCGGCCGAACCCGTTTCGCAACTGGGGGTGGAAGCGCCACATCCAGGACGACTTCCCGCAGATCATCGCCGAGGTCCACGAGCTGTTCCCCGGAGCGCCGGTCTACCTGTTCGCCCACAGCCTGGGCGCGCACCTCGCGAGCTTGTACGTGTCGCAGCACCCCGGCGAGGTCGACGGGCTCGCCATGCTCACCACCGGCATCGCGCACCGGCGGAACTACGCCAATAAGCTCCACGCCGAGATCGTCTCCCTCGGGGTCGTCGGCATGAACTTCGGAGCCCAGGTCTTCCGGGTCTACCCCGCGGCCTTCGCCCGGTTCGACGGCGGCTACGGGCGCCAGCCCCGCGGCATGCTGTGGGACTCCAGCAGGGTCATCCTCACCGGCAAGTTCCAGCCGTCGCGTGTCGAGTTCGACGCGGAAGAGGCGATCGGCGAGATCGCCGTCCCCGTCCTCGGCGTCACGATCGAGGCGGACTACATCGTGCCGCCCAAAGTGATGACGGAGTTCCTCCGCCTGTTCAAGGGCACGGAGCCGAAACAAGAGCACATCAAGAAACGCCTCGGGCACGCCGGTTGGATCGGACGGCCCCAGGCGCTCGTCGAGGTCATCGCGCCGTGGGTGAAGGCGCAAGAGGCCGCGAAGGCCTCGCCCGCGCTGGAGAAGCCCTCAGCCGCGTCGTTGTAGGAACGCGGCCGCTACCGGCTCGTGAGGCCGAGAGAGTCTGCGTTCGTGTTGTCGGTGTGCTCGTAATGATTCACGGCGTGGCCCACGTTCTCGCTCGCTGTGGCGAGTGAACCGGTGGCGGCTTTTCCCCGTGCGGTTTCGAACTCGGCGTAGGCGGCGTAGGCTGCGGCCGAGCTGAGGCCGTGCCACGCCGAAGAAGAGGTCTCCAACGCTTGGTCGCTGCTGGCGAGTTTGGCCGTGGCCTCTTCCGCGAGGTCGTGCAATTGGCCCGCCCCGGCGCGGAGCTCGTCAAGGCTCACAGCCACTTTCGGCCCCGCGCCTGCGGGTTGCTCGTTCGCTGACATCGAAGCTCCTAGCTCTTGCCCGGCACGGGGATGTTGCGGCTCGTGTACCAGTCCTCCATCAACCGGCATGGTGTCTTGCCTCTAATGGAGGCTTCAACTGCTGTACCGATCCTGATCTCTCCTCCGTCCTCGGAGGAGAACACTATGTCGTGGTTCTTGGCCGCGTCCTGGTAGGCGACCTTGTCTGTCATCCCAAGGAACTCCGCGTCGGCGCGTGCGATGGCGACCGCTTGGGGCCACACATCCTCCGGGATCGCGCTTTCGAAACCGGCTAGGCGAGTCGCGAACCGGGTGACCCGCGTGTCTGCGGCCTTGTCTTGCGGGCAGCCGACATTGCCCTGATCGTACTGCCATTTCCAGGTCAGGCCGGGGACGAGCGCGGCGATCTTGTCGGCGGTCTTGGCGATGGCGGCCTCAAGCTCTTTCGCCGCCTGCTGGACGCTGCCTTTGTCCCGGTAGCGCTCCTCGAACGCGGGGACGTCGCTCTTTGCCATGTGTTGCGGCTCGTCGTCCATGCCTTTCAAGCCCTCCAGAAACCGATACGCCCCGATACCGCACGCGACCAGGACCGCGACGAGCAAAACAGCCAGGCCAGTCCAGAGCCATTTCGCGTGCCGTTTGAACCAGCCCCGCTCATCGACCGGATTCGCCATAGGTCATTTTCCTTTAACTGTGAGGTCGGGGCGACCGTCTTGACCAGTCATCCCGGCGACGATCACAGACATGTTGTAGCCGGGCATGCGCAGCTGTCCATTGCTGCTCCGAGGATAGTCCGAGTGCCCGGACGCGCCATCATGGTGCACCGTCGTACCAGGAGCCGCGTCGCCGGTCGTGTCCCCTGCCTGGGCGGACAACTGGGTGAACCCTGGGATCTCAGTAGGATTCGCGCCGTAACGTCCCGTGTAGTCCGGCACCTTTTGGATCGGGTCGTCGGGGGCCTGCATGTCGTACGCGTGCCCCACAGGGACCGGAAGCTGGTTCGCGGAGTCCAGATTCAAACCAGGAGAGCCGTAGAACACCGCGTTCTCCACGATTCCCGACGAGGTCTGCTGAAGCGCGAGCGAAGTGGTGAGCGATCCGTAGGAGTGCCCGAGGGCAGTGATGTGCGGGCTCGTGCCGGAGTCGCCCGACTCAGGGTGCCACGCGGCGCTGAGCCCCTCGTAGAACGACGACAAGTTCGCCGCCCCAACCTTGGCTTTCGCCTCGCTCGAAACCTCAGACGCGCCACCAGGCTCGTCCAGCACACCACCTGGGCCAACATTGTCGAAGCCGTCGCCGAACGGATTCATGTGGGTGGCATCAATCTGAGCCTGCGGCGGCTCGTACCCGACCCACGCAATCGTAGACACGGTCTCGTTCCCATGGCCATTGTTCTTGAGAACCTGTTCTGTCTCGGCCTTCAGATCGCCCGCTTCTCTGGTCATGCCCCCGATGCTGTGCTCAGGAGACGAGTTCACACCAGGAGCGGTGACCGCGATGTGGTCTGCGGTGTCCGGGTCGCCCAATGCGATGGCGGCACGCCCGCGCTCACCGTAGTCCGGGTCCAAAACCAGGAGCTTCGCGCCCGGATTGTCGTTCAACGCGCGCTGGACGGCCTTCGCGCCCTCCAGCCGCCGCTGCGCGTACCACAAGTCCGAATCCGTGTTGCTGAACGTGCCATGCCCGAACTCGTTGTCCTTCTGCTTTTGCAACCGGTCAACCTCCGCCTGCAACCTCGCGATATCACCCGGCAGCATTGTGCGGTTCGCCTCGTCGCGAGCTGACGAGGGCACCCCGTCAAGGTTCCCGACCCACTCCGGGTGCATGCTCTGCACCCACTGCCGCTGCTCTTTGGTCAGGTCGTTCCACCATGCCGTGTTGAAATCCGGCGACACGGGCTTCCCGTTCTCGCCCTTCGGGGGCTCGGCCACCCCAAGAGTGCCTTGTGCCGCTCCTGCGAGCGCCGCCGTCGTCTCGTTGCCCGTACCCGCTGCCGCGATCTCCCCGCTCGCGGCCTTCTTCAGAACCTCGCCCGCCTTCTGGTCGAGCCGGTCAGCGTCCAACACCAACTCGTACGCCGCGTCCCCGATGACCACGGCGCGGTGCCGTTGCGCGTCGTCCGGATGCGCCCCGTCCTGGAACATGACCTTCCCATCGTCGCCCAGTTTCGCGCCGATGGACGCGGCCTGCTGCTCCAGCTCGCGCAGCCTCGTTTGCAACTGTTGGAAATCGGACGCCAGCTCAAACGCTGCCTGATGGACAGCCGACACACGCGCAACATCGTCAAGCAGGCTCTTGTCAGTGTTCTGGAAACTGCTCGCCGCCGCGTCCTTCGCCGCCCCCTGCCACCCTGGGAACTGCGTGATCTTCGCGAACTGCGCCCGCGCCTCCTCGAACGACGACGCGCGCGACGCGAGACTGGTCGCCAAATCTCCCAGCCCTGAGGTGTCCACACCCCGGACATCTGCCAGATTCACCGCCGCTTCCTCTCGTCCTTATGGGCGGGAAGTGAAGTCCTGCCAGTCCGTTCTGTCGTGCGCCATCCCTGTTGGCATGGGAATCTACATACTCGGGCCGGGCTCCGCAGTCCGGAGATACCGCGAGGTTGCCTGACAGCGTGGGTTTCAGAGCCCGCGTAGGAACGCGGCGAGGCGGGGGATCACCCGGTCGAAGAACGCGCCGGGGTCGGCGGCGACCGCGACCGCGGCGTTCGGCTCGCGCCGCCACTTGCCGGACCAGTCCGCCACGGTCATGCCCCGCGTGATGAGCCCGAGCAGCTCCACGTCCACCGCCGCAGTCGCGGTCAGCGCGATCTCCGGGTCGATGGCGATCTCAGCGGCGAAGGGGTCGTGCATATGCGCGATGTACTCGTCGCCCTGGTCGTGGTGGAACTCGAAGTAGAAACGGGTGGCGTCCTCCAAGAGGCGCACCAGCGGGTTGCGCGCCGTCGAGCGCTTGCCGCGCGGGTCCTCCGGGGACATCGCCGGAGCGGGGGCGCCCTCGACCAGCTCGACGAGCTTGCCGAGCCGCTGCGGGGTCAAGACGATCCGCTCGGTGAGGTTCAGTCCGCAGACCACCGGCAGCGCGACAGGCTCCCCGCCGGACATCGAGGCGGCTCCGCGCTCGATCGCCTCGGACCATGCGTCGAAGACCTCTTTCGCGGCCTCCGGGTCCACGTGGATGTTCCACTCCGCCGCGGGCGTGGTGTTGCCCGGATGGTCGAACGCCCCGCCCATGATCACGAGCCGCCGCAGGAGCCGGGGCAGCTCGGGCTCCGCCCGCAGCGCGAGCGCGAGATTGGTGAGCGGTCCGGTGACCAGCCCGACGAGCTCGCCCGGGCGGGTCCGCGCGGCCTCGACCCAGGCCTCAGCCGCGTCGTGCGGCGTGGTCCAGGCCTGCGCCTCGTCCAGGGCCGCGTAGCCGAGCCCGCAGCCGCCATGGGTGTCGTCGGCGATCTCGAACCATTCGCCGGGCGCGAGGCGCAACGGGGTCTCCCTGCCTTGGGAGACGGGGATGTCGGTCCGTCCGGCGAGTTCGAGAACGGCGAGCGTGTTGGCGCACACCTGGTCCACCCGGACGTTCCCCGCCGTGCACCCGACACCGACCAGGTCGGCTTCGGGGTGGGACAGCACCGTCAGGAGCGCCCACGCGTCGTCGATCCCGGTGTCGACGTCGGCGAAGATGGGGATAGCCATGAATCAGCCCTGGTTGGCGGATTTGGCCTTGCTGCGCGACTTGGCGCGGTCCGTGGCGAGCAGCTCGGCCTTGCGAACCCGGATGATCTCGGGGGTCACTTCGACGCACTCGTCGTTCGCGCAGAGCTCCATGGCGATCTCCAAGTCGATCTCCATCGGCTTGACCAGGGTCTCGGTCGTGTCCGAGGTGGACGCGCGCATGTTGGTGAGCTTCTTCTCGCGGGTGATGTTCACGTCGAGGTCCTCGGCGCGCGGGTTGAGCCCGACGACCATGCCCTCGTACGCCTGGTCGCCCGGCGAGACGAAGAACGTGCCACGGTCGGCGAGGTTGGTGAGCGCGTACGCGGTCACCGCGCCGGTCCGGTCGGAGATGAGCGAGCCGGTGTGGCGGCCTCGGATCTCGCCCGCCCAGGGGCCGTAGGTGTCGAACTCGGCGTTCGCGATCCCGGTGCCTCGGGTGGTGGTGAGGAACTCGGTTCGGAAGCCGATGAGCCCGCGCGAGGGGACCTTGAAGGTCATCCGGGTGGAGTCGGTGCCGTGGCTCGCCATGTCCTCCAGCGAGCCTTTGCGGTCGGCCAAGAGCTGGGTGATCGCGCCGATGAACTCGGACGGGGCGTCCACGGTCAGCCGCTCGTACGGCTCGTGCCGCTTCCCGTCGACGATCTTGGTGACCACCTGCGGCTTGCCGACGGTGAGCTCGAAGCCCTCCCGGCGCATCTGCTCGACGAGGATCGCGAGGGCGAGCTCGCCACGGCCCTGGACTTCCCAGGCGTCGGGGCGGCCGATGTCGAGCACCCTGATCGAGACGTTGCCGATGAGCTCCTGGTCGAGGCGCGCGCGCACCATCCGGGCCGTGAGCTTGTGGCCGGAGACCCGGCCCGCGAGCGGCGAGGAGTTGGTGCCGATGGTGACCGAGATCGCGGGCTCGTCCACGGCGATGCGGGGCAGGGCGACGGGGTTCTCGGGGTCGGCGAGGGTGTCGCCGATCATGATCTCGGGGATCCCGGCGACCGCGACGATGTCGCCCGCGACCGCGAGGTCGGTGGGGGCGCGCTCCACGCCGGTCGTCACCAGAAGTTCGGAGATCCGGACGTTCGAGACCTGCGGCTCGCCGTCCACCTCGCGCATCCAGGCGACGGTCTGGCCCTTCTTCAGCTGTCCGTTGTGGATGCGCAGCAGGGCGAGGCGGCCGAGGAACGGGGAGGCGTCGAGGTTGGTGACCAGAGCCTGGAACGGCGCTTCGGGGTCGCCCGAGGGCGGCGGGACGACTTCCATCAGCTCTTCGAAGAGCACGTCGAGGTTCTCGCCGTCGGGGACCGAGCCGTCTGCGGGCTGGGCCTTGGAGGCGATGCCCGCGCGGCCGGAGGCGAACAGGATCGGCAGGTCGAGGGCGTGCTCGGCGGCCTTCGCGGCCTCGTCGGGAAGCTCCGAGGCGATGTCGAGGATCAAATCGTGGGTCTGCTCGACCACTTCCGAGATCCGGGCGTCGGGACGGTCGGTCTTGTTCACCACGAGGATCACCGGCAGGGAGGACTCCAGCGCCTTGCGGAGCACGAAGCGGGTCTGCGGCAGGGGGCCCTCGCTCGCGTCCACCAAGAGGACGACGGCGTCGACCATGGACAGGCCGCGCTCCACCTCGCCGCCGAAGTCCGCGTGGCCGGGGGTGTCGATCACGTTGATGACGGTGAGCGAGCCGTCGGCGTTGCGCCGGTGCACGGCGGTGTTCTTCGCGAGGATGGTGATGCCCTTCTCGCGCTCGAGGTCGCCGGAGTCCATCACGCGGTCCGTGGTGTCGTCACCACGGTGCGTGAGCGCGCCCGACTGCCGGAGCATGGCGTCGACCAAAGTGGTCTTGCCGTGGTCGACGTGGGCGACAATGGCGATGTTGCGGAAGTCCGTGTGCGTCACAGATGGCAATTGTGACAGGCCGAGGCGGCGAAAGCGAATCTGGCCGGGCCGCGCGCTGGCATGCCGCCCCAAGTAAGGCTAAGCTTAATTGTGTGAAGGCGAAAAAGTTCGCCGGCCTCAAGCCGAAGAAGAAATGCTGCAAGAGCAACCCCAGGTGCGTGAACTGCCCCGTTGTGCTCATGCGCGTCGACAAGATGGTGAACTTGGAGCAGGTGGAGAAGGTGCCGAAATGGCTGTTGGTCCAGGCGAGGAAGAAGTAAGCTCCACAGGCATGACGGAGATCACCGTCGCCAGGCTCGGCCCGGACGACTGGAAGCGCCATCGCGAGATCCGCCTCGAGGCGCTGCGGACCGCGCCCGAGATGTTCAGCAGCAGGCTGGAAGACATGGTGGAACAGCCGGAGCCGTGGTGGCGCGAGCTCATGGGGAAGAACCGCTATTGCTACGCGCTGTCCGGCGAGGACGTCGTCGGAATGGCGGGCCTCGCAACGCCGACGGGCGAGCCTGCCGAGGGCGCAGAGGCCGCGAACGCGTTGACCGAGGCGCTGCCCGCGGGCACGGGGATGCTCATCAGCGTGTTCGTCTCCTCAAGAGCGCGGGGCCTGCGTCTGGGCGAGCGGCTCTCGGCGGCGGTGATCGGCCAAGCGGAGGCCGAGGGGCTCGCGGAGCTGTACCTCGACGTCGTGGAGCACAACACGGGCGCGCGGAAGATCTACGAGCGGCTCGGCTTCGTCGAAACCGGGAGGCGCTGCCCGACGGACAAGCGCGAGCTCGAAATGGTCCTGGCGCTCGGAGCGGGCTAGACGGCGGAACCGCCGAGGGCGTAGTGGATGATTCGCACGCCAGGGGGCGCGAAATTGACGAGGTCTCCGGTCACCGCGCCGCCCTCCGGCGAAGTGAGCGCGGCGACCATCGCCTCGGGCGAGGCGAAGTCGCCGTGCCACACTGCCGCGAACGTCTCGTCCCCTTCGAGAGTCTGCACGTCGAGGCTGTAGTTGGAGCCGAGCAGGCCGGGCAGCTTCGCGGCCAACGGCACGTGCGCGCGCTCGTAGTACTCGCGGAACTTCTCCGGGTCCGGCGTGGACGGGTAGATGACGGTCACTCGGTGCATGGTGTCTCCTTCGTCGTGCTCGATGCTGGGCGCGCAGCTCAGGCGAGCTGGATGTTCACTGCTTTTGTCTGCAGGTAGAGGTCGACGGCGTCGCCCAGCTCGCGGCCCCACCCCGACGCTTTGTAGCCGCCGAATGGCAGCGCCGTGTCGAACGCGTTGTACTGGTTGACCCACACGGATCCGGCCTTGACCCCGGCGGCCACCAGGTGCGCGGTGCTCAAATCCTTGGTCCACACTCCGGCGGCCAGGCCGAAGCTCGTGTCGTTGGCCAGCGCGATCGCTTCCTCGGCCGTGCCGAACGGCAGCGCGACGACGACCGGGCCGAAGATCTCCTCGCGGTACACGCTCATCTGCGGGGTCACGTCGACCAAGACCGTCGGCTCGATGTAATAGCCGGAGTCGGGGAGGCTGCTGCCGCCGCCGAGCGCGCGGGCGCCGTCCGCCTGCCCTTGCGCGACGTACCCGGCGACGCGGTCGAGGTGCTCTTGGGAGATCATCGGCCCGATCTGGGTCGTCGGGTCGATGCCCGGCCCGACCTTGAGCTGGCTCGCGGCCTTTGCGACCGCTCGGGTGAACTCGTCGAAGAGAGGCTCTTGGACGAAGAGCCGCGTTCCTGCGACGCACGACTCCCCTTGGTTGAAGGTGATCGCGGAGACCGCGCCTGCGACCGCTGCTTCGAAATCAGCGTCGGCGAAGACGATGTTCGGGCTCTTGCCGCCCAATTCCAGCGACACCTTCTTGAGGTTGCCGCCAGCGGCCGAGAGCACTTTCCGGCCCACTTCGGTCGAGCCGGTGAAGCCGATCTTGTCGACGTCGGGATGCTCGGCGAGCCGTGCTCCGGCTTCGCCGAAGCCGGTGACGACATTGACCACCCCGGGCGGGAATCCGGCCTCTTCGAAGAGCTCGCCCAGCAGCAGCGTCGTCAGCGGCGTCTCCTCGGCGGGCTTGAGCACGATGGTGTTGCCCGCCGCCAGCGCCGGGGCGATTTTCATGGTCGCCATGATGAGCGGGTAGTTCCACGGCGTGATGCCCGCGCAGACGCCGTACGGCTCCCGCAGGGTGTAGGCGAGGAATTTCGAGTCCGGGGCGAGCGGCATCGCGGGTTGGATGGTCTGGCCGGTGATGCGGGTCGCCCAACCCGCCGCGTAGCGGAACTGGTCCCCGGACCAGTCGGCGTCGACCAGCTTTGCGATCACCGATGGTTTGCCGGTGTCCAGCGATTCGAGCTGGCCGAAGGTCTCGGCGCGCTCGGTGATGAGGTCGCCGACCTTCCACAGGAGCTGCTGGCGGACGTGGGGCTTCATGTTCCGCCATGCGGCGCCCTCGAAAGCCTTCCGCGCGGCGCTGACCGCGCGATCGACGTCTTCGCTGCTCCCTTTGGCGACTTCGGCGAGGACCTGCCCGGTCGCGGGGTCGTAGGTCGGGAAGGTCGCGCCGGACGCGGCAGGCGTCCACTCCCCGCCGATGAGCAGGTTTTTCGGGCGCTCTAAAAACGCGCGGACCGCAGGGCTGAGGGTCGCGGTCAGAGATACTGGCATGGTTGTTTCTCCTTGTTAGCGATGGACGAATTTCGCGGGGCGCTTTTCGGCGAAGGCGGCCATGCCTTCGGACTGGTCGGCGGTCGCGAACGCCGAGTGGAAGATTCTGCGCTCGAACAGCAGCCCCTCGGACAGGCCGGACTCGAACGCGCGGTTGACCGCCTCCTTCGCCATCATCGCCGCCGAGAGCGACATCGCGGCGATGGTCCTGGCGACGGTGTGGGCCTCCTCCAAGAGCGTCTCGGCGGGCACGACGCGGGACACCAGCCCGCTGCGCTCGGCCTCGGCGGCGTCCATGACGCGCCCGGTGAGGATCATGTCCATCGCCTTGGCCTTGCCGATGGCGCGGGTCAGCCGCTGCGAGCCGCCCATGCCGGGCAGCACGCCCAGTTTGATCTCGGGCTGGCCGAACTTGGCGGTCTCGGAGGCGATGACCAGGTCGCACATCATCGCGAGCTCGCATCCGCCGCCGAGCGCGTAGCCGCCGACTGCGGCGATGGTGGGCGTGCGCACTGCGGCGAGCGCGCCCCAGGCCGCGAAGTAGTCGCTGCCGAACATGTCGCCGAACGACTGGTCGGCCATCTCTTTGATGTCCGCGCCCGCGGCGAAGGCCTTGCCGCTGCCGGTGATGATGATCGCGCCGACATCTGGGTCTGCGTCGAAGTCCCTCGCGGCGGCGAGGACTTCCCGCATGACCTGGGAGTTGAGGGCGTTGAGGGCTTCGGGCCGGTGCAGGGTGATCGCGCCGACCCGGTCCTCGCGGTCGACGATGATGGTCTCGAACTCAGACATGGCGCTCCCTGATCCGGGTGAAGATCGCCGAGAAGTCGAGGCCTGCCCCGCCGTCGGCGTTGAAGTCGTCGTAGATATCCGCCGCCGCGAGGCCGAGCCGCGCGTCGAGGCCGCTGGCGCGCGCCGCGCTCGCCGCCAGGCCGAGGTCCTTGGCCATGAGGGCTGTCGCGAACCCGGGGGCGTAATCCCGGTTGGCCGGGCTGGCGGGCACCGGCCCAGGCGCCGGGCAGTTGGCGGTCAGCGCCCAGCACTGGCCGGAAGCGTTGGCGGCGACATCGAACAAGGCCTGGTATTCGAGCCCCAGCCGCTCGCCGAGCGCGAACGCCTCGCTCACGGCGATCATCGACACGCCGAGGATCATGTTGTTGCAGATCTTGGCGGCTTGGCCTGCGCCGGGGCCGCCGCAGTGCACCACGCGCCTGCCCATCGCGGCGAGGACCGGCTCCGCGCTCTTGAACACGGCTTCGTCGGCGCCGACCATGAAGGTCAGCGTGCCCGCCGTCGCGCCGGGAACGCCCCCGGACACCGGGGCGTCCGCGAACCGCCGCCCCGCGCCGGTCGCCGCCGCATGCGCGGCGCGGGCGTCGGCGATGTCGATGGTGGAGGAGTCGATGAACAGCGCGTCCGGGCTCGCGGCGGGCAGCAGCTCGCGGTACGCGGCGAGCACATGCGCGCCCTTGGGCAGCATCGTGACGACCACGTCCGCGCCGCGCGCCGCCTCCGCCCCGGACTCGGCGAGCGGAACGCCCGCTTCGGCGGCTGTAGCGCGCGCGGCAGCCGAGAGGTCGAACGCGGCGACGGCATGCCCGGCCTTGACCAGGTTGGCCGCCATGGGCAGTCCCATATGCCCCAAGCCGATGAAAGCGATGGCGCTCATAGTTGCTCCTTTCGGAAGTCCAGTTCGTCGGCGACGGGTTGGAAGAACGCCTCGACGTCGGCTGTGGCGACCTCGGCGAGCGTTTCGGGGCTCCATTTCGGATTGCGGTCTTTGTCGATCAACTGCGCGCGGACGCCTTCCACCAGGTCGTGGGAGCGCAGGGCCGCGCTCGACACCCGGTACTCCAGAGCCAGCGCGTCTTCCAGGGTCGGCAGCTCGCGGGCCCGCCGCACGGCGGCCAAGGCCACCGACAAGGCGAGGGGGGAGCGGGTCATGATCAGCTCGGCCGCCGCGTTGGCCCGCGTGTCGGCATGCGAGAGCAGCGCCGACACGATATCGGTGACGGTGCGGAGGCTGTAGCACTCGTCGATCCAATGCTGCTGGGCCAGGAGCTCGCTCGCTGGCGGCGCGACGGCATGCGCCGCCAGCGCGGCGGCGACGTCGCGCTCCACGATCGTCTGGACGAACGCGCTGAGCCGGTCGTGCGGCACGTAGTGGTCGGCGAAGCCGAGCGCGATCGCGTCCGCGCCGAAGAAGGAGGCTCCGGTGAGCGCGGCGTGCAGTCCGATCTCGCCCTGGGCGCGCGCCAGCAGTCGGGTGCCCCCAACGTCGGGGACGAAGCCGATGCCGACTTCGGGCATGGCGAGCTGCGACGTGTCGGTGACGATCCGGGTGTTGGCGTGCGCGCTGACGCCGATGCCGCCGCCCATCACGAAGCCGTCCATCAGCGCCACATACGGCTTGGGGAACGCGGCGATCTGCGCGTTGAGCCGGTACTCGTCGCGCCAGAACTCGCGCGCCGCCGCGCCGCCCGCCTTGGCGCTGTCGTGGATGGCGACCACGTCGCCGCCCGCGCAGAGCCCGCGCGCGCCCGCCCCGGCGAGCACCACGGCGCGGACGCCGTCGTCAGCTTCCCATTGGGCGAGCGCCTGCGCCATCGCGACGACCATCTCGTGGGTCAGCGAGTTGAGGGCCTTCGGGCGGTTCAGCGTCAGGATGGCGACGCCGCCCGTGACGCCGGTCAGGATCTGGTCGGTCATGCGGCCAGCCCGTCTTTGACAAGCCCGCGTGACACGATGACTCGCATGATCTCGTTCGTCCCTTCAAGGATCTGATGCACCCGCAGGTCGCGGACTATTTTCTCGACTCCGTACTCGGCGAGGTAGCCGTAGCCGCCATGGAGCTGCAACGCCTCGTTCGCCACTGAGAAGCCCGCGTCGGTCGCGAACCGCTTGGCCATCGCGCACAGCTCGACGGCGCGCGGGTCGCCGTCTTGGACCGCGCTCGCAGCCCGCCAGACCATGGTGCGGGCGACCTCGAGCTCGGTGGCCATGTCGGCGAGGCGGAACTGCAACGCCTGGAAGTTGATCAGCTCGTCGTCGAACGCGCGCCGGGTCCGCAGGTAGTCGAGCGCCTTCTCCAGCGCCGCGCGCGCCCCGCCGAGCGAGCAGGAGGCGATGTTGAGCCTGCCGCCGTTGAGGCCGCGCATGGCCATGGCGAAGCCAAGGCCCTCGCGGCCGATCCGGTTGGCGACCGGCACTCGCGCGTTGTCGAAGACGACCTGGGCGGTCGGCTGCGCGTGCCAGCCCATTTTGCGTTCCGGCGCCCCGAAGGACAGCCCAGGCGTGTCGGCTGGCACCACGACGGCCGAGATGCCGCGCGGCCCGGCTTCGCCGGTGCGGACCATGACGACGTACACGTCGGCGGCCCCGGCCCCAGAGATGAACTGTTTGACCCCGTTGAGCACGTACTCGTCCCCGTCCCGGGCCGCCGTCGTGCGCAAGGCCGCCGCGTCGCTGCCGCAGCCGGGCTCGGTGAGGCAGTAGGCGCCGAGGGACTCCATGGCGCACATCGACGGCAGCCACCGCCCGCGCTGGTCGTCGTCGCCGAACTCGTCGATGACCCAGGCGGCCATGTTGTGGATCGAGATGAACGCCGACACCGCCGCGCAGCCGGTGGCCAGCGCCTCGAAGACCAGCGCTGCGTCCAGGCGGGTCAGGCCGGAGCCGCCGACATCGGGCTTGATGTAGACGCCGCCGAGCCCGAGGGCTCCGGCCTTGGGGAAGACCTCGACGGGGAAATGCTTGTCGCGGTCCCAATCGAGGGCGTGCGGCGCGAGGTGGACGTCGGCGAATTCGCGTGCGGTGCGCGAGATCTCGCGCTGCTCCGCAGTCAGGTCGAACAAGGACGCCCGCCCTAGTCCATCGTCGGGATGACGAAGGAGGCTCCGTCTTTGTTGCCCGACGGCCAGCGCTGCGTCACCGTCTTGGTCTTGGTGTAGAAGCGGATGGAGTCCGGGCCGTGCTGGTTCAGGTCGCCGAACCCGGACCGCTTCCACCCGCCGAAGGTGTGGTAGCCCACCGGGACCGGGATGGGGACGTTGACGCCGACCATGCCGGTGTCGACCTTGGCGCAGAAGTCCCGCGCGGTGTCGCCGTCGCGGGTGAAGATGGCGACGCCGTTGCCGAACTCGTGCTCGGACGGCAGCCGCAGTGCCTCCTCGTAGTCGTTCGCGCGCACCACCGACAGCACCGGCCCGAAGATCTCTTCCCGATAGATCCGCATGTCGGGCCGCACGTGGTCGAACAGCGACGCTCCGATGAAGAAGCCGTTCTCGTGGCCGGGAACCGTCAAGCCGCGCCCGTCCACCACCAGCTCGGCCCCTTCGGCGACGCCGATGTCGATGTAGTCGCGCACGCGCGTGAGCGCGTCGGCGCTCACCAGCGGGCCGAAGTCGACCCCCTTGTCGAGGGACGGCCCGACCACCAGCTTCTGTGCCCGGTTGGCCAGTTCCGCCACGATCCGGTCGGCGGTCTCCGCGCCGACCGGGACGGCGACCGAGATCGCCATGCAGCGCTCGCCCGCCGAGCCGAATGCGGCTCCGACCAGGGCGTCGACGGCTTGGTCGATATCGGCGTCCGGCATCACGACCATGTGGTTCTTCGCCCCGCCGAAGCATTGGGAGCGTTTCCCGTTCGCCGCCGCGTTGGCATAGATGTACTGCGCGATCGGGGTGGAGCCGACGAAGCCGATCGCCGCGACGCGCGGGTCGGCGAGCAGCGCGTCCACTGCGGTTTTGTCCCCGTTGACGACGTTGAACACGCCGGGCGGCAGGCCCGCCTCGAGGAACAGCTCGGCGATGCGCAGCGGCACCGACGGGTCGCGTTCGGACGGCTTGAGCACGAAGGCGTTGCCGCAGGCGAGCGCCGGAGCCGCCTTCCAGAGCGGGATCATCGCGGGGAAGTTGAACGGGGTGATGCCCGCGACGACGCCGAGCGGCTGGCGCAGCGAGTAGACGTCGATCCCCGAGCCCGCCCCGCTGGTGTACTCGCCCTTGAGGAGGTGCGGGACGCCTGCGGCGAATTCGCAGACGTCGAGGCCGCGCTCGATGTCCCCGCGCGCGTCGTCGACGGTCTTGCCGTGCTCTTCGGACAGCGTCTTCGCGAGGTCGTCGATCTCGGCGCGGACCAAGTCGACGAATCGGGCGAGCACGCGGCCGCGCCGCTGCGGGTTGTAGGCCGCCCAGACCTGTTGGGCTCGCGCGGCGTTGGAAATCGCCGCGTCGACCTCGGACAAATCCGCGAGGGGGACTTGTTTGCTCGGGAAGCCCGCCGAGGGGTCGTAGACGTCGGCGAAGCGTCCGGACCTGCCCGGCACGCGTTGTCCGCCGATGAAGTGGGTCAGCTGTGGCAGCTGGCTCATGATGGGAAACCTCCTGGATTGAGCGGGGATCTAGCGGCCTGCCGTGGCGAGAGCGGCGTGCGCGGGCGGGCGGGCGTGGTCGAGTTCGCGGGCCTCTTCGGCGGCGCGGTGTTCGCGGATCTCCTTGGCGAGCCCGATCCCCGTCGACCCGAAGATGACGGCCATGAAGCTGGCGAAGATGAGCAGGGGGAGCCACGTGCCGAAGAGGCTGTCGTAGGCGAACGGCCCGTGCAGGAAGACGGCGGTCAGGATGGCGGGGGACCAGGCCGCCGTGAGCAGGCTGACGTACGCGCTCCAGCGGGGGAGCGTCTCTTTCCCGCGTTCGCAGAGCAGTGTCGCGATGCCCGGCGCGGCCGCCCAGACGTTGAAGAACGGAGCCGTGTAGATGATCCCAAGCCAGGCGAGGTCGTTGAAGAGCCTGGTGGTGTTGGGGTCCACCTCGTTCGGGCGGTAGGCGGCGATGGCGAAGAACATCGAGATCAGCATCAGCGTCACGGCGGTGATGGCGATGGAGACCGTCCACATGGTGGTGAAGATCGGGAAGCCCTTCTCCATCTTCCGGATCCGGGGCACGACCACCGTGCAGAGGATGAGGTAGGGGATCGCGATCAGCGCGACCACCGCTGCCGCGACCTGGATCCGGGTGCGGTGCTCGATGTACACCCGCGCGATCTCCGAGCCGCTCATCCCGGTCCTCGGCGGCAGGACCCCCCAGAACACTTCTCCGTCCCAGGGGGCCAACGCCATGAGTCCCGTGCCGAGCACCAGGACCCCGATCCCTAACGCCGCATAGAGGCATCGGAGCTGGATCTTCGCCGATCGGGCCTCCGCCGCCGCGTCGGGGATGTCATTTGAGGAGGACATGAGTGTTCCTTTCACGCGTAGAAGCCGAGCAGCGCGACGCAGGTCGCGGCCACGTAGCCGATGAAGAGCAGGCGCAGGACGCGGTGGGCGGCCCTGAGCTCCATGAAGTAGTGTCCGATCAGGAGGATCTTGCCGAAGCACACCAGGAGGATGGCGACGGGCAAGATCTGCGAATGGTGCGAGCGCTCCAAGCCCATGACGAGCGAAGCCACGGTCGCGGCGACGAGCACGGCCCAGACGGCGATCAGCGCGCCTCGGCTCTCTGCGGCGGGGGAGTCGCTCGGCTCGTCCGCCCGTGCCTGCGGCCCGCTGCTCTCCATCGTCGTCTCGATGGTCATGTCGATCCCTTCTTTCCCTTTGTGTGGCTGTCGTCAGACGAGGTAGAGCACGGCGTAGAGGCCGACCCAGATCAGGTCGACCATGTGCCAGTAGCAGCCGACTCCCTCGATGAACCGCAGACGGGTGCGCGTTTTCTGCGCGGACTTGGCGTACGAGGCTCCGACGCACAGGAGCACGCCAGCCAGCACGACGTGGAGCATGTGCAGCGCGGTGAACACGAAATAGCTTTGGAAGAAGAAGTTCGTGCTCGGCACGATGCCCACGGCGAACTTCTCGCCGTACTCGTACGCTTTGAAGGCTCCGAACCCCACGGCGCTGGCCACGCCCAACAGGAGGTTCCGCCGGGCGCTGTCGAGCCGTCCGGCTCGGGCGTCCTGCACGCCGAGCGCGACGAACAGGGAGCCGGTGATCAGCAGGACCGTGTTGATCGCGGCGACGGTCTGGTTGAGATGCCCTTGGGACGACTCGACCATCGCGGGCTGGTGCACCGTGTAGTAGCCGATCGCGCAGAAGTAGAGGCCGAACATCACCAGCTCGACGAAGATCACGATCCACAGGCCCGGTTCGCCGGGGATGTGCCCCCTGATGGGGCTGGCCTCCAGCCGGGCAGGGCGGCTTGCTGTCAGAGTCATGTCGTCAGATCCTCTCGGGCCATTCGCTGTCGTGGTGTGAGTGCGCGAGGTCGTCGCGCCAGTGTTGTCCGGCGCGGAAGGGTTTGATCCGGTCGAACACGTTCGGCAGGCCCTTGCGGTAGCGGCGATCGTCGTAGTCCCAGAGCCTCTTGAGCCAGCCTTTGGCTTCGAAGCTGTCGACGAAGGGCCGCTCGCCGGGGGTCCCGGTCTTGTCCAGGATCGAGCCGACCGACCGGCGGGCGGCCTCGCATGCGCTGTCCATGGAGTCGATGCCGCCGGTGGTGCGGGCGAAGGTCGCGCCGACGAACAGGTTGTCGACGGCGGTGACGGCGTTTGGCTGCCCGCTCCACGTGCCCGGGACGGCTCCGAAGAGCGGCTCGTCGTTGATCAGCCGCTTGCCCGGCTCGAAGCGCAGCAGCCTGCTGACGTCCCATCGGATGATGTCGTCGCGGTCGAGCTTGCCCCAGGCCTCGGGGGACACCCGGGCCGTATGGGCGAGGAGCTCGTCGAGGAACTCCTCCTTGGTGCACTCCTTCGCGGTCTTGCCGTGGACGATGCCGGGGGTGTCCCAGGTTTGGAGGTCGAGGGAGACCCATTGCGTCGCGGTGCCGTCGCCGTACTCCCCGCCGAAGTCCGCGATCACGGCGCTGTAGTCCACCACGGCCAGCTGCCAGGGGCCGCCGACGAAGACGCTCGGCAGCAACGGGCCTTTCAGGATGAGGTTGGCCGCCCCCAGCCATTGCTCGCCAAGGCGGTCCAGCCGCCCCAGCCGGGAGTCCGCTTGGACGATCTTCTCGTCGAGCACCCTCGCCGCGATGTCTTGCGGGGCGGCGAAGATGTACCAGTCCGCCTCGACGGTCCGCTCCTCGCCCGCCTCGTCGCGCACCCGCGCGCCGGTGATCCGGCTGCCCGCCGAGTCGAATCCGAGCAGCTCGTGCTCCAAGTGCACACGAACGCCCAGCTTCTCCAAATGCGTGCCGAACGGGTCGAACACCGCTTCGTTGGCTGGGCCGCGCGTGATGCCAACGACCGTTCGGGCCTCCTTCGCCACGCCCTTCGTGCCGAAGTAGGCGCTGAAGATCTGCAGGTTCCGCGCCGTCTGCCGCGCGCTCACCTGGTCGGGAGCCACCTTCACCTGGGCCACCACGAGGGCCAGCAGTTCGAACGACTCCTGCGACACGGGGCCCGTGTACTCCACCAGCGTGGCGTGCTCCAGCTCGTGGTACTGGCGCAACATGCCCGAGGTGGCCAAGGCTGTGAGCTTGGACAGCAGGCGGGGGAGCTCCCAGAGCTTCGTGATGCGCCGGAGCTCGCGGACGGCGGGGTCCTTCCGGGACAGGGCGGCGCGGAGGTAGGTCACGGCGGAACTCCCCGGCGGTTGCTGGAATGTGTTCTCGAGGAGTTCCCTGACCGTGGTCAAGTTGGCGAGGACCGAGTCCTCGCCGTTGGCGGCGGGCACGCGGGAGAGCGTGTTGTTCCAGTGCGGGTACGTCCCCCAGTACGCGTGCGGACCGCTCTCGATCGGCAGGTCCTTACGCCCGTCCGTGCCGCTGCCTGGGACGGTCTCGCTGCGCGACTTCCCGCCGAGGAGCGGCTTCTTCTCGTACAGGTCCACCTCGAAGCCGCGCTCGACGAGCTCGAGCGCGGCCGACAGCCCGCCGGGGCCGCCGCCGAAGATCGCCACTCGGTTCCTGCCGTCCGCCGCTCCTGCGGGGAAGGCCGCCGCAGCGGCCCTCTGCCTGTTCGGCGCCGTTCCTCGAGCCATCAGTCGTCCTCCTTGATTTCTGAAATCGCAGCACGTGTGCTCCGTGTGCAAGGTCTGTCCCGCCGTCGGTGTCGTCTGCGTTGATGCAGCATATTCGCGGATTTCCGTTGTCCGATGTTTGAAAAATGGACACTTCCGCCCGCATGGTCGGGGCTGTGCGGGGGGCTAGTTCGATCGGCGGCTCCCCCCGTTTCTGTCAATGTCGTTGGTCAATGATGTCAGTCAAAAAGGATAGAATTCATGGTGTGCATCACATATCTGTTATCTTAAGACAAGGGAGAGACGTGAAGCGCATTTTGTGCCAGAGATATTCAGGATGGCGTTATGAGGACTGATCAGGAGCCACGTGCTCGGGCGATAGCCGAGTCATGGCGGCGGTCGCGTCTTTGCGGGGTCGATCCGCGCTCGTGCCTGGACGACGACCGGACGCTCGGCGAGGCGGGTCACGGCCAGATCGCCGAAGCGTCCGCGACTGTGCTCGACGGCGTCCTCGACAAGCTCGCAGGCACGGGGTTCGTGCTCGTCCTCGGCGACCGGAACGCGCGCGTGGTCGATATCCGCGCCGGGGACAAGATGATTCGCAACCACGTCGAGCGGTCGGGCGTCACGGTCGGCCGTGTCCTCGCGGAGGAGACGGCGGGCACCAATTGCGTCGGCACGGTCGTCGAGACGCGCGAGGGATTGCGGATCAACGGGCCCGAGCACTACGCCGAGGCGTTGCGCGGGTTCCATTGCTACGGGCATCCCGTCGTCAACCCGGTCACCAAGCGCCTCGCTGGCGTGCTGGACATGAGCTGTGTGGCGGCCGAGGACACCGCGCTGATCGAGCCGTTCGTCGTGGCCACAGTTCGGGAGATCGAGCGCGAATTGGCCGCGCGGGCCAGCGCCGACGACCATGCGCTGGTCGACGCCTTCCGCATCAGCTGCGGCCAGCGCCCCGGCGCCCCGGTCGTCGTCATCGGCGCCACATCGCTGTTCACCAATAACGCCGCCGCCAGTCTGCTCACCCAGGCCGACCACATCGCCTTGCGGGCTGTCGCGGACTCTGTGACGCGGCGGGCCGCCACCACCATGACGACGGTCGAGTTGCGCGGCGGCACGGCGAGGGTCGAGGCCGAGTGCAAGCAGGGCGGCGTGGTGCTGGTGCTCGACTTCGAGGCCGCGAAGCGGGATGTCGTCTCGGTTCCGCCGCAGGCGCCCCATGCCTCGTCGTCGGTCACGATCATCGCGGGAGAGCCGGGCACGGGGCGCACCACCGAGGCCCGCAGGCTCGTGGAGGGGGCGGCGACGGCGTGGCTGCCCGCTTTCGACTCCGCGGACAGAGGCAAGGCGGACAGGGGTCAGGCAGACCGAGGTCAGTCAGGCCAGTCGCCGTCGTCCTGGCTGGCCGAGGCGCGCACGGCCCTGGCCTCCTCGCAGGCGGTCGTCATCGAGGACGTGCACCTGCTCAGCCCGTCGCTCGCCCGGCATCTGGCTGTCGCCATCGGCGCAGCGGGGTCCGAAGCCAGTGTGGTCCTCACGAGCGGGCCGCTCGCCCAGCTCGGCGGCGAGCACGCCCGGCTGGTCGCGCTGTGCCACGACCATGTCGAGCTGCTGCCATTGCGCGCGCGGCGCGGCGACATCCCGGCGTTCATCAGGACGATGCTCGGCCAGGACAGCGGCGCGCATCTGTCGACGGACGCTGTGGACGTGCTCACCCGGCAGGAGTGGCCGGGCAACCTCGCCGAGTTGGCCGCTGTGGTGTCACAGGTCGGGCGTCTGCGCGCGTGCGGCGAAATCACCGTCGCCGATTTGCCCGAGCCGTACCGCCGGGCGGATTTCCGCCGTCGGCTCACGCCGCTCGAACAAGCGGAGCGGGACGCCGTTGTCGAGGCGCTGCGGCGGACGGGCGGCAACAAGCGGCTGGCCGCCGAGTATCTCGGGATGAGCCGCACGACGTTGTACAGCGCTATCCGCCGCTACCGCGTCGACGCGAGCCGCCCTTAGCCGCGTTTGCGCCGCGCGGCGAACGCGGCGGTCAGCCGACGTGCCTCTTCGTGTTCGCCGTGCAGGCCGATCGTCTCGGCCTCGGCTGCCAACGCGTCGGAGAACGGGGAGCGCCGCGCGGCGCGGAGCAGCTGCCGCGCTCCGCCCAACGCCCTCGGCGCTTCCGCCAGGATTGCTGCGACCAGCTCTTCGGCGCGGGCTTCGAGCGACTCGTCGGGGACGACATCGGTGACCAGCCCCCAGTCCAGGGCTTGGTTCGCGGTCAGCGTCTTGCCGCCGACGGCCATCGCGAGCGCCCGCTGCATGCCGATCGCCTCCGGGAGCCGGGTCGACAACCCGCAATCGGGTGTGAGGCCCACTTTCCCGTATGCGGCGGAAAACGTCGCGCCTTCGCCCGCGACAATGAGGTCGCAGGCCAGCATGAGGCCGAGGCCGCCGCCCGCGGCCGCGCCCCGCACGGCGGCGACGACCACGACGGGCAGCGTCGCGAGCTGTTCGAGCGCGGCGTGGATGGTCGTGGCGAGCTGGCGAAGGTATTCGCCGGGGGCCTCCGCCGAGGCCATGTCGAGGACGTCCCCGCCTGCGCAGAACGCGCGTCCCGCGCCCTGGAGGACCACGACCCGGACCTCGGGGTCGGCGGCGACCGCCTCGACGGCGCTGCGGAACTGGGCCGCGAGCGCCTCGTCGATGGCGTTGTACCGGTCGGGGCGGTTGAGCGTGATCCGGACGGTCGGCCCGGTTCTTGCAATGAGCACTGGTGTCGTGAGCACTGGCGCAGCGAGAACCGGCCCCTGGCTGTCTGTGGTCGTCATAGCGCTCGACGCTACCCGTATGCCGATCCTGCGAGTGTCCAGATATGGAACAGCTGGCGGGCGCGCCATTGTGCAGCATTGGACGCGGCGCAAGGCCGGACGGCGTTGCGGACACGCCTGGATGCGGATTATCGCTGGAGAGGACACGATGCGAATGCGTCAGCGTGCGGAGACACTGGTCGACCGGTTCACAAGGACCGCGACGGTCGACACGGTCGTCGCGGTGGGGGCCAAGCGGTGGCCCGACCGCGTGGCCATCCTCTTCGAGGACCGGTCGTGGACGTACCGGGAGCTCGACGAGGCCGTCGCACGAGGGGCGAGAGAGCTGCTGCGGCGAGGTCTGCGCAAGGGCGACCGGGTCGCCGCCTACGGCCGCAACTCCGACGCGTACGCCATCGCGTTCCTCTCGTGCGCCCGGGCGGGCTTGGTGCACGTCCCGGTCAATTACGCCTTGTCAGGGGAGGAGCTGTCCTACTTGCTCGCGCAATGCGGGGCGGCGGCTGTCCTCAGCGACCCCGAGCTGAGGCCTGGCCTCGAAAAACTCGTCGTGCCCGGCGTCGACACCGCGATGCCGCTCTTCGGCGCGGCGGACTCGTTCTTGGCGCTCGCGACGAGCGGCCCAGTCCCCGAGGCTCCGGGCGAAGTCGCCGACACCGATCTCGCCCAACTGCTGTACACCTCGGGAACGACGTCGCGCCCCAAGGGCGCGATGATGACGCATCGGGCTTTGCTCTACGAGTACCTGTCCGCTGTCGAAGCGCTCGGCTGCGCCGAGCACGACCGGCCGCTGCATCCGATGCCGCTCTACCACTCTGCGGGGATGCACACCTTCCTGATGCCGTACCTCATGGTGGGAGCCACGAGCACGATCTTGCGCACGCCCGACCTCGACACGGTGCTCGACACGCTCGAACGGCACGGCAACGGGGCCGTCTTCCTCGCGCCGACGGTGTGGATCGCGTTCGCGAAGCGCGGCGACCTGGCCGGGCGGGACTTCTCTGGGCTCAAGAAAGCCTTCTACGGAGCGTCGGTCATGCCTGCGGCGACGCTGTCCTCGTTGCGGAGCCAACTGCCCGGCGCCGGCTTCTACAACTGTTTCGGCCAATCGGAGATCGGGCCCCTCGCGACGGTGCTGCGCCCGCACGAGCACGCCAAACGTCCGCAGTCGTGCGGCAGGCCGGTGCGGTTCGTGACGCTGCGCGTTGTCGACGAGCAGGGCGACGACGTGCGGCCAGGGGGGCGCGGCGAGGTGGTCTACTCGTCGCCGCAGCTCTGCTCGGGCTACTGGGGGAAAGAGACGGAGACCGTCGAGGCGTTCCGGAACGGCTGGTTCCACTCCGGCGACCTCGCGGAGATCGACGACGAGGGGTACATCACGATCGTCGACCGGATCAAAGACATCATCAACAGCGGCGGGGTGAACATCGCCCCCCGCCATGTCGAGGACGTGCTGCACGGGCACGAGGCCGTGCAGCAGGCGGCCGTCGTCGGACTGCCCGACGAGAAATGGATCGAGGCGGTCACCGCCTTCGTCGTGGCTTCGCCGCCGGTGGCGGAGGAGGAGCTCCGGGCGTTCGTCGCGGACCGGCTCTCGCCGCAGGCGGCTCCGAAGCGGTATGTCTTCGTCGACGATCTGCCTCGGAACCAGTCCGGCAAGATCCTCAAACGCGAGTTGCGCCAGTGGGACGACCGCTGATCCCGTGGCAGCTTCTGCGCGGGACCGTCGCGAGCGCCGAGCCGATGGCTTTGTGCCAGCCGAGGCAGGGCTAGTGCTCGATGCTCCCGGTCGCGTCGCATTGGTAGGAGCCGGGGTGGAACCGGCATTGCGGCGCAGTCCCGTCCGGCCCGGTCTCGTCGGGCCCAGTCCCGTCCGGCCGGTCCTCGTCGTCGCGCGGCGCGGCGCAGCCGAGCCTTGCGCGCAGCCCGTCTGCCAGGTCGGCGAAGGCTTGGCGCTGGTCGTCCAACGCGTCGATCGCGTCGTAGGCCTCGGGCGCGGCTGGCGTGCCGCCCGCGAGCCGGGGCGACCGGTAGTGGATCGAGCTGTAGAAGTCGTAATGCTCGTCCTGCAGGACGACGAATTGATCGTGGACGGCCGACTTCAGCGCCTCGAAGCCCGCCTCGACCTCGGCGGCGGCGCGCCGCGCCTCGCCGCTGCCGGATTGGCCCGCCGCGTCCTTGAGCCGCCCGACGGCGTTCACGAGGAGGTTGAGCCGGAAGTCCTCGTCGTGCTTCTTCACGTCCGGGCTCGCGTAGACGTTGTCCAACACGCCCCGCAGGTTGCCGAGGTCGAAGCGGATGTCGCCGAGCAGGTCGTCGATGGCGCCGACAGCGGGGCACGAGGCGCCTGCGGGCGCGGCCGGGGCGAGCGGGGCAGGCGCCGCCAGCGTCGCGGCGCACAGCCCGACCACGGCAAAGATGCGCGAGGGGCCCATCGAGGTCTCCTTCCATGTCGTCTTCGGACACCGCCATGCTACCTCGGCTTGTGGGCGAGATCACGACGAGGCGGGGCTTCGGCTGGGCGGGGCGGACTGCCCTTCGAAGGCGCGGGGCGGGGCGATATTTCAGCTGCTCGTGAACAGACGGCGGAACTCGTCGGCGCCTTCGCGTAGCCTAGACTAGAACTTCCGGTATACGGGACGCATTGCTTCAGCGGCCCCGCCGCGGACGAACCAGAGAACGAGAGGACAGGTCCTGACCGACCGAACGAGAACATGAACCGATCGGCACTGATCCGCATAGTCGTGTTCGTGGCCGCAGCGTTGGCGATCTGGCGGATCTTCTCCTACGTGAGCGACGACACCAAGGGCTTCGAGCAGGTCGAGACCTCTGTCGCGATGCGACAGCTCGACGACCCGAAGAACATCAAATCCGCCGTGCTCGAAGACGCCGAGCAGCAGTTGCGCATCGAGCTGGAAAAGCCTGCGGAGAGCACCAAGGGCAAGACGAAGATCTACGCGGCGGTCCCGGGCGGGGCCTTGGACACGGTCTTCGGCAAGCTCGAGCAGCTGCGCAAGGACAACGGGGGCAACGGCAAATACGACGTCGTCAACAACGATCCGGGCTTCCTCTCCCAGATGCTGGTCCTGTACGGCCCGATCCTGCTCATCGGGGTGCTGTTCTATTTCGCGATCACTCGGATGCAAAACTCGCCGAGGGGCTTCGGCTTCGGCAAATCGCGCGCCAAGCAGCTCTCCAAGGACGTCCCGAAGGTCACCTTCGCCGATGTCGCGGGCGCGGACGAGGCCGTCGAGGAGCTCTACGAGATCAAAGACTTCCTGCAAAACCCCGCCCGCTACCAGGCGCTCGGCGCGAAGATCCCGCGCGGCGTGCTGCTGTTCGGCCCGCCCGGCACCGGCAAGACCTTGCTCGCCCGCGCGGTGGCGGGCGAGGCGGGCGTCCCGTTCTTCACCATCTCCGGCTCGGACTTCGTCGAGATGTTCGTCGGCGTCGGAGCCTCCAGGGTCCGCGACCTTTTCGAGCAGGCCAAGGGGGCCAGTCCCTGCATCATCTTCGTGGACGAGATCGACGCGGTCGGGCGCCAGCGCGGCGCGGGCTTCGGCGGCGGCCACGACGAGCGGGAGCAGACCCTCAACCAGCTCCTGGTCGAGATGGACGGCTTCTCGGAGCGCCAAGGCGTGATCGTCATGGCGGCCACCAACCGGCCGGACATCCTCGACCCGGCCCTGCTGCGCCCCGGTCGCTTCGACCGGCAGATCCCGGTGGGCAACCCGGACATCGCGGGCAGGCGCGCCATCCTCGCGGTGCACTCGAAGGGCAAGCCCATCGCGCCGGAAGCGGACCTCGAAGGGCTCGCCAAGCGGACGGTCGGCATGTCCGGCGCGGACCTCGCGAACGTGCTCAACGAGGCGGCGCTGCTCACCGCCCGCGAGAACGGCCAGCTCATCACGACCGCCGCGCTTGAGGAGTCGGTGGACCGCGTGATCGGCGGCCCGCGCCGCAAGAGCCGGATCATCAGCGAGCTCGAGAAGAAGATCGTCGCCTACCACGAGGCAGGCCACACGCTCGCGGGCTGGGCGATGCCCGGCCTCGACCCGGTCTACAAGGTGACGATCCTCGCCCGAGGGCGCACCGGCGGGCACGCGGTGAGCGTTCCGGAGGACGACAAGGGGCTCGCGACCCGGTCCGAGCTGATCTCCCGCCTCGTCATGATGCTCGGCGGCAGGGCGGCGGAGGAGCTGGTCTTCCACGAGCCGACCACGGGGGCCTCCTCCGACATCGAGCAGGCCACGAAGATCGCCCGCACGATGGTCATGGAGTACGGGATGAGCTCCAAACTCGGCGCGGTCCGCTATGGCGACGAGCAGGAGGATCCCTTCCTCGGGCGGGCCATGGGGCAGCGCTCCGACTACTCGCACGAGGTCGCCAAGGAGATCGACGCGGAGGTCCGCGACCTCATCGAGGCGGCGCACACCGAGGCGTGGGCCGCGTTGGTGGAGTACCGCGACGAGCTCGACACGCTGGCCTCGCAGCTCTTGGAGAAGGAGACGCTGCACCAACGCGAGCTTGAGGAAATCCTCGTCACGGTGAAGAAGCGGCCGAAGATCACGGCCTTCGACGTGTTCGGGGAGCGGACTCCGTCCGACCGTCCGCCGGTGAAGACTCCGAGAGAGCTCGCCCTCGAGCGCGGCGAGCACTGGCCGCCGATCCTGCCGCAGCACGCGCAGGGCCAGGCCCCGAGCCAAGCTCCAGGACAGGCGCAGAGCCCGGCGGAACCAGCGCCGAGCCCGTCGCTCGCGCCGGTGCCCGCTTCCTCCAACCTGCCCGCAGGCCAGCCCCACCAGGCTGGCTGAGCGGCTGGGGTTTCCGTGAGCAGTTCCGACGAACCGGCCTCGGCCTTGGACAAGCAGGCGCCAGCCTTTGACGAGAAGCGGGCGCAGGCCGCAGTTCGCGAATTGCTCCTCGCGGTCGGCGAGGACCCGGACCGCCCAGGCCTCACCGGCACCCCCGCCCGAGTCGCGAAGCTCTACCGCGAGTTGTTCTCCGGCCTCGAACAAGACCCCAAGGATGTGCTCGGGGAGAGCTTCGCGGCCGACCACGACGAGCTGGTGCTGGTCAAAGACATCACGGTGCAATCGGTCTGCGAGCACCATCTGCTCTCGTTCCACGGCGCCGCGCACGTCGGCTACATCCCGGGCGTCGGCGGTTCGGTGGTGGGGTTCTCGACGCTCTCCCGGCTCGTCGACCTCTACGCCCGCCGCCCGCAGATCCAGGAACGACTGACCTCGCAGGTCGCGGACGCGCTGATGGAGCATCTGCGGCCCCGAGGGGTCATCGTCGTGGTGGAGGCCGAGCATCTGTGCATGCAGATCCGTGGCGACCGGCAGCAATCGGCCAAAGTGACGACGTCGGCGGTTCGCGGCCTCTTGCGGACCAATCCGTCCTCTCGGGCGGAGGCGCTAGGGTTTATCCTCCGCCCATGACATCCGACTTCATGATCATGGGCGTCCTCAACTGCACGCCGGACTCCTTCTCCGGGGCGGGGCGGGAGGAGGTCGAGGAGACGGTGGCCGAGGGCGTGCGCCTCGCGGCAGAAGGGGCCGACATCGTGGACGTCGGCGGCGAGTCGACTCGGCCCGGAGCATCGCAGGTCGGCGCGCAGGAGCAGCTCGGCCGAATCCTCCCTGCCGTCTCGGCGTTGGCCGCCGAAGGGGTTTTCGTCAGTGTGGACACCTGCGACGCGGGCGTCGCGCGGGCCGTCTTGGCGCAGGGCGCGAGCATGGTCAACGACGTGTCGGGCGGCTTGTGCGATCCTGGCCTGGCTCCCGCCGTGGCGGAATCAGGCGCGTGGCTGGTGCTCGGCCACTGGCCGGGGGCTCCGACACGCGACCACAGCTACCGCAGTGGCGGGACCACCGTGCGGCATGTGGCGGACGAGCTGCTCGTCCGGGCGGAGGCCGCGCTCGCCGCAGGCGTGCGCCGCGATCAGATCGTCCTCGACCCGGGGCTCGGCTTCGGCAAAGACGCGGCTGAGAACTGGGCGTTGATCCGAGGCCTCGGCGAGCTGCGCGAGCTGGGGTTCCCGGTGCTGGTCGGCGCGTCCCGCAAGCGGTTCCTCGGCTCGGGGCGCTCGCTCGTCTCCGGGGACGCGGCCTCCGACGAGGCAGAGCTCGCCTGGCGGGAGGCGGGGACGGTCGCTGTGACCGCGCTGGCGGCGGCGCTCGGGGCGTGGGGCGCGCGCGTGCATGCTCCCCGTCCGAATCGGGCTGCTGCTGCGGCTGCGGCGGCTTTCACGAGGGAGGGCGCCGCCGGGGCAGGCGGGCCCGTTCGGCGCGATTGATAACGTGGACCCATGGCTGACCGGATCGAATTGCGTGGCGTCTCTGTCTGGGCCTGTCACGGCTACAGCGACGAGGAGCGGGCGGTCCCGCAGGAGTTCGTCGTCGACATCACGCTTTGGTGCGATCTGGCCAAAGCCGCGAGCAGCGACGACCTCGAAGACACAGTGGACTACGGCGCGCTCGCGGTGCGGGCGGCGGAGATCGTGGGCGGCCCGCCGCGCAAGCTGATCGAGGGCCTCGCCGCCGAGATCGCGGAAGACGTGATGCGCGACCCGAGGGTGTACGCCGTCGAGGCCGCCGTCCACAAGCCGAAGGCCCCGATCCCGGTCCCGTTCGGTGACGTCGCCGTCGTGGCGCGCCGGTCGAGAAGGACGGCGCAAGGCTGAGGCTTCCGCGCCTCGGACTCCGAGGTGGCTGTATAACGGAGGGTATGACCACGGCAGTGCTCTCCATCGGGTCCAATTTGGGCAACCGGCTGGGGTATTTGCAGCTCGCGGTCGCGGCGCTTGGCGAGCGAGTCCGGGCGGGCTCCCCGGTCTACGAGACAGATCCGTGGGGCGCGGTCGGCCCGAACTACTTCAACGCGGTGCTCGTGGTGTCCGATCTTGGCTTCGGCAGCATGGACTGGCTGCGCGAGGCGCAGCGGATCGAGACGCTGGCCGCCCGGAAACGCGAGGCCTTCCGTGGGCCCCGGACGCTGGACGTGGACGTGATCGCCTGCTACGGGGAGGACGGGGCCTCGATCTTGGCGGACGAGCCCGAGCTGCTGCTGCCGCATCCTCGGGCGCATCAGCGGGCGTTCGTCCTGGTCCCGTGGCTCGATGTGCAGCCGGAGGCGCGTTTGGCCGCCCGGGACTGGGATGTCTCGGTGAAAGAGCTCGTCGAGTCGCTCGCGGCTTCCGAGCGGACCTCGGTGCGCCGGACCTCGCTCACGCTCTCCCTCGGCGCCCTGCGCCTGCTATGAGTCGGATCGGACTGCGTTGAAACAGATCGGCTTCGTCGAGTGCGTTGGCTGCGCCCTTGTCGGCGTGCTCGTGGCGTTGTGCTGGCCGGGGCTTCGGACCATGCCGGTGGCGGCGAGCGCCGGGGTGCCGCTCTTGGCGGCAGGCCTTGTCGAGGCGGGGCTCGGCAGCTATCTGAGAGCGAGGGTGCGGGACAACAGGATCGGCGTCGGGCCGGGCCTCGTCCCACCTGTTTTCGTGGCGCGGGCAGGGGCGCTCGCGGCGGCTTCGGTGTTCGCAGGCGCCTTCGTCCTCGGATTCTGGGCCGCGTTGGGGATGGACGCGCTGCTGCACAAGGGCCAGCTTTTGATCGCCGAGCGGAACCTCCCCGGCGGCCTCATCGGGGTTTTCTGCTCGGCAGCGCTCGTTGCGGGGGCTTTGTGGCTGCGCAGATGCTGCCGTGCCCCGCATGGGGGCCATGACGATCCGCGCGGCGGCGCATCCTCCGGCGCGGGGTCGTGAGAACACGGGCTGTGAGGCGACACGATAAATTCACAGGGGCTTACAAGGTTGATCCCAGAATCCACCGTGTACTCTCTGTGCCTATGAAGAATGCATGGGTCAGCGCTGTTAGTTTCTTGTCCCTCGCTGGCGCGGGGATGTTTTTGACGCTTCCGGGACACGCTATGGCGGACCCCGACGACGACACCACTCCCACGTCGGAGACCACCGCCACGTCGACCTCCGCTCCTTCCGCGAGCACGGGCGCGAGCACGACTGGCAGCCCGGCTCCGGCCACCTCGTACAACCCGTACGCCAGCTCTTCTGCGCCGAAGCCGTCCGAGGCCGAGGACCAGGACGCCGCCGAGCCGAACGGCGAGGACGAGGACGCCCCGGCTGTGAAGCCGTCTTCCTCCGCCGCGCCGAGCTCTTCCGCGACTGCGGCCCCTGAGGCCCCGGCCCCCGCGAAGCCGTCCAACCCGGCCCAGGTCAAAGCTGCTGCTTGCACCTTCTCCCGCGAGGTGACCGCCCAGGTCGCGAAGGACACGAAGAAGTTCAACGACCTGGCCGCCGTCGAGAACGCCAGCTGGAGCGACGACGACCTGGCCGCTGCCAGCGAGTCCGCCCGAGCGGGCTACCAGGGCGCTCTCGACAAGATCCGCTCCACCGTCCCGACCTCCGGGTTCCCGAGCGACATCGTCGCCGCGCTGACCGACCTGGCGCACGCGTCCGACGACTGGATCTACCTGATCGACAACCAGAACGGCGACATGATCCAGGGCGCGATCTCCGAGTACAACGACTCGGTCGGGCGTTTGCGCACCGCCTGCGAGTGATATCCCCTTCCAGACACGGCGAGAGGCCGGGCCCGCCCGGGCCCGGCCTCTCGCCGTATCTGGGGAACTTCTCGCCGTATCTGGGGAACTTTCTGTGTATGTTCTTGCTCGTGTCCCGGTGGATACGGCGTTTGGGAGGTATGGTCTTCACCATGCGTTCGAATTTTGTCCTCTTCGCTCCGAAGAAGGGCTTCCGTAGGGCGGTCGCATGACCGAGCCCGCGCTGGAGCGTCGCCGGAAGAAGACGAGCGGGGGGGCGTTGTTGGGCGTGGCGTACGCGGCCTGCTTCGTCTTCGCCGTGGTCGCGAGCGTCGCGGTGATCTACACCGGGAACGACACGTTGATGCGGTTCGGCTTCGTCTTCGCCCTGTGGGCGGCGCTGGGGTGGGCGTTCATCGCCGACCACTCGCGGCGCAAGGCGGAGCTGGTCTCCGCGAAGGCCTCGGACTACAAGCTGATCTACGACCTGCAGCTCGAAAGGGAGATCGCGGCGAGGCACCATTACGAGCTTTCGCTGGAGAACGAGCTGCGCAGACAGCTCACCGCAGAGGCCGACACGACAACGCACAACGCCCTCGCGGAGCTGCAACAACAGGTCGTGGTGCTCCGAAGCCAGCTCCAGGAGCTGCTGGACCAAGACCTCGAATACGACCAGCCCGCGCTCAAGGCGCGGGCGACCCGTCTCGACGAGCTTTTGGTGGCGCGCCAGTCGCTCGGCGCCCACGAGGCCCAGCCGCGCAAACGTGCCGCAGAGGATCCCCCGAGCGGGGGTTCTTCGCACGAGCCCCGCGAGTGGGGGACTGCGAGCGGGGCGGGGGCGCCTCCTTCGGGCGGAGGAGAGCCCGGCCCGCCGAAGCTCTGGCTGCCATCGCAATCCGACCAAGGGCGCCGAGAGCCTGCGCAGCCGCAGCACACGGGCGTGGGCCAAGGGCAGTTCGAGACGCCGAAGCCGGAGCCGCTCGCGCAGGTCGCCGAGGCCGAGCCCGTCGCGCCAGTCGCCGAGGCTGAGCCAATCGCCGAGCCGGTCGCGCAAACCCCGGAGCCGGTCGTGGAGGAGCGCCCGCCCGTGGAGCAGCCGGTCGTTTGGCAGCAACAGCAGCCTCAGGGAGCTGCTTGGGAGGGCTCGCAAAACTGGGCGGAGGAGCAGCCAGCCGCCTCGCAGCAGCCGGAGCCGGTCGCGCACGAGACCGCGCAGGCGCTCGACTACCCGAGCTGGTACGCCCAGCCGACCACTGAGCAAGAGACGGAAGCCGAATCTTCGAGCGAGTACCCGAGCTGGTACAGCCAGCCCGCCGAGCCGGAGCTAGTTGTGCAGGAGTCTGGCCCTGCCGCGCACGAGCCGGAGCCTGAGCATGTCGAGGTCGCGCCGCAGCCCTTGGTGTCCGAGCCGGAGTCTGCCGCGCACGCGCCGGAGCCTGCCGAGCCCGAGCCGGAGCCCGAGCATGTCGAGGTTGCGCCGCAGCCCTTGGTGTCCGCGCCGGAGCCTGCCGAGCCCGAGCCGGAGCCCGTCGCACACGAGCTGGAGCCTGAGCATGTCGAGGTTGCGCCGCAGCCTCAAGCAGAGGCGGCGCACGGCAAATCGGAGAAATCGAAGCACGCGGGCAAGGCCAGTGGCCGGGCCAAGCCGAATGAATCGCGCGGCGGACGCAGGGCGAAGTCCGCAGAGGGCGGCGAGGCAGCCGCGTCCACCGGAGGGCATGACGCGGCTGCCGCTGCGGCGGCGCTCGCGGGCGCGCATGCTTCCGGGCACTCCGTCGGAGAGTTGCTCTCCCGGCTCACTCCGGACGAAGCAGCCGGATACCATGGGCGGCGCAGGCGCGCCCAGATGTCGGAAGCCCAGATGTCGGACGACGAGGCGAACTGATCGCTCGCGCGTGTGCCGTGCTCCATCGGAGAGAGGCGGAAGAAATGACGAAACTGTCCCTCGGCCATAGCGACCCTGTCCTGTGCCACAGCCCGCAACAGCTGCGGGAGCTCACCGATCGGCTGCGAGCAGTCGGGAAGCATGTCGCCTTGGTCCCCACGATGGGCGCGCTGCACCAAGGGCATTTGGCATTGGTCGACCACGCGAAGCGGCTGCCGCACGCCACGGTGGTCGTCTCTATCTTCGTCAACCCGTTGCAATTCGGGCAGGGCGAAGACTTCGAGCGCTACCCGAGGCCGCTCGCCGCCGACCTCGACGCGCTCCAGGAGAAGAAGGTGCGGGTCGTCTACACCCCCGGCCCGGCGTCGATGTACCCGTCGGGATGGGGCGGGACGCAGGTGGTTCCGGGCTCGCTCGCCGACGAGCTGGAGGGGGCGCACCGTCCGGGGCATTTCACCGGCGTGCTGACCGTCGTGCTGAAGTTGCTCTCGGCCTCCGGAGCGGCATGGGCGCTGTTCGGGGAGAAGGACTACCAGCAGCTCACGTTGATCCGGGCGATGATCAAGGACCTCGACCTGCCGGTGGCCGCGTTGGGAGTTCCGACGGTGCGGGAGCCGGACGGCCTCGCGCTCTCCTCCCGCAATGTCTTTTTGAGCCCGCAAGAGCGGGAACAGGCGTTGGGGCTCTCGGCGGCCTTGCGCGCGGGGGCGGACGCGGGGGCGCGCGGCGGGGCCGCCGCGCTCGAAGCTGCCCGCAGGACGCTCGACGGCTACCCCGGTCTGGAGGTGGACTACCTCGAGCTGCGCGACCCCGAGCTGCGCCCTATGGATTTGAGCCCCGTCGATCCGAGCGGCGCGACGGAGCCGGGCGAGGCCCGACTGCTCGTCGCGGCCCGCTGCGGCAAGACGCGATTGATCGACAACATGCCGGTGCGCCTCGGCGGCCCTGCGCCTGCCGACGGGGGCGCGAGCTGATGCTGCTCGTCTTCGACATCGGCAACAGCAATGTGTCGTTGGGTTTGTTCGAGGGGGCGGGCGGCTCGGCGCGGCTCGTCGACTCGTGGCGGGTGCACACCGACCCGAAGCTCACCGGCGACGAGATCTACCTCGCGGTGGAGGGGTTCCTCGGCGAACGGGTCGACCGGGTCACCGGGGTCGCCGCGCTCTCCACAGTTCCCGCCTTGCTGCGCGAGCTGCGCCTGATGATTCCCCGGCATTTCGCCGGGCGCAGGTCGCTCATGGTCGAGCCAGGAGTGCGCACCGGGGTGCCGCTGCTCGTGGACAATCCGAAAGGGGTCGGCGCGGACCGGGTGGTGAACGCGCTCGCCGCGTTCCACCAGTTCCAGACCGCCTGCGTGGTGGTGGACATGGGCACGACCACGGTGGTGGACGCGGTCTCCGCGAAGGGGGAGTTCCTCGGCGGGGCCATCGCGCCCGGCATGGCGATCTCGGTGGACGCGCTCGCGCAGTGCGCTGCCGCGCTGCCAAAGGTGGAGCTGACCCATCCGAGATCGGTGATCGGCAAGAGCACCGTGGAGTCGTTGCAGTCCGGCGTCCTGTTCGGCTTCGCGGGCCAAGTGGACGGCCTGGTCCGGCGCATGGTCGCCGCGCTCGAAGCGCCGCATCCGCCGCGCGTGGTGCTCACCGGCGGGCTTGCCCCGCTGCTCGTCGACGAGCTGGACACGCCGTGCGCGCACGATCCTTGGCTGACGTTGACCGGGTTGCGGATGGTGTTCGAGCGACACGCCCGCGCGGGCAAATAACCCCTCCCCCACGAGCCTGGCTCGCAAGCTCGCAAGTCTGGCTCGCGGGAGGCGCCCCCAGCGCTTGCGTTATGCGCCGCCGCGCCGCATACTGAGGACATGCAGCCAAGGGCATCGGTTCCCCCCGCCCTGGCCGTCGCATGTCTGTGTCGCTGTTGTCGCTGAACCCAGCCTCGTTTTCCCTATTTTTCGGACACGCAGTTTCGGGCACCTCGTTCCGGCACACAGTCTCGACGCAGAAAGACAATCGCAGTGGCGCTCCCAGCCTTGACCCACGCTCCTCGTACCGCAGTCGCCGAGCGGCTTTCGCCGGAGGACGTCCGGCTCGCCCTCGACGCGGGCGCGGTGCTCGTCGACATCCGTTCCCAGGCCGCACGGTCCGGCCAAGGCGTTCTGGCGGGCGCTCTCGCGGTGGACCAGTTCGCCCTTGCCGCGCGGTGCGCCCCCGGGAGCGACGAGAGCCTGTGCCGCGCGTCGGCTGCCGACGCGTGGTGGATCCTGGTCAGCGCGAACGGCCTGAGCTCGCTGCACGCGACGCGCAGGCTCCGCGCCATGGGGCTTGAGCGGGTGTCGGACGTGGTGGGCGGTTTCGCGGCGCTGCGGGCGGCCCGCCGAGCCTTCGCGGCCGCTTCGGCTCCCCATGCGAAACGGGACACGGCCACGTTCGCCGCCCACTGGTAGCAGCAGGTACGCTGTTCCTCCGTGACTGATCAGACCGCTGAAGACCTCGACCTGCCCGAGCAATTGCGGATCCGCCGGGAGAAGCGGGACCGCGTGCTCGCCAGGGGCGACGAGCCGTACCCGGTCGAGTTGGCGATCACGCACACGTTGCCGCAGATCCGCGAGCAGTTCGCGGACCTGGAGACGGGCGCGTCCACCGGGGTCGTCGCAACCGTGGCGGCCCGGGTGATCTTCCAGCGCGACGCGGGCAAGCTCCTCTTCGCGACGTTGCAGGCGGGCGACGGCTCTCGGCTGCAGGCCATGATCAGCTTGAACGGGGTCGGCGAGGAGGCGTTGGCCCGGTGGAAGGCCGATGTGGACCTTGGCGACATCGTCTCCGTGCGGGGCGAAGTGATCAGCTCGAAGCGCGGGGAGCTCTCCGTGATGGCGGACAGCTGGCAGTTCGCCGCCAAAGCGCTGCGCCCGCTTCCTGTCGCGCATAAAGAGTTGTCGGAAGAGACGCAGGTGCGCCAGCGCTATCTCGACCTCATCATGCGCCCGGAGGCCAGGAACATAGCGCGCACCCGCGTGGCGGTGCTCCGCGAGCTGCGCGGCGCGCTTGAGCGGCGCGGCTTCCTGGAGGTGGAGACTCCGATCCTGCAGACGATCCAAGGCGGCGCGACCGCCCGGCCGTTCATCACCCATTCGAACGCGTTGGACATCGACTTCTATCTGAGAATAGCCCCGGAGCTCTTTTTAAAGCGCTGCCTCGTCGGCGGCCTGGAGCGCGTTTTCGAGATCAACCGAAATTTTCGCAACGAAGGAATTGATGCGACGCATTCTCCGGAGTTCACGATGCTGGAGGCATACGAGGCGTACGGCACATACGACACTATGGCCGTGTTGACGAGGGAAGTGGTCCAAGAAGTCGCGCAAGGCGCGTTCGGGTCCACCGAGCTCGTTTTAGCCGACGGCTCGACCTATGATGTGGGCGGGAATTGGACCGTCTTAGAAATGTACCCGTCTCTTTCCGAAGCGACAGGGGTCCAGGTGACTCCGGAGACCGATGTTGCTCAGTTGCGCGAGCTGGCGGTCAAGTCGGGCCTGGTCGAGGAAAAGATCAAATCTGCCGGGCCTGGGAAGATAGTCGAAGAGCTTTGGGAGCATTTGATCGGCGACCACTTGCGGGAGCCGACTTTCGTGCGGCACTTCCCGGCAGAGACATCGCCGCTTGTTCGCCAGCACCGCAGTATTCCGGGCGTGGTGGAGAAGTGGGATCTGTACGTTCGCGGTTTCGAGCTCGCGACCGGCTACTCGGAACTCGTCGACCCGGTCGTCCAGCGCGAGCGCTTCCAAGCGCAGGCCCTCCTGCGCAGCGCGGGCGACGGCGAGGCGATGCCGCTCGATGAGGACTTCTTGACCGCGATGGAGCACGGCATGCCCCCGGCGGGGGGTATCGGGCTCGGCGTCGACCGGCTTTTGACGGCGTTCACCGGGCTCGGCATCCGGGACACGGTGCTCTTCCCCGTCACTCGGCCGCAGTCTTAGACGGCTCCGTTTCGGGTGCGGGCCGCATAGCGGGAGCCCGCGCGCCTGCTCAGAATTGGCATGTTTCTGTGGTCCGACCTGGTCAACACGTGGCGCAAGGCTTCTTTGCGATAGAGAAGTCTGGGAATTAGTCGTGAAAAACAAACCTGCGCGAGGATTTTGGGAGATTTTCTTCGTGCGTGCCGTACTATGTGTGGACGACGAAGGATCGCGGCAGATAGAGTATTGCGGCAATAGAGGAGAATGAGGAAAGAGTATGGCGAAAAAAGTTACGGTCACCATTATCGACGACCTTGACGGAGAGAGCGTCGCGGCCGAAACAGTCGCATTCGGACTTGACGGGGCGAGCTACACGATTGACCTTTCCGAGAAGAACGCGACGAAGCTGCGCGACCTCTTGGAGCCGTGGATTTCGAGCGCCACGAAGGTGAGCGGTCGTCGCAAGGCGGCGGGGAATCCCGTGAAGGTCGCGGCGAAGGTCGACAAAGAGCAGCTCGGCCCGATCCGGGACTGGGCGCGGTCGAACGGCTACGAGGTTTCCCCCCGTGGGCGTGTGCCGCAGCACATCATCGACGCGTACAACTCGAAGGGCCGCTGACCGGAGGTTCATTCGCGAGGGCTGGCGCAACGCCTCCGACTTGGGGAGGCGTTGCTTCCGGCTTGGGGAGGCGTTGCTTCGCGAGTGAACTTCCCACGGCCGCGCCCGTTCGGGCGTGTTCGCTCCGGGCGTACCGTCTCATGGAGTAAACCGAGCGCTCGCCGCGTTTAGTCGGGTATGGTCAAGTATGGATTTTCCTCACGCGACCTCCGAAACTCGCCGCGAGAAGGCGTCGAGAGCCACTAGAGTGGAGATAGCTCGGCGAGACGTCGAGGTCGTGACTGCTTCTGACGGTGCACAGAGAAGGGTGACACGGAATGTTTGAGAGATTTACCGACCGCGCGCGTCGGGTTGTGGTCCTGGCCCAGGAAGAGGCCCGGATGCTCAACCACAACTACATCGGCACGGAGCACATCCTGCTGGGCCTCATCCACGAGGGAGAGGGCGTCGCGGCGAAGTCGTTGGAATCCCTCGGGATCTCGTTGGAAGCGGTGCGCAGCCAGGTCGAAGAGATCATCGGCCAGGGCCAGCAGGGCCCGTCGGTGCACATCCCTTTCACGCCGAGGGCGAAGAAGGTGCTGGAGCTCTCCCTGCGGGAGGCTCTGCAGCTGGGGCACAACTACATCGGGACCGAGCACATCTTGCTCGGCCTGATCCGAGAGGGCGAGGGCGTCGCGGCCCAGGTGCTGGTCAAGCTCGGCGCGGACCTGTCCAGGGTGCGCCAGCAGGTGATCCAGCTGCTCTCCGGGTACTCCGGCGGCGGCAAAGAGCCTGAGGCCGCGGGCGCGGGCGGTCGCAGCGGCGAGGCGGGCACCCCGTCCACCTCGCTCGTGCTCGACCAGTTCGGCCGCAACCTCACCCGCGCCGCGCTCGACGGCAAGCTCGACCCGGTCATCGGGCGCGAGAAGGAGATCGAGCGCGTCATGCAGGTGCTGTCGCGGCGGACCAAGAACAACCCGGTCCTCATCGGCGAGCCCGGCGTCGGCAAGACCGCCGTGGTGGAGGGCCTCGCGCAGGCCATCGTCCACGGCGAGGTGCCCGAGACGCTCAAGGACAAGCAGCTCTACACGCTCGACCTCGGGTCGCTGGTCGCGGGCAGCCGCTACCGAGGCGACTTCGAAGAGCGGCTGAAGAAGGTCCTCAAGGAGATCAACTCCCGGGGCGACATCATCCTCTTCATCGACGAGCTGCACACCCTGGTCGGCGCGGGCGCGGCCGAGGGCGCGATCGACGCGGCCTCGATCCTCAAGCCCAAGCTGGCCCGAGGCGAGCTGCAGACCATCGGCGCGACGACGCTCGACGAGTACCGCAAGTACATCGAGAAGGACGCCGCCCTTGAGCGCCGGTTCCAGCCGGTCCAGGTCGGCGAGCCCTCGGTGGCGCACACCATCGAGATCCTCAAGGGCCTGCGGGACCGCTACGAGGCGCACCACCGCGTCTCCATCACCGACGCGGCGCTCGCGGCGGCGGCCACGCTCGCGGACCGGTACATCAACGACCGGTTCCTCCCGGACAAGGCCATCGACCTCATCGACGAGGCGGGCGCGCGGATGCGCATCCGCCGGATGACCGCGCCGCCCGACCTTCGGGATTTCGACGAGCAGATCGCGAACACCCGTCGGCAGAAGGAGTCCGCGATCGACGAGCAGGACTTCGAGAAGGCGGCCGGGCTGCGCGACTCGGAGAAGAAGCTGGTCGCCCAGCGCGCCGAGCGCGAGAAGCAGTGGCGCTCGGGGGACATGGACGTGGTCGCCGAGGTGGACGAGGAGGAGATCGCCGAGGTGCTGGCCAACTGGACCGGCATCCCCGTCTTCAAACTCACCGAGGAGGAGACCACGCGCCTGCTCCGCATGGAGGACGAGCTGCACAAGCGGATCATCGGCCAGCGCGACGCGGTCGCGGCGGTCGCCAAGGCGATCCGGCGCACCCGCGCGGGCCTGAAGGACCCCAAGCGCCCGTCCGGCTCGTTCATCTTCGCGGGCCCCTCCGGCGTCGGGAAGACCGAGCTCTCCAAGGCGCTGGCGAACTTCCTGTTCGGCGACGACGACGCGCTCATCCAGATCGACATGGGCGAGTTCCACGACCGCTTCACCGCCTCCCGCCTGTTCGGCGCGCCTCCGGGCTACGTCGGGTACGAAGAGGGCGGCCAGCTCACCGAGAAGGTGCGCCGCAAGCCCTTCTCCGTTGTCCTGTTCGACGAGATCGAGAAGGCCCACCACGAGATCTACAACACGCTGTTGCAGGTCCTCGAGGACGGCCGCCTCACCGACGGCCAGGGCCGTACGGTCGACTTCAAGAACACAGTGCTGATCTTCACCTCGAACCTCGGCACCTCGGACATCTCGAAGGCGGTCGGACTGGGCTTCAGCTCCGGCGAGGGCAACACGTCGAACTACGAGCGGATGAAGCAGAAGGTCCAGGACGAGCTCAAGAAGCACTTCCGGCCCGAGTTCCTCAACCGTATCGACGAGATCGTGGTCTTCCACCAGCTCACGACGGATGAGATCGTCCAGATGGTCGACCTCATGACTGCCCGTGTCGGCGTCGCGCTCAAGGCGAAGGACATGGCCATCGAGCTCACCGGCCAGGCCAAGGCGCTCTTGGCCAAGCGCGGGTTCGACCCGGTGCTCGGCGCCCGTCCGCTCCGCCGGACCATCCAGCGCGAGATCGAGGACCAGCTGTCGGAGAAGATCCTCTTCGGCGAGTTCGGCGCGGGACAGACGATCCTCGTGGACGTCGAGGGCTGGGACGGCGAAGGCTCGGGCGAAGACGCCAAGTTCGTCTTCCGGGCGACCGCGACCGCCGAGCCGGTGCTCGCCGCCGCCGGTGAGCCCGCTGGAGAATAACGCCGCCGTCTACGGCTCTAGTTTCGGCCCCGGCCCCACGATCCTGCTGCTGCACGGATTGATGGGCCGGGGCCGAACTTGGTCGCGGCACCTGCCGTGGCTGCAGGGGCTCGGCAGGGTTGTCGTGTACGACGCGTCGTGGCATAGAGGCCGGGGCGAGCGCCCGGACCTCGAAACAGGCGACGGCCGGAGCATCGCGACCGAGCGTTTCGTCGAGGAGGCGGCGGCGGTGCTGGAGGCGCACGCGGACGGCCCTGCGGTGGTGGTCGGCCACTCCATGGGCGGGTTGCACGCGTGGTGTCTGGCGGCGGCGCGGCCAGAGCTGGTCCAGGCGCTGGTCGTTGAGGACATGGCTCCGGATTTCCGTGGCCGGACCCTCGGGCCCTGGGAGCCGTGGCTGGAGAGCTGGCCGGTGGAGTTCCCGGACGACGATGCGGTGGACGCGCTCGTCGGACCAGTCGCCGGGCGGTACTTCCGCGAGTCCTTCGACCGGATTCCCGGTGCGGACGGGTCGCCGGGCGGGTACCGGCTGCACGGGCATATCGACGTGTGGTGCGCGATCGCGGCGCAATGGGGGAAGCGGGACTACTGGGCCGAATGGGCAGCGGTCCAGGCGCCGGCGCTGCTCGTGGAGGCCGCGCACGGCGTCACGCCTGCGGGCCAGATGCGCGAGATGGCAGAACGAAAAAGAGCCCAGCGGAGCCGGTCGGCCCGGCACGTGGTCCTCGACGCGGGGCATTTGGCCCACGACGTGGCGCCCGGCCAATTCCAGCAGCTGGTGACGGAGTTTTTGCGCGAAGCGCGGATCAGCTCAAGACGTTGACCGCGCGGGCCACCACGAGCGCCACGGTGGAGAGCGCGACCAGGCTCTGCGCCGCCATGAGCGCTTTCGCCCAGCGGGTGAGCGGCATGGTGTCGGTCGGGGAGAACGCGGTCGCGTTGGTGAAGCTCACGTAGAGGTAGTCGAAGAAGCGGGGGACCCAGTCTTTCGGCGCGAGCCGCCCGATGGTCATCTGCGGGAAGAGGAAGCTCGGGTAGGGGTGTTTGCCCGCTCCTCTGGCGAACGGGCCGCCCCGGTCCAGCAGCCAGTACCAGACGCCGTAGGCGATGATGTTCGTGATGTAGATGGCCGCCCCGCTGCCGAGCAGCTCGGCGGCGTCCTTTCCGGTCTGCCCGGTGACGATGTGGTAGTCCAGGAGCGCGGAGGAGGCCGCGTTGTCGAGGCTGATCGCCGCGACGAGCGCGATATTGGCCCGTTTGCCCAGCCAGGTGGACCGGGTCAGCCGGATCGGGTTGATCACCGTCAAGACCGCGAGGAGGGCGAGCTCGAGGCCCGGCAAGAGCCACCGGGGGTGCAGCCCGTACGCGTCGGGGATCGCCAACTGCAGGGCCATCGCCACGAGGATCGCGGCGACGACCGGCAGCCGGTTCTCCGGGTTGTGCGGGCGCAGCCACGCGGGGGCGTGCTCTTCGAGCTGCTGCCCGAGGCGCTCGGCGTCGTGCGCGACTCTGCCGAGGCCGGTGCTCGCGACGGCCGGTTGTTCGGGGGTGGCGTTCATCCCAGCCATATTCTCTCGGAATGCCGCAATCCCGCCGCGACTCGCCGATGCGGCCGACAGAGCCAGCAGTTGCCGTGTTCGCGGGGGTCCGGTACGTTCGGTCGATCAGAGGCAGGAGACGGCGCAGGAGAGGGGCGGGGCAGGTGGCTCGCGATTATTCAGAGGACCCGGTGGGGCGGTTCGAGGACAATATGCGCGCGGGCGAGGCGCTGCGGCCGTCGGACATGCGAGCCTCGGCGACACGGTACCGCCAGCTCGCCGACGGCGTTCTGGACCATTTCCACGCGCTGCAGCTGACTGCGGACGACTGCGAGGAGGAAGTGCCCGAGGGGCTTGACGAGCTGCGTCTGAAAGGGGAGCGGCTGCGCGGCTACGCGGACCAGCTGCTCGCTTTCGCAGACCGGGCCGAGGCGACGAAATCGATCGTCGCGCGGTTCCGGGGGCTGCCGTTGTCGGTGCTGGACGAGCAGGACAAACGAGAACTGGCGAAATCCCTGCAGGAGCTCTACGGGCCGCTGCCAGAGGCGTTCGGCCTTGTCGGCGGCTGAGCTGTTTCGTCGGGGGCGGGCTGAGGCTAGCCGCTCGGCTCCGGCAATTCCGACGGACGCGCGGCGGCATTGGTAGGCTGGCCGGATGCTGAGTCTCGGCGTGCTGCTCACCGCGTTGCTCCTCGGCGTGCGCCACGCCTTCGACGCCGACCACATCGCCGCGGTGGACAACGTCACCAGAAGGCTCGTCAAGAGGGGGACGGCCCCCAAGACGGTCGGCCTCTGGTTCGCGCTCGGGCATTCCACGGTGGTGTTCGCGATGGCGGCGCTGACGGCGGCGGGGACGAAGTACGCGGCCCCGCTGCTCTTGGACGATTCGGCGACGCGGCAGGCGCTCGGCTTGTTCGGCTCGCTGGTGTCGATCGGCTTCCTGCTGGTCGTCGGCCTTTTGAACCTGAGGGCGCTCGTGGACGCGGCGCGGGGCCGGGAACGGTCCTCCTCGGGCTGGCTGTCCAGCAAGGCGGAGCTGGTCACGAGGCCGTGGCAGATGTACGTCGTCGGGCTGTTGTTCGGGCTCGGCTTCGACACGGCCAGCGAGATCGCGCTCCTGGTGCTCGCGGGCGCGGCGGCGGCCAGCGGGGCGGCGCTGTGGTCGGCCTTGGCGATCCCGTTGGCCTTCGCGGCGGGGATGAGCTTCTTCGACACGCTCGACGGCTGGCTCATGGGCCTCGCGTACCGCCGCGCGCTGCAGGACGCGGAGCGCGAGCGCCGCTACAACATCGCGGTCACCGGGCTTTCGGTCGCCGTGGCGCTCGGGGTCGGGCTTGTCGAGCTGGCAGGCGTGCTGGTCGACCACGACGTGGTCGACCTCGAATACGTCGGCTATGCCGTGGTGGCGCTGTTCCTGGGGCTGTGGGCCGCGCGGCTGGCGTTCGCGGCCCGGAGCCGGGCGGCGGCTTCAGGATGAGCGGGCAGGCCGGTCACTTGTTGCGCCGCCACACGGACCAGTTCAACGCGCCCGCGAAGGCGAGCCAGACGAGATAAGGGGCGAGGAGCGCGGCGGCCAGCCGGTTGCGCCGCGCGAACAGCGCGGTGGCGCCTGTGGCGGCGCCCCAGAGCAACACGAGGTCGGCGAATGCCGCGCCGCGCTTGCCGAGGCCGAAGAACAGCGGCGACCACAGGGCGTTCAGCCCGAGCTGCGCGGCGTAGGCGGCCAATGCGGGCCGGGCCGAGGCTCGGGGCTTCTCGCGCCACACGAGCCAGGCCGCCGTGGCCATCATCGCGTAGAGAACGGTCCAGACCGGGCCGAAAACCGAGCCGGGCGGAGACCACGACGGCTGGCGCAGTCGCGCGTAGTCCTCCTTGGCGCGGATCGACGCGACCGAACCGGTCCCGGCCACAGCGGCCACGGCCAGCATGGAAGTCGCGAGCGCGAGAGATTCTTGCCGTTTCTCTGCTGCGGTGCGGGGCATGTCGCGAGTCTAGCCCGGAATGGCTCTCAGCCGCCGAGCGCGATCCTGCCGTCGTCCACGTGGACGAGCCCGTCGGCCACCAGCGACGCGAGGGCGCGCTCGCGCTGGTCGGGGTTTGCGAGCCACACCTGGTCCAGCTCCGCCTTGCGCAGCGGATCGGCGCTCGCGCGCAACGCGGCGAGGATGGCGCCCCTGGCCTGGCGGTCGCTGCCCGCGTAACGGGGGGCACGCCGCTGCGCGGGGGCCTGCGCCGCAGGCTTGCCCTCGTTCGCCCATCGGCACGGATGGATCGGGCAGACGGCGCACTGCGGCGCCTCGGGCGCGCACACGGTCTGGCCCAACTCCATGAGCGCGGCGGAGAGCCTGCTCGCCGAGGCGGGGTCTTCGGGCAGCAGCGCGAGCGTGTCCGGCAGGTCTCGGGCCCTGGCCTGTCCGTCCGCCTCGCCGTGCAGCACCCGGCGGAGCACGCGCCGCACGTTCACGTCCACCACCGGCGCGCGCTGCCCGAACGCGAATGCGAGCACCGCGCGCGCCGTGTAGTCCCCGACCCCGGGGAGGGCGAGGAGCGCTTCGAGCTCGTCGGGCACGAGCCCGTCGTGCTCCGCGACGATCACGCGCGAGGCCTCGTGCAGCCGCGCCGCGCGCCTCGGGTAGCCGAGCCGCCCCCAGGCGCGCAGCGCCTCGGCGAGCGGCTGCGCCGCGAGCGCGGCGGGAGTCGGCCACCGGTCGGTCCATTCCTCCCAGACCGGCCGCACGCGCTCCACCTGCGTCTGTTGCAGCATGACCTCGCTCACCAGCACTCCCCACGGCGTGACTTCGGGCTCGCGCCACGGCAACGCCCGCGCATGCTCGTCGAACCATCGGATCAATGCCCGCCCCGACTCTGAGAATTCGAGCCCGTCCGGGTGTGCCTCGCCAGAAATCATGTCGTTGCCGAGTAGTGTCGCGCTCGTGACAGGAGAGTCAGGACCCAAATCTCTGCCACCGGAGGTGTACTTGCGGCGGCGTTCGCTGGCATTGGGGGTCGGCGCGCTCATCCTGGTTGCCATTATCGCCCTGGTTTTCGTGCTGGTGCGGGGCGGGGGGTCCAAGCCCCCGGCCCGCTCGTCCGTGTCCGCTGCCGCGAGCGTCTCGCCCTCGAAGGCCCCCGACTCCTCGCCGTCGCCCTCCGCGTCCGAATCCCAGCCCCCGCCGCCGCCGACGCTCGCCCAGGCGGGCCAGCCGTGCTCGGACGATTGGCTGGCGATGGTCGCCTCTGCGGACAAAGCGACATACACCGTCGGCGAGCAGCCGAAATTCACCGGCGTGGTGACGAACGGCTCGCCGCTCGCCTGCCAGCGGGATGTCGGGGACGGCATGCAGGCGTTCGTCGTGTCCACGCTCGACGGCGCGACCCGGATCTGGTCGAGCCAGGACTGCGCCCCGACGAACGGGCAGAGCCTGCAGATGCTCAAGCCTGGCCAGCAGATCGCCTACCAGGCCACCTGGACCGGCAAGACCTCCTCTCCTGGCTGCCAGGACGAGCGCGTCGACATCCAGCCCGGCTACTACCGCGTGGTGGCGCAGCTGGGGCAGAAGGTTTCCGCGCCGGTGACGTTCAACGTCCTTGCCCCCTGACGAGACCGCGCCGTAGCCGAGGCGGCCCGTTCGCGCAGGTAGTGCTCGGCGATCTCGTCGCTCGTCGTCACCCACACGCGGGGGTGGTTGACAACGCGTTCGAGCGCGAGGTCGAGGTACTTGTTCCGGAACGGCTGTCCGATCACGAACGGGTGCAGGCACAGCGCCATCACCCGGCCGCTCTCCGCCGAGTCCGCGTCGAGCTGCTCCAACTGGTCTTCCACGATGCGGACGAAATCCGGGCCGCTCAAGTTCCTGCCGACGAAGAGCAGCACATCGTTGAGCTCGACGGAATACGGGACGCTGAGCAGCCCCGGGACGTCGGTCTCGAACGGCTGGTCGTCGGCGCACCAGTCCAGGACGTAGCGCAGGCCCAGCTCGGCAAGCAGCGCCGGGGTGTGGAACGTCTCGGAGAGCGCCGGGCCGAGCCAGCCGAGCGGACGCTTGCGCACGGCCTTGCCGATGACTTCGACAATTTCCGCGAGGCGGGCCCGCTCCTCGTCGGGCGGCAGCCCGGTTTGCAGGTCGGAGTTGCTTTTGCCGTGCGCGAGCCATGCCCAGTCCCGCGCCAAACCTGCCTCGATGATCTGCGGGTAGTGCTCGCAGACATCCGAGTTGAGCAGCGCGCTCGCGCGCACTTTGTGCCGGTCGAGGGTCTCAAGCAGCCGCCAGAACCCCACGCGGGTCCCGTAGTCGCGCCATCCATGGTTGAGCGGATCCGGCACGAGGTCGCGAGTGCCCGGATAGATGCTGGTGGAAGGGCGGCCGAGGTGGAAGTGCTCGATGTTGAGGCCGACGTAGAAGGCGACTCGGGCGCCTCCTGGCCAATGAATCGGCTCGCGATCGACAATGGGGCGGTAGGGGTACAGGGTGTGGCGCATAGAATCGGATGCTAGAACCTTCACACGGATGTGAAGGCTTGCACAACTCGCTATGAGGTCTGCCACATGAAAATCGGGGAACTGTCGGACCGCACGGGCGTCTCTCGTCGCCTTCTGCGGTACTACGAGGAGCAAGGGCTGATCGCTCCCTCCCGGATCGCGAACAATTACCGCGAGTACACCGAGGCGTTCGTGGATCAAGTGGTCCAGATCAGGGGCCTGCTCGATATCGGGCTGCCGACCCGGGTCGTCAAACAGATCCTGCCGTGCCTCGACAGGCCTCGGCAGATCCACATCAAGGACGCGACGCCGGAGGTGCTGGCGCTGCTGGCGGGGGAGCGCGACCGGATGGCCGAGCGGATTCGGCTTCTCGTCCGCAACCGCGACGCCATCTCGAGCTATCTCGAAGAGGTCGTCGCGGCCTTACGCGACGATGTCGAGCCCTCCTCGGGAGGCTCCGCCGAGCGCGGCGAGGCTGCTCAGCCGCCGGAGCGCGGCCCCGGTGGTCGACACCGGGACGAGGTCGAGGCCCGCGACTGACTTCCCGGCGCCCGGCTTCAGGTCCTCGCCCGCCGGGATGATCGCGCTCGTCCTGCCGAGCCGGGCGGCTTCGGCCAAGCGCTGCTCGGTGGCGCTCACGGCGACGACCTCGCCGGTGAGCGCGACCTCGCCGAAGGCGACGAGGCCGAGAGGCAGGGCTTCGCCGGAGGCCGCTCCCGCGATCGCGAGCGCGATCGCGAGGTCGGCGCTCGGCTCGTGCATCGACATGCCGCCGACCGTCGAGAGGTAGACGTCCTTGTCCCTGAGGTCCAGTCCGCATCTCGCGGAGAGCACCCCGACGATTTTCGCCACTCGGTCCGAGCGCAGGCCGCTCACCACAGTCCTCGGCCCGCGCGCGGCGGGCGCGACCAGCGCTTGGACTTCGCCGAGCAAGGGCCGCCTGCCGTGCATCACCACGGTGCCCGCCGAGCCGACGACCGGATGCTCGCGCCGCCCGAGCAGGAACGACCCCGGATCGGCGACCGCCGAGATGCCGTGCTCGGTCTGCTCGAAGCAGCCCACCTCGTCGCTCGGCCCGAACCGGTTCTTCACCCCGCGCAGAAGGCGCAACCTGGAGTGCTGCTCGCCCGAGAACGTCAGCACCACGTCGACGAGGTGCTCGAGGAACCGGGGGCCTGCGATCTCGCCGTCCTTGGTCACATGGCCGATGAGCACGACCGATATGTCGAGCGCTTTGGCGAGCGCGCTGAAACGGCGGACGGCCTCCTGGATCTGGCTGATCGCCCCCGAGGCCTCGCCCGTGGAGCGGAGCATCTGCACCGAGTCCACCACCACCAGCTCGGGCTTGAGCTCCACGCAGCTCGCGAGGATCGCCTCAAGCCGCGTCTCGGCGGTGAACAAGACTCCGTCGTGCATGGCCCCGATACGTTCGGCCCTGCCCCTGGCCTGCGCCGGAGACTCCTCCCCCGAGACGTACAGGCAGCGGCGCCCCGCGAACGCCCACTGCTTCGCGGTCTCCAAGAGGAGCGTTGACTTGCCGACCCCGGGCTCGCCCGCGAGGAGCACCACCGACCCCGCGACGAGCCCCTTGCCGAGCACCCGGTCGAACTCTCGGATCCCGGTTGGCCGCGCCAAGGCGTCCGAGCCTTGGATCTGCGTGATCGGCTCCACCACGGCTTTGCGCCCGTCCGCGCCGTCGGACACCGGCACGAGGGTCGCCCATGCCCCGCAACGGGGGCAGCGGCCGAGCCATTTCACATGGACGGAGCCGCATTCCTCGCAGCGGTGCCTGCCTTCGCGCTGGTCGGCCTTCCTCGAATCACGGGCTGTGCTCATGCCCGACAGTGTGGCAGGGGGGTCCGACAAGTTCCGGGCCTCGGACGCGCCCGGCGGCTCCGAGCGCCCCGGCGAATTCCAGCAGAGCCTCGGAGTGGCGAAGAATATTTTGGCCGCCAGGTTGCGCAATCTCGTCGAGCACGGGATCCTCGAACGCGTCTCGGAGGCAGGTGGCGCCCGTGCCGCCTACGTGCTCACGGACAAGGGGCGGGCCCTCTTCCCGGTGCTTGTGGCGCTCCGGCCGCTGAGCGGCGGCGCGTCGTCAGTCGTGCTTGGCGGGGCTTTCGCCCTTGCCGACAAGGGGGATGTCCGCGTGGAAGCTGTTGCGCTCCTCGTTCGGGAAGCTCGGGTTCTGCGACGGCGGCGCGACGACTTTGAACTCGACCCGGACCGACAGCCCTGCCGCGAGCTTTTCGCCTGCGAGATTCAAAGACGGGCTCGCGGCGAACTCGGCGCGGGACTTGTCCGCCGCGCCGTCCGCCGTTGCCTGCGCCGGGACCGGCCCGACCTGCAGGCGCCCCTGGGCGGGGATCTCTTTGTTGGCGAGCTCGGCGAGGTCCTGCCGCTTGCCCGAGGGGTACACCACCGAGACCGAGGTCAGCCGCAGTGGGCGGATCGAGGAGTTCACGGCGACGAAGGACAGCGAGCCCTCCTGCCCGGCGAGCGCGACGTACGCGTTGCGCACCGCGACCAGCTTGGAGTCGACGGGCGCGCCGTCGACGGCGGCCTGCTGCGACCCGGTCTGGTTGTTCCACCCCGCGCTGCACGAGGAGAGCGCCGCGACGGCCGCCAGTCCTGCCACGAGCGCCACCGTCCGACGTCGCTGGTTGTGGGTGACTGCCATCCTCTGTCCTCCGGGTAGTTCGGGGTTTGTCTGATCGACTTCGCGGACTACTGTAACCGGCGGTCGCGCGGGGCGTTGGATGAGGTCGCCCGCCGCCCGCCCCGGCCTTGTCCCGCGAGGCCCCAAGGCCGCTCCAGCGCCCCTGTCCGGGCCCGCCCACCACGCCGGAAGCGCGGACGGGTATCCTGGAGTGGTATATGACATGAATCACTGGTCGCGTCAGCGTCGGGCCGCGCGGCTCCCATGAGCTGCGCCAAGCCGAGGAGGGGCGGGCTCCGAATCGCTGGTAAGATCAGTGGAGTGAAAGGTGAGCGCCGCGTATGAACTTCAAAATTGGGGACACCGTCGTATATCCGCACCACGGAGCCGCGCTAGTCGAGGCGATCGAGGTCAGGACCATCAAAGGTGTGGAGAAAGAGTACCTCGTCCTCAAGGTCGGCCAGGGAGACCTCACGGTCCGCGTGCCCGCTGAGAACGCCGAGTACATCGGCATCCGCGACGTGGTGAGCGACGAGGGCCTCGACAAGGTCTTCAACGTCTTGCGCGACGTGCACACCGAGGAGCCGACCAACTGGTCCCGCCGGTACAAGGCGAACATCGAGAAGCTCGCCTCCGGCGACGTGCACAAAGTCGCCGAGGTCGTCCGCGACCTGTGGCGGCGCGAGCAAGGGCGGGGCCTGTCCGCAGGCGAGAAGCGCCTGCTCGCGAAGGCGCGCCAAGTGCTGGTCGGAGAATTGGCGCTGGCGGAGAGCTCGGACGACGCGAAGGCCGAAGGCCTGCTCGACGAGGTGCTCGCCGAAGCCTCGTAGCGCGGAGGCGATCTCATTGGCGAGGGTGGCCGCGATCGTTGTGGCCGCAGGGTCTGGCTCGCGGCTGGGCGCTGTCGACCACGGCGGTGAGCCGTGCCCGAAGGCCTTCGTCGACGTCGGCGGCCGCAGCATGCTCGCGAGGTCGGTGTCGGCCGCGTGGGCCTCGGAGGTCTTCGAGCAAGTCGTGGCCGTGGTCCCCAGCGAGCGGATAGCCCAGGCGCGGGCGGCATTGGATCCGAGGACGCAGCTGGCTTCGGGCGGCGCGACCAGGACTGAATCGGTCAGGGCCGGGCTCAAGCAGGTCGAAGGGGCCGATATCGTGCTCGTCCACGACGCGGCGCGCGCGCTCGCCCCGCCCGCGCTGTTCCGCGCTGTCGCCGAGGCGGTCCTCGCGGGCTGCCCGGCAGTGGTCCCGGCGCTCAATGTGGTCGACACGGTGAAGGAAGTCGGCCCGGCGGGCGCGGTCGTGCGCACGTTGGACCGGTCGGCGTTGCGCAGGGTGCAGACGCCGCAGGGGTTCCAGTCTGCGGTGCTGCATCGGGCGCACGAGGGGGTCGCCGCGCGAGAGGGGGCCGCCGAGCTGGACGACGCGGGCCTGGCGGAGCTCGCCGGAGCGCCGGTGGCCGTGGTCGAGGGCGATCCACTGGCGTTCAAGATCACCACGCCGGAAGACCTCGTGCTCGCGGAGGCGCTGGCGCGCAAAGCGGAAGGAGCCCGAGAGATGGCGTTGCCGAGAGTGGGAAGCGGGGTCGACGTCCACCCCATCGAGCCGGGCAGGCCGTGCTGGGTGGCCGGGCTGCTGTTCCCCGAGGCGGACGGCTGCGCCGGGCACTCCGACGGCGACGTCGCCGCCCACGCGCTGGTGGACGCGGTGCTCTCGGCCGCCGGGCTCGGGGACCTCGGGACAGTCTTCGGCACCGACCGCCCGGAGATGGAGGGAGCCTCCGGGGAGCTGTTGCTCGCCGAGGCGCGCAGGCTGGTGGAGCGGGCCGGTTTCGCGGTCGGCAACGCCGTCGTGCAGGTCGTGGGGAACACGCCGAGGCTCGGCCCGCGCAGGCGCGAGGCGGAGGAGCGGCTCAGCCAGGTGCTCGGCGCCCCGGTGAGCGTCGCGGCGACGACCACGGACGGGCTCGGGCTGACCGGACGCGGCGAAGGCAGGGCCGCAGTGGCCAACGCATTGATTTACCCCGTCAGCCTCGGGAACGCTAAGATCGCCGGGTGACCTTGCGCCTGTACGACACCCGGACCCGTGTGGTCCGGGAGTTCAATCCGCTCCGACCGGGCCAAGTGTCGATTTACTTGTGCGGCGCGACGGTGCAGGGCAGGCCCCACGTCGGGCACCTGCGCAGCGCGGTGGTGTTCGACGTGCTGCGCAGATGGCTGCTGGCCAAGGGCTTCGACGTGCTGTTCGCCCGCAACGTCACCGACATCGACGACAAGATCCTCACGAAGGCCGCCGAGGCGGGGCGCCCGTGGTGGGAGTGGGCGGCCACGCACGAGCGGGCGTTCTCCAGCGCCTACGACCAGCTCGGGGTCCTTCCGCCGTCGGTGGAGCCGAGGGCGACCGGGCACATCACGCAGATGGCCGAGTGCATCGAGCGGCTCGTCGAGCGGGGCCACGCGTACGCGGCGACGGGCGATGTGTACTTCGACGTGCGCTCCCTGCCCGAGTACGGGAAGCTCTCCGGGCACCAGCTCGACGACGTGCACCAGGGCGAGAGCGTGGCGGAGGGCAAACGGGACCCGCGCGACTTCACCCTGTGGAAGGGCGCGAAGCCGGGCGAGCCGTGGTGGCCGACCCCGTGGGGCCCCGGCCGTCCGGGCTGGCACCTGGAGTGCACGGCGATGGCGACCACGTACCTTGGCGCGGAGTTCGACATCCACTGCGGCGGCATGGACCTGGTGTTCCCCCACCACGAGAACGAGCTCGCGCAGGCCAGGGGGGCGGGCGACCCGTTCGCCCGGTTCTGGCTGCACAACGGCTGGCTCTCCCTCGGCGGGGAGAAGATGTCGAAATCCCTCGGGAACGTGCTCTCGTTGGAGGAGCTGCTCACCACAGTGCGCCCGCAGGAGCTGCGGTACTACCTCGGCTGCGCGCACTACCGCTCCACCCAGGAGTTCTCCATCGAAGCGGTGGTCGAGGCGGCGGTGGCCTACCAGCGGCTCGAATCGTTCATCCTCCGGGCGGCGGACGAGTACGACGAGATCCCGATCGGCGAGGTGACCGACGAGTTCGCGGCCGCGCTGGACGACGACCTCGCGGTGCCGAGGGCGCTCGCCGAGCTGCAGCGCCACGCCAGGCAGGGCAACACGGAGCTGGCCGAGCGGAACTCCGAGGCGGCGGCGACGGCGGCCTCGGTCCGCGCCATGCTGTCGGTGCTCGGCTGCGACCCCTTCGACCCGGCCTGGGCCTCGGGCCGGGAGACCAAGGCCGCGTTCGTCGCGCTCGACGTGCTCGTGGAGGCCGAGCTCTCCCGCCGGGAGACGGCAAGGGCCGACAAGGACTGGGCGCTCGCCGACGAGGTGCGCGACCGATTGCGAAAAGCCGGGATCAACGTGACAGACGGCCCGGACGGCCCGAAGTGGTCGTTGGAGAAGCCGGAGTCCCCTGAGACGAATGGAGGGCAGCCCTGATGGCTCCTGGACCGAGACGCCGCGGATTGCGCGGCAAAGGCCCCACCCCGCCCGCCGCGGCGCGCACCGGCCATCCCGCCGCGCGCCGCGCCGCCGCGCAGGAGGTCGCGTCGAAATCGCGGGCCCGCGCGGTGAAGCAGGCCGCCGACGCGCCGGAATGGGTGCTCGGGCGCAACCCGGTGTTCGAGTGCCTTCGCGCGAAAGTGCCCGCCGTGGAACTGCTCGTCGCGACCGGGATCGAGGCGGACGAGCGGGTCGCCGAAAGCCTCCGGCTCGCCGCGAACGCGGGCATCCCGGTCACCGAGGTGGCGCGCTTCGAGCTGGACCGGCGCAGCGCGGGCGCCCCGCACCAGGGGATCGGCCTTCGGGTGAAGCCGTACGAGTACCGCCATCCTGACGACCTGCTCGTCGAGGCGGAGGACTCCGGGCGGCCCGCCCTCATGGTGGCGCTCGACCATATCTCCGACCCGCGCAACCTCGGCGCGGTCGTCCGTTCCGCCGCCGCGTTCGGCGGCCACGGCGTGCTGATCCCCAACCGGCGGTCGGCGAGCCTGACGGCCATCGCCTGGCGGACCTCCGCGGGCGCGGCTGCCCGGCTGCCGGTGGCGCAGGCCCCGAACCTGACCCGCTCGCTCAAGGAGTGGCAAGACCGAGGCCTGCTGCTCGTCGGGCTCGACGCGGAGGGCGACACCAACCTTGACGACTTCGTCGGGACCGAGCCGCTGGCGCTCGTGGTCGGATCCGAGGGCAAGGGCCTTTCCCGGCTCGTGCGCGAGAGCTGCGACATCGTGGTGTCGATCCCGATGTCCGGCCAGGTGGAGAGCTTGAACGTGTCCGTGGCGACCGGGGTCGTGCTCGCGGAGATCGCGCGCCAGCGGCGCTCCTTGGCGCAGTAGCGGGCGACCCCGCTCAGCGCTGCTCGGGGATGACGACCTCGCCGCGCGCCGCCCGCAGGGCGATGTCTGCCCGGTAGTGCCCGCCGGGCAGATGGACCTTGGCAATACGTTCGTACGCCTGGGCGCGGGCCGCGTCGATGTCCGCTCCGACGCCGACCGAGGTGAGCACGCGCCCGCCGGTGGAAGCCAGCGCGCCGTCCTTCTCCTCGACCCCGGCGAGGACGAGCCCCGGCCCGACAGCGCCGGTGATCGTGTCGCCGAGGCGCGGCGTCGCGGGGTAGTGCTCTGCGGCGAGCACGACGCCGACGGCGTAGCCGGGCTCCCACTCCAACTCGGCCGACTCCTGGAACGTCCCGTCCGCGACCGAGCGGAGCAACTGCCCGAACGGGGTGCGCAAGAGCGCGAGGACGGGCTGGGTCTCCGGGTCGCCGAAGCGGCAGTTGAACTCCACGACGGCGGGGCCTTCGCGGCCGATGGCGAGCCCGGCGTAGAGCAGGCCCGAGTAGGGGCAGCCGCGACGGAGCAGCTCCACGGCCACCGGACGCACGATCTCGTCGACGATCTGGTCCACGAGCGCCTGGGGCAGCCAGGGGAGCGGCGCGTAGGCCCCCATGCCGCCGGTGTTCGGCCCGGCGTCCTCGTCGTAGGCCCGCTTGAAGTCCTGCGCGGGCAAAAGCGCCGTCACCTGGTCCCCGTTGACCAGGCAGAACAGCGACACCTCCGGTCCGTCCAGGTACGACTCCAACAGCACCGGGTGGCCGCGCTCGAGAAGCTCGACCGCGTGCTCCCGCGCCTGCGCGCGGTCTTCGGTCACGACCACGCCCTTGCCCGCCGCGAGGCGGTCGTCTTTCACCACCCAGATCGGCCCGAACCTGTCGAGCGCCCCGTCGAGCCGGGCGGTCGAGTCCACGACCTCGCTGCGCGCGGTGCGGACCCCCGCGGCGGCCATCACGTCCTTCGCGAAGCTCTTCGATCCCTCGATCTGCGCAGCCTGCGCCGATGGGCCGAAGCAGGGGATCCCCTTCGCCCGAACGGCGTCGGCAGCGCCGAGCACCAGCGGCACTTCCGGCCCGACGACCACAAGGTCCGCGCCGAGCTGGGCCGCGAGGTCCGCGACCCCGGCCGGGTCGGCGACGTCCACCGCGTGGTTCTTCGCCAGATGTGCCGTGCCCGCGTTGCCGGGGGCGACATGGATTTCGGTGACGGCGGGATCGGCTTTGAGCGCGAGGCAGAACGCGTGCTCGCGCCCGCCGGAGCCTATGACGAGTACTCTCACGGGCCTTAGCCTACCGGGTCTCAAATGGCGATCTGCTTCGTTGTCGGCTCCTCGTGTACCAGGCTCGTTCCTCGCTGTTTCCGTGCACGTCGCCGCCTGCCGCCTTGCTGGGGGCACCTCCCGCTTGCGGGGGACTCATCCATTTGCGGCTTGGCGGCATGCGCGGGTCTCAAATGGCGATCTGCTTCGTTGTCGGCGCAGGGCGCGGACCGCCTCGCCGAACAATGCTACTCGGGAGTAGCATTGCGGCGTGGCTTCGGTTTTCAGCGCTGTGATCGCCGGGGATCTCCCCGGATATTTCGTGTGGCAGGACGAGGACGTCGTGGCGTTCCTCTCCAACGCCCCCATCTCGACGGGGCACACGCTCGTGGTGCCGAGGGCGGAAGTGGACAACTGGCAGACCGTCGACCCGGAGCTGTTCGCCAAGGTCATCCGGGTCGCGCAGACCATCGGGCAGGCCGTCGTGCAAGCCTTCGGCTCCCCGAGGGCGGGCCAGCTGATCGCGGGCTTCGAGGTCCCGCACCTGCATGTGCATGTCTTCCCCGCGTGGGGCCTCGGCGATTTCAGCTTCGAGAACGCCGACCGCTCGGTCACCCCGGAGCAGTTCGAGGCCGCTGCGGAGAAGATCCGCTCGGCGCTCTCCAGCTGAGTCCCGCATGGATCGTTTTCCCGCAGAGAAAGCCCGCCCCCGCTGGCACCGCCACGCGACGCGCGCGGCGGTCGCCGTCCTCTGCGCGGGCCTCGTCGTCGCCATCGGCGTCCTCGGGTGCCACGTCTTGGCCCCGGCGGAGCAGCGAAGGACCAGCGAGCGAGATTTCGAGCAGGCCAAAACGAACGTCGTCCGGCTGACGGCCTGGGCGGCGGGCGTGCCGGTCGACCATCCGGGGAAGGGCCTGCGACAAGGCTGCAAGCTGGGGACGATCGGCGAGGGGCCGCCGTGGGTCTGGTCCCAGGAGTACGACGTGCCCTACTCGGCGCAGACGGTCAAGGAGACCACCGAGCGGCTGCGGCAGCTGCGCGACCAGGGGTGGAACTACGTCGAGACGAAGCCGGAGCTCGAAGAGGTGCACACGAAGCTCGGCGTGCAGGTGTCCAACAGCGAGCAAGTCTCCGTCGAGGTGTGGCGCAGCAGCAGGATCAATATCGAGGACGACGCCAAGGCGGGGAAACCGCCGCAGGAGCATACGATTACTATCGTCGGTCTCAGCGAGTGCACGAACTGATCTCGCGATCGCTGGGGGTTTGTTGCGGCGCATCTGCGCGCCCCGCAGGACGAGAGGAAGTTTGTGAGCGCGACACCGGAGCATCCCTCGCGCTCGAAGGCGAACGAATACCACTTCGACATCGACGGCAGGCCGATCGACGCGAGCTGGTGGGCGACCCTGCAAGCGATGGGCTCGCAGTACGCGCTGGTCAGCCGTAGCGTGGTGAAGGGCTGGCTGCTCACCACGGAGTGGACCGGCAAGGAGTGGTACCTCCCGAAGCAGGGGCTCCCGAGGATTTTCCGCACGAACGTGCACGACCCGAAGGGCCAGAACCAGCACTCCGCGCATTGGGAGACCCGGGAAGAGGCGATGGCGGGGCACGCCGCGACCGAGGCGATGGTCCACCGCGCGCTGCGCCTGGCGAAAGAGGGGCCCGGCGACTGGGACTGCGACGTCGAGCCTGCCGACGAGGAGTCCCGCCAGATCGACGGCTACTACGACATCGAAGGGCGCCTGCTCACCTACGAGCAGTTCCGCGCCTTGCGCGCGCTGGGCAGCTGGTATTCCGACGTGGCGCCGAGGGAGCGGTTGTACGGCTGGACGGTCGAGACCATGTGGACCGGATGGGACCGCCAAGAGGACGACCACCCCGACGAGCGCCCCATGGTGGTCACCACGGAGATCGACTTCGACTACAAGCATTTCGCCCGAGGCGGCTGGCCCGACGCGCACAGCGCCCAAGTCGGCCATGTCCAGATCAGGGGCCTCATCGGCCAGTTCGCCCTCGGGCAGCTGTCGCGGGAGGAAATGCTGGTCTGTTGTGACGCTTTATGGACACCGCGCCCGCGCCGCTAGCCCGCAGCGGCTCCCAGATCGCGATCTGCCGCGTTGTCGGGCGCTCGCGTACCCCGCTCGTTCCTCGCTAACACGTACGCCACGCGCCCTGCCGCCTTGCATCTCATCGATCTGGACTCCCGCTGCGTTTGCGGCAAGCGCTACACCGTCTCGCCGCGCACGCCTGCGGCCAGCTCGCGCACGAGCGCCCGGAGCGCGTCTTCGCCCTTGTTCAGCGCCGCGACGAGGGCGGAGCCGACGATCACGGCGTCCGCGTAGCCCGCGACATAGCGCGCGGCCTCGCCGTTGGAGACGCCGATGCCGACGCCGACGGCGATGCCGCTGGCCTTGCGGACCCGCGCGACCAGCTCGGCGGCGTCCATCGAGACATCAGTGCGGGCTCCGGTCACGCCCATCGTCGACGCGGCGTAGACGAAGCCCCGGCAGGAGTTCGTGGTGAGGATCAGCCGCTCGGGCGTGGAGGACGGCGCGACGAGGAAGACCCGGTCGAGGTTCAACCGGTCCGACGCCTGGAACCATGCCTCGGCCTCCTCGGGGATGAGGTTCGGCGTGATGAGGCCGAGGCCGCCCGCGCTCTCCAAATCTGTGGCGAAGCGGTCCACCCCGTAGCGGAACACGGGGTTCCAGTAGGTCATGACCAGCGCCGGGATGTCTTTCTCGCTCAATCCCTCGATGAGCGGGAACAGGTCCTTGAGGCGGAAGCCCGCGTGCAGCGCCGCGACGGCGGCGGACTCGATGACCGGCCCGTCCATCACCGGGTCCGAGTACGGGACGCCGATTTCGAGGAGGTCGCAGCCCTCTTCGGCGAGGATCTCGAACGCGTGCCGCGAGGTCTCGATGTCCGGGTAGCCCGCAGGCAGGTACCCGATGAGCGCGGCGCGGCCCTCGGCCTGGCACTTGGCGATCACGTCGGCGGACGACTTGTAGGCGCTCATAGGTCCAGTCCAAACCACTTGGCAGCAGTGTCGACGTCCTTGTCGCCCCGGCCGGAGAGGTTCACCACGACGACGCTGCCCTCGCCGAGCTCCCTGCCCACCAAGAGGCCCCCTGCGACGGCGTGCGCGGACTCGATGGCGGGGATGATGCCCTCGGTGCGGCACAGGACGTCGAAGGCCTCCATGGCCTGCGCGTCGGTGATCGGCAGGTATCTGGCCCGTCCGGTCTCTTTCAAGTGGGCGTGCTGCGGCCCGACGCCGGGGTAGTCGAGCCCCGCCGAGATGGAGTGCGATTCCACGGTCTGGCCGTCCTCGTCCTGCAGCAGGTACGAGAAGGAGCCCTGGAACACGCCCTCGGAGCCCGCGACGAGCGTCGCGGCGTGCCGGTCGGTGTCCACCCCGTCGCCCGCGGGCTCGCAGCCGACGAGCTGCACTTGGTGGTAGCGCAGGAAGGGGTCGAAGATCCCGATGGCGTTGCTGCCGCCGCCGACGCAGGCCACAACCGCGTCGGGGAGCCGCCCGGTCTGCTCGCGCACCTGCGTGCGGGCTTCGAGCCCGACGACGCGCTGCAAGTCGCGGACCATCATCGGGAAGGGGTGCGGACCGGCCGCGGTGCCGAAGCAGTAGTACGTGTTGGCGGCGTTGGTGACCCAGTCGCGCAGCGCGGCGTTGATCGCGTCTTTCAACGTCCGCGAGCCGGTCTTCACCGCGAAGACGTGGGCGCCGAGCAGGCGCATCCGCGCGACATTGAGTGCCTGGCGCTCGGTGTCCACCTCGCCCATGTAGATGACGCACTCCAGGCCGAGCAGGGCGCAGGCGGTCGCGGTGGCGACGCCGTGCTGGCCCGCCCCGGTCTCGGCGATCACACGGGTCTTGCCCATCTTCTTCGCCAAGAGCCCCTGGCCGAGGACGTTGTTGATCTTGTGCGAGCCGGTGTGGTTCAGGTCCTCGCGTTTGAGCAGGATCCGCGCCCCGCCCGCATGCTCGGAGAGCCGCTTGGCCTCGTACAAGGGGGAGGGCCTGCCGACGTAGTGGCGCTGCAGCGAGTCGAGCTGGCCGAGAAACTCCTCGTCGAGCCGGGCCTTCTCGTAGGCGTCGGTGACCTCTTCGATGACCGCCATGAGCGCCTCGGGCACGTGGTGCCCGCCGAATCTGCCGAAGTAGCCCGCGGCGTCGGGGTCGTGCTCCGTGCGGACGCGGAGCCCTTCGCTCGCGGTGGGAATGTGTTGTGCTGGACTCATTGAACGGGGCTGCTCATCGCACGGGCCGGGGGCAAGACGGGTGCGTTCCCGCGGTGACCAGCTCGACCAGCGCCGCGAGCGGGTCCGGCGCCGCGACGAGGCCCTCGCCGACCAGCACCGCGTCGGCGCCCGCCGCCGCGTAGTTCAACAGGTCGGCCGGTCCCTTGCAACCGGACTCGGCGATCTTGATGACCTCGTGCGGAAGGGCGGGGACGACTCTGGCGAACGTCTCCGGGTCCACGTCGAGGGTCTTGAGGTTCCGGGCGTTGACGCCGATGACGGTGGCCCCCGCCTCCAGCGCCCGCTCCGCCTCGTGCTCGTCATGCACTTCGACTAGCGCGGTCATGCCGAGGCTCTCCACCCGGTCGAGGAGCGAGCTGAGCGCGTGCTGGTCGAGCGCGGCGACGATGAGCAGCACGATGTCCGCGCCGTGCGCGCGGGCCTCGTGCACCTGGTAGGTGGTCACGACGAAGTCCTTGCGCAGCACGGGGATCTCCACGGCGGCGCGGACCTCGTCGAGGTCCGCGAGCGAGCCTCGGAACTTGCGCTCCTCGGTCAGGACGCTGATGGCCCGCGCGCCGCCCTCTTGGTAGATCTGGGCCAGCCTCGCGGGGTTGGGGATCTCGGCGAGCGCGCCTTTGCTCGGGCTCGCCCGCTTGATCTCGGCGATGACCCCGACTCCCGGCGCGCGCAGCGCGGCGGTGGCGTCCAAGGGGCCGGGCGCGGCTTCCGCGTCCAGCTTGATCTGCGCGAAGTCTCTCGCGGCCTCGCGTGCGGCCACGTCTTCCCGCACTCCAGCGACGATCGTCTCGAGAACGGTTTCCGACATGCCCCAAGAATAGCCTGCCTTGCTGTGAGCTGTGCTGGCGGTCCTGAGCAGGAATTCTGGGTTGTCGAATTAGAGGGTGGGGTCCTCGCCCGCGTCGAGCCGGGCCCAGTCGGAGCGCTCCTCTTCGGGCCGGTCCTTTCTCGCGCCTGGGGAGTCGAACCGGCTCCCAAGGCCCTGCGCGGCCCGCGCGGCGAGCAGGACGAAGACGGAGGCCAGGGCCGCGAGCAGCCCCGCGGCCACGGGGAGGGCGCCGGGCTCGCGGCGCGTCACGAGGTGGTCGACCTGGTAGCGCTCGGGGAGGGCGGCGAGCCGCGCCACATGGGCCGCGTCCGGCTCGTGGAGCAGCCAGTCCGCCCCGGTCCAGAGGAGCCCGACGCCCGCGAGGGCGACCAGGGCGGCCACGGCGCGCAACGTCCAGCCTTTGGCCGCGAACACGGCGGGCACGGCGGCGATCAGGAGGAGGGCGAGCGCGACGGCGAGCGGCGCGAAGTCCGCGCCGAGCACGCGGATATGCCGTGGGGCTCCGAGCCCGTCGTGCGCGTCCGCCTGCGCCCATGTGGTCCGGGACGAGGCGTACGCGAGCGCCCCGCCCAGCAGGAGCAGGAGCGAAGCCCACGCGAGGGGGCGTCTCACGGCGCCTCGGGCCCCTCGCTCGGGGAGCGCCGTAGGTGCTGTGGCGGCGGCGATGGCAGTGTGTGCGCGCGGGGGCGGTTCGTTCGCCTCATCGTTGTTCCGTTTCGCTCGGGGAGCGCCGTAGGTGCTGTGGCGGCGGCGATGGCAATGTGCGCGCGGGGGCGGTTCGTTCGCCTCATCGTTGTTCCGTTTCGCTCGGGGAGCGCATCGTATGGGCGGCGGCGATGGCGGAGAGGACGGTGTTCGCCTTGTTCCTGCTCTCCCAGTACTCCGCCGAGGGGTTCGAGTCGAGGACCACGCCGCCGCCCGCCTGCACGTACGCGACGGAGTCTTTGACCACGGCGGTGCGGATCGCGATGGCGGTGTCGGCCTGGCCGGTGAAGTCGAAGTACCCGACCACGCCGCCGTAGAGGCCGCGCCGGGTGAGCTCGACCTCTTCGATGATCTCCATCGCCCGGACCTTCGGCGCTCCGGAGAGCGTGCCTGCGGGGAAGCAGGCGAGGACAGCGTCGAGCGCGGTCTTGTCCTCGGCGAGCTCGCCGCTCACCGTGGAGACGAGGTGCATGACGTGGCTGTAGCGCTCCACGGCCCGGAATTTGGCCACGCGGACGCTGCCGGGCACGCACACCCGCCCGAGGTCGTTGCGCCCGAGGTCGACGAGCATGAGGTGCTCCGCGTTCTCCTTCGGGTCGTCGGTGAGCCGCTTCTCGAAGAGGATGTCGTCCTCGCTCGTCCCGCCCCTCGGCTGGGTGCCCGCGATGGGCCGCGTGGTCGCGGTGCGCCCGCGCACGGTGACGAGGGCCTCCGGGCTCGACCCGACGATGTGGAACGCGGTCTCGCCGCCTTCGCCGGGGACGCGCATGAGGTACATGTGCGAGCTCGGGTTGTTCACCCGCAGCACCCGGTACACGTCGAGCGGGTCCGCCTGCACCGGCATGCTGTAGCGCTGCGAGGGGACGACCTGGAACGCCTCCCCGGCTTCGATCTCGGACACGACTTTCCGGACGTTCTGCCCGTACTGCTCCTCGGTGAGCTGCGAGGCGAACTCGGGGGCGGGCCAGTCGAAGACGGACACCGACGAGGGGGACGGCGCGGCGAGGTCGGCGGTCATCGCGTCCAGCCGGTCGAGGGCCTGCGCGTAGAGCGGGTCGAGGTCGCCGCCCGGCTCTTCCGGCAGGAATGTGTTGGCGATGAGGGTGATGATGTTCGCGTGGTGGTCGAAGACCGCGAGGTCCGCGACGAGCAGCATCGTCATCACCGGGATCCCCAAGTCGTCCTTGGTCCGCTCCGGCAGCTGCTCCAGCCAGCGCACCGCGTCGTAGCTGAGATATCCGACCAGGCCGCTGGTGAGCGGCGGCAGGCCGGGGATGGGGTCGGTGGCGAGCGTCCGGACGGTCTCGCTGAGCACGGCGAGCGGCTCGCCCTCGGTCGGGACCCCGTCCGGCGGGGTTCCCCGCCAGACGGCTTTGCCGTCGACGGCGGTGAGCGCGGCGCTGCTGCGCACCCCGATGAACGACCACTGCGACCAGGTCTTGCCCTGTTCGGCGGATTCGAGCAGGAAGGTGCCGGAGCGGTCGCCCGCGAGCTTGCGGAACGCGGAGACCGGCGTCTCGGCGTCGGCGAGGAGCCTGCGGACGACCGGGACCACGCGCCTGCCCTGCGCCAACGCCGCGAACTCCGCGCGAGTGGTGGTGGGGGTGCCGCCCACGGGGATGCTCGGCGAGGCCCCTCGTGGGGGAGTGGAGGCGGCGTTGCCGACGAGGGCGCTGACAGTCATGGCTGCCATTATCTCAGGGAGGAGTAGGCTGGGCGCATGAGTCTGCGAGTTGGCGACGTGGTGCCCGATTTCGAGCTGCCTGACGAGACGGGCTCGCCCCGCAAGCTCAGCGAGTTCCTCGCGAAGGGGCCGACCGTGGTGTTCTTCTACCCGAAGGCTTCGAGCCCGGTGTGCACCGTGCAGGCCTGCCAGTTCCGCGACCTCGGCGCGCAGTTCCAGGCGCTCGCGCAGGAGAAGGGCTGGGGCTCGGTGCAGCGGGTCGGGATCAGCAAGGACTCCGTCGCGGGCCAGGCCGGGTTCGTCTCCGGCCGGTCGCTGGACTTCCCGCTCCTGTCCGACCGGGACGCCACGGCCGCGACGGCCTTCGGGGTCAAGGGCGGCCTCTTCGGCATCAGCCCGGTGCAGCGCGCGACGTTCGTGCTCGACCAGACAGGCACGGTGCTCAAGGCGTTCCACAGCGAGTTCCGGGGCAAGGCGCACGCCGACGAGGCGTTGGCGTTCTTGAAGACGCACGCCGCCTCTGCCTGAGCGGCCTCGGGCGGCACGAGCCGCGCCGGTGTGGCCGCACTCCTGGTCTTGCCGGGTTTTCCGGCTCCGTGGCGATACCATCACGGATATGAACATGTTCCTTCGGGCTTCCTGCGCGACTGCGGCGCTGGCCTTCTTCGGCGCGGGCACGGCTTCGGCGGAGACGGTGTACCTCGACCCCTCGGGCGAGCCGTTGGTCCGGCCGGAGACGGTCTCGTTCACCCCTGCCGACAACGGCGACGTGGTCGACGGGCTGACCTGGGACGTGTGGGCGGACGACCGCGCCGTCGGGCATGGGACCGAGCACGTCAAGAAGTGCGTGCCCGACTGCGCCACGGGCGGCGTCGTCTCGCACGACGTCTCCGTCGTCCTCGACCAGCCCGCGCCGGGCGAGGACGGCCAAGCCCGGTTCACGCACGCGGTGGTCTCCAGCACCGACGGCGTCAAATTATTCCAACTGTGACCTTCGGCGCGCCGCGCCTGCCACGATCACGGGTTAGTCTGGATCAGACAACGCGGCGTCCGACGTCTTCAGGTCTCCAAGGAGGATTGGGAAACTTGCGCACAGTATTTCGACACATGCTTGCCGTCGTCGGCGTGGCAGCGGCCGCGGTGGCGGCGCCGTCCGTCGCGCCTGCCGCCTCGGCCTCCGTCGCGAGCGGCGCGTCCTCGGCCGCGAACGCCGTCGTGTCCGTGTCGCCCGGCGAGGGGGACACGGTGGGCGTGGCAGCGCCGGTGACCATCCGTTTCGCCGCACCGGTCGCCGACCGCGCGGCCGCGGAGCAGTCCGTCGGCTTCACCGCCCCTGCCGTGCCGCACGGCGCCTTCAGCTGGGTCGACGACACGACGATGCGCTGGACTCCGAGCGAGCGCTGGCCCTCGCACTCGACGATCACCGTGGTCGCCGCAGGCTTCCCGCACAAATTCCGCACCGGCGCCGAGGTGCTCGGCATCGCGAGCCTCAGCCAGCACACCTTCATCGTGAAGATCGACGGCAAGGTCGTCAAGACGATGCCCGCCTCGATGGGCAAGCCCAAGCACCCCACCCCGATCGGATCGTTCACCACGCTGGAGAAGCAGAACCCGGTGATCATGGACTCGCGGACTATCGGCATCCCGCTGAACAGCCCCGAGGGCTACCGGCTCACCGTCTACGACGCGGTGCGCGTCACCTGGGGCGGCGTGTACGTGCACGCGGCTCCCTGGTCGGTCGCCTCGCAGGGGAAGACGAACGTGAGCCACGGCTGCATCAACCTGAGCACGGAGAACGCCGCCTGGTACTACAACACCGTCGGCATCGGGGACCCCGTCATCATCGAGGCGTGACGGAGCCGCTGACGCCGCAGTCGCCGCAATGGCTGCTGCTGACGAGGTCGGCGCAGGGCAGGCGGAGGTACGCGGGCTGGGTGAGCCCCTCGCGCTCCCTCTTCCTTTTCTTCCTCACGCCGTTCTCCCTCGTCGCCCTCGTCCTCGTGCATCTCGATGAGAGCAGGAAGAACGAGGCAGGCCAGTTGTGGGGGTTCTTGGCGTTGAGCGCCGTGCCGTCGCTGCTCACGGTGTTGTTCTTCGTGAACCGTTTCCGGCAACGGCCGCGAGGCCTGCGGGCGCTGCCGCCGCTGCGCCCGCTCGGCGAGCCGCAGCGCGATCCCCAGGCTTTCGCGAACGCCGGGCAGGCGTGCGTGCGCTATCCGCTCCGAAGCGCCGATATCCGCGTGAAGAACGTGGGCAGGCTTTTGGCGGCGGCGCTGCTGGCCGCTTTGGGGGCGATGCTGTTTTTCGGGGCCGCAGGCGGGGCGAGGCACAGAACGGGAGCCGGTCTCGTGCATTGGTACGGCGGCTTGACGATCCTGGTGGGCGCGGCATGGGCGCTCTGGGTCTTGATCGCTTGGATCCGGGGACTCGGCCGGTCCAGTTTCGCCATCGCGGCGACCCCGGACGGGATCTGGCTTCCCTCGGCGCTGCGGCGCGAGCCGGTGTTCTGGGAGGATGTCGCCGATTTCCAGCGCCAATCGCTTGCGCTCTCGTACCGGGCACGGCTGGACTGGGACGAATCGCTGGCGCTCCTCCCGTGGAAATGGGAGGCCGAGGCATGCGAGGTCGACGTGCTCGCGATCATCGGAGCCGACGGGGACGCGGCGGCGTATCTCCCGCTCGACGAATTGTCGGAGCCGGAACGGTTCGTCCAACAGATCACCACGCTGTGGCGCGACGCGGACCTGCGGGCCGCGCTGGACGACCCGGGGATCGTGGCGCGGTTGCAGGCGTTGTCGCGAGCGCGCCGCTAGACGAGCCCGCTCGCCGCTGCCTCGTCGAGGAACCACACGGTGCGTTCGGAGCCGCGCGCCCCTGCGGACGGCACGTCGACCGGCGAGGCCCCTTCGATGGCGGCTTTCGCGGCGGCGGCCTTCCCCGCGCCCGAGACGAGCAGCCACACCTCGCGCGCGCGGTGGATCGCGGGCAGGGTGAGGGTGATCCGCTCCGGCGGCGGTTTCGGCGAGTCCACGACGGCGAGCACCGCGCGCTCGGTCTCCTTCACCGCAGGGGTGTCCGGGAAAATCGAGTTGATGTGCCCCTCTTCGCCCATGCCGAGCAGGTGCAGGTCGAATGCGCCGGGCAGAAGCGGCGCGTACGCCGCAGCCGCCGCCTCGGGGGTGGGCTGGCCGCTGCCGGGGGCGCCCATCGGGAACACGCGGGCCGGGTCCACCGGCACATGGTCGAGGAGCGCCTCGCGGGCCTGGCCGTCGTTGCGCTCGGGGTGCCCAAGGGGCACCCAGCGCTCGTCGCCCCAGTAGAAGTCGATTTTGTCCCAGGCGAGGTCTGCGTCTCGGAGCGCCTTGAGCAGGCCGACGCCCGCTCCGCCGCCGGTGAGCACCACGGACGCGGAGCCGCGCGCGGCGATAGCCGAGCCCACCAACGCGACGAACCGCTCGTGGGCGGCTGCGACCAGCCCCTGCAGGTCGGGGACCCGGACGATGTCCACAGCGCTCACGCCGCAGCCTCGTCGTCGTCGCCCTGGGTGACGGTCGAGAAGCCGTACAAGGCTTGCTCGTAGACCTCGTCCGGATCCATGAACCGCAGCTCCTGGGCGAGCAGCGCGGGCACGTCCTGGTTGAAGAGGCTCACGGCGCTCTCCGGGCGCCCCGGGCGCACCACTCGTCCGTTGCCACGGCGGTCCGCGGTCAGCGACAGCGCGCCGCTCGGCCTGCGCAGGGTGATCTCGAAGTCGCCGACCCCTCGGCGCACCGGGGCGCCGAGCCGCGCGGCGAGCCAGCCCGCGACCAGGTCGAGGGTGATGGACGGCTCGGGGCCGAGCACGACCGCCTCGATGACCGGCTCGAAGCTCGGCTCGTCCAGCGACGCGGTGAGGATGGCGCGGATCGGCGTCGCCCTCGCCCACACCAGATCGGTGTCGCCGGGGTTGTAGCCGTGGACGAGCTTGGAGAGCGACGCGGCGTGGTCGGTCGCCGCGACCGAGTTCGTGACCCGCCTGGAGGCCAGCGCGCCGATCGGGTCTTCCGAGGGGATCTCGGGGGCCGTGCCGGGCCACCAGGCCACCACGGGGGTGTCCGGCAGCAGGAACGGGATGACCACGCTGTCGCCGTGGTCGGCGAGCGGGCCGTACAGGCGCAGGACCACCACTTCCGAGGCGCCCGCGTCGCCGCCGACCCTGATCTGCGCGTCGAGCCTGGTCGCGGCGTAGCGCTGGCCCTTCGCGACGATGATGACGCGGCAGGGGTGCTCGCGGTTCGCCGTCCCCGCCGCCGAGATGGCGAGCTCGACGTCCTCGCCGTCTTCGACGCAGACCACGAGGGTGAGCACCCGGCTGGCGGCCGAGTTCCCTGTGGCGGCGCGCATCGCGACAAGCCGTTTCGAGATCTTCTCGGTCGTGGTCGCGGGTAGATCGACAATGCTCATTTTCGTCCTCCAGAGCGATGAGCTGCAAGGCAGCAGGAGCCGACGTGTACTGGGGAGGCGGAGCGTACACGAGGCGACGATAACGCAGCAGACCGCGCTCTGGGGGCGAAAATCACGGCCTCCTCCAGACGCGGCCACTCCTGGCCAGCATCTCGGTCGCGCTCTTGGGGCCCCAGCCGCCGGACGGGTACTGCACGGGCGCGCCGTTCGCGCCCCAATGGTCCAGCACCGGGTCGAGGATCTTCCACGACAGCTCCACCTCGTCGGTGACGGGGAAGAGCGAGGGCTCGCCGAGGAGCACGTCGAGGATGAGCCGCTCGTACGCCTCGGGGGAGGCCTCGGTGAAGGACTGCCCGTAGTTGAAGTCCATGTTCACGTCACGCACCCGCATCGCGGAGCCCGGAACCTTCGAGCCGAACCGCAGGGTGATGCCTTCGTCCGGCTGGACGCGGATGACGAGCGCGTTCTGCCCGAGCTCCTCGGTCATCGCCTCGTCGAACGGCAGGTGGGGCGCCCGTTTGAACACGAGCGCGATCTCGGTGACCCGCCGCCCGAGCCGTTTGCCGGTGCGCAGGTAGAAGGGCACCCCCGCCCAGCGCCGCGAGTCGACCTCCACGGTGATCGCGGCGAACGTCTCGGTCGTGGAGTCGGAGGCGAAGCCCTCCTCCTCCAAGAGGCCGCAGACCTCCTGGCCGCCCTGCCAGCCCCGCGCGTACTGGCCGCGCGCGGTGGTCTCGTCCAGCGGGTAGGCGAGCTTCGCGGCGGAGAGCACTTTGATCTTCTCGGTGGTGACCTCGTTCGCGGCGAAGCTGACCGGCTCCTCCATCGCGACGAGCGCGAGCAGCTGGAGCAGGTGGTTCTGGATCACGTCCCGCGCGGCGCCGATCCCGTCGTAGTAGCCCGCGCGGCCGCCGAGGCCGATGTCCTCGGCCATGGTGATCTGCACGTGGTCGACGTAGTGCGCGTTCCAGATCGGCTCGAAGAGCTGGTTCGCGAAGCGCAGCGCCAGGATGTTCTGCACGGTCTCTTTGCCGAGGTAATGGTCGATGCGGAAGATCGACCGCTCGTCGAAGACCTCTTTGATGACGCCGTTGAGCTCGATGGCGCTCGTCAGGTCGTGGCCGAACGGCTTCTCCACGACCGCGCGCCGCCAGCTGCCCTCGGGCGGGTGGGCGAGACCGGTGGCCGAGAGGTGCTTGAACACGAGCGGGAAGTCCTTCGGCGGCACCGAGAGGTAGAAGGCGTAGTTCCCGCCGGTGCCCCGGTCCTCGTCCAGGCCCCGCAGCGTGTCGGCGATCCGCTCGAAGGAGGCGTCCTCGTCGAAGGCGCCCTGCACGAACCGCATGCCTTTCGCCAGTCGCGCGAAGGTCTCCTCGCGGAACGGCGTGCGGGCTTTGGCCTCGACGCATCCCCGGACGAAGTCGGCGAATTGCGCGTCGTCCCAGTCTCGGCGGCCGAAGCCGACGAGGGAGAAGCTGGGGGAGAGCAGCCCCCGGTTCGCGAGGTCGTAGACGGCGGGCATGAGCTTGTGCCGGGAGAGGTCGCCGGTGACTCCGAAGACGACGAGGCCGCACGGCCCCGCGATGCGCGGCAGGCGCTTGTCGCGCTCGTCGCGCAGGGGGTTGATCCACCCGGCGGGCGGGCGCGCGGCCTGTGTCATCCCCGCAGCCCTTCGAGGTGCGCGGTGGTCGCGTCGAGGAGCTCCTGCCAAGAGTCGATGAACTTCTCCACGCCCTGCGACTCCAGCACCTCGAACACGTCGGGCAGGTCGATCCCGGCCTCGGCGAGGGCGGCGAAGGTGTCGTGCGCGTCCTGCACCTTGCCCACCACGGAGTGCTGGTGCACTTCGCCGTGGTCGGCGAAGGCCTGCAGCGTCTTTTCCGGCATGGTGTTGACGGTGTGCTGGGCGACCAGCTCCGAGACGTACAGGGTGTCCGAGTACGCCGGGTTCTTCGTCCCGGTCGAGGCCCACAGCGCCCGTTGCGGGTTCGCGCCTGCCGCCTTGAGCTCGGCGAACTCGTCGGAGGAGAACTTCTGCTGGTAGAGCTCGTACGCGAGCACGCCGTTGGCGAGCGCCGCCTTCCCGGCCAGCGCCTTCGCCGCGTCGGTGCCGAGCTTCTCGAGGCGCGCGTCCACCTCGGTGTCCACGCGGGAGATGAAGAAGGAGGCGACGGAGTGGATCTTGGCGAGGTCGTGCCCGGAGGACGCGGCCGCTTTCAGGCCCTCGACGTAGGCGTCGATGACCTCGCCGTGGCGCTCGACGGAGAAGATGAGGGTGACGTTGACGCTCACGCCCTCCGCGATCACCCGGGTGATCGCGGGCAGGCCCGCCTTGGTCGCCGGGATCTTGATGAGCACGTTCGGCCGGTCGACGATCTTCGACAGCTCGAGGGCTTGGGCGACGGTGCCCTCGGTGTCGTGGGCCAGGCGGGGGTCCACCTCGATGGACACTCGGCCGTCCACGCCGCCGGAGCGCTCGTAGACCGGGGCGAACAGGTCGCAGGCCGCGCGGACGTCGTCCGTGGTGAGCGCGGTGATCACCGCGTCGGTGTCCGCGCCCCTCGCGACGAGCTCCGCGATCTGGGCCTCGTAGGCCTCGCCTTTGGAGAGCGCCGCTTGGAAGATGGACGGGTTCGTCGTCACACCGACCACGGACCGGGTGGCGATGAGGTCGGCGAGGTTGCCGGTCCGCAGCCTGTCCCTGGACAGGTCGTCGAGCCAGACCGAGACGCCCGCCTCGCTCAGTGCCGTCAGATTTGTGTTCTGCTCGCTCATTGGTGTGTGTCCTTCCAGGCCTGGCTGTTGATGAGGTCTTAGCGGTTGATGGCGCGTTGGGCCGCGGCGACGACGGCCTCGGGGGTGAAGCCGAACTCGCGGAAGAGCGTCTTGGCGTCTCCGGAGGCGCCGTAGTGCTCGATCGACACGATCTCGCCCGAGCTGCCGACCAGCTCGTGCCAGCTCTGCGCGATGCCCGCTTCGACCGCGACGCGCGCGGCGACGTCGGGCGGGAGCACGCTGTCGCGGTACGACTGCGGCTGGGCCTTGAACCATTCCACGCACGGCATCGACACCACATGCGCGACCACGTCCTGCTCCGCGAGCAGTTTCTGGGCGGCGACCGCGAGCTGGAGCTCCGAGCCGGTGGCGATGATGATCACGTCCGCGTCGTCGGCGGGGGAGCCGCCGCCGAGCACGTAGCCGCCCTTGGCCACGCCTGCCGGGTCGGTCCCTTCGAGGACCGGGAGGTCCTGGCGGGTGAGGATGAGGCCGACCGGGCCGCGAAGGCCCAGCTCGGCGCGGCCCTTGCGGTCGAGCAGCGCCAGCCAGGCGTACGCGGTCTCGTTGGGGTCGCCTGGCCGGACCACGTTGAGGTGCGGGATGGCCCGCAGCGCAGCGAGGTGCTCGATCGGCTGGTGGGTCGGGCCGTCCTCGCCGAGGCCGATGGAGTCGTGGGTCCAGACGTAGATCGGGTCGATCTCCATCAGCGACGCGAGCCGCACCGCAGGCCGCATGTAGTCGCTGAACTGCAGGAACGTGCCGCCGTAGGCGCGAGTCGGGCCGTGCAGCACGATGCCGCCGAGGATGGCCGCCATGGCGTGCTCGCGGATGCCGAAGTGCAAGGTGCGCCCGTACGGCTCGGCCTGCCACGTCCCGGTCGAGATCGAGACGGGGCCGAAGGAGTCCGCGCCCTTGATCGTCGTGTTGTTGCTGCCCGCGAGGTCGGCGGAGCCGCCCCACAGCTCGGGCAGCAGCGCGCCGAGCGCGTTGAGGGTGTCGCCGGAGGCCTTGCGGGTGGCCGCGCCCTTGCCGCCGACTTCCCACTTCGGCAACGCCTCGGCGAGGCCTTCGGGCAGCTCGTGCGCGAAGAGGCGGTCGAAGAGCTGCTTGCGCTCGGGCTCCCGCTCGGCCCAGGACTCGAACCCCTGGTTCCACTCGTCATGCGCCTTCACGCCCCGGTCGCGCAGCTCGCGGGTGTGGGCGATGACCTCGGGGGCCACCTCGAAGGTCTGCTCGGGGTCGAAGCCCAACGCCCGCTTGACGGCCGCGACCTCGTCCGCGCCGAGCGCGGCGCCGTGCACCGCGCCGGTGTTCTGCAGCTTCGGGGCCGGGTAGCCGATGATCGTGCGCAGGATGACGATCGAGGGCTTGCTGGTCTCGGCCTTCGCCTGCTCCAGCGCGGCCTCGATGGCGGCGACGTCCTCGCCCGAGTCGACGTGCAGCACCTGCCAGCCGTACGCCTCGTAGCGCTTGGCGACGTCCTCGGTGAAGGCGATCTCGGTGTCGTCCTCGATGGAGATGTGGTTCTTGTCGTAGACCACGACGAGGTTGCCGAGCTGCTGGGTGCCCGCGAGGGACGAGGCCTCGCTGGTCACGCCCTCTTCGAGGTCGCCGTCCGAGGCCACGACGTAGATGTGGTGGTCGAAGGGGCTCTGGCCCGCAGGCGCGGCCGGGTCGAAGAGGCCGCGCTCGCGCCGCGCCGCGTACGCCATGCCGACGGCGTGCGCGAGGCCCTGGCCGAGCGGGCCCGTGGTGATCTCGACGCCCTTGGTGTGGCGGTATTCGGGGTGGCCGGGGGTGAGCGAGCCGAAGACGCGCAGATTCTCGATGTCTTCGAGCTCGAGGCCGAACCCGCCGAGGTAGAGCTGGATGTAGAGGAAGAGGCTGGCGTGCCCGCAGGAGAGGACGAAACGGTCCCGCCCGACCCATTCGACGTCGTTCGGGTCGTGCCGAAGGACGCGCTGGAACAAGGTGTAGGCGAGGGGGGCGAGGCTCATCGCGGTGCCGGGATGGCCGTTGCCGACCTTCTGGACGGCGTCGGCGGCGAGCACGCGGACCGTGTTGACGGCGCGCGTGTCGAGCTCGGTCCAATCGGCCGGATAGGCCGCGCGGGTGTGCTTGGCGATGAGAGCGGGGTCCGCCGCGGCGGGGGCCTGGTCGATAGCTGACACGTTCTTGAAGCTTCCTCGGGTCTCGACGGCGTGAGAGGCTCGGCGCCCGACCTGCCGACAGGCTTCCGGCTGCGCCAAGTCCAAGCCTAGCGCGCCACTGTGAAGCCCGCCGGGGCAGCTGTGCGAACTTGGTCAAGTCCCCAGGGCCGAGGGCCGATTGGGAGAGCGGGCCCCGCTCGTCTACCATCGTCTGTAGTAGAACAGCCCAAATCTTCCTAGGAGCATCGTGCCGATCAGCGCGGACCCCGTCGAGCGGGGCGTTTCCGTCCCTTCATTGGCGGGCCGCTCCCTCTCGCTGGCGCGCGACTACCTCGCGCTCACGAAGCCGAGGGTGATCGAGCTGCTCTTGGTCGCGACGATTCCTGTGATGCTCCTCGCTCATCGGGGCACGATCGACCTCAAGCTGATCCTCGCCACGCTGTTCGGCGGATGGCTCGGCGCGGCGAGCGCCAACACGCTCAACTGCGTGGTGGACGCGGACATCGACAAGGTGATGGACCGCACGAAGAACCGCCCGCTGGCGCGCGGCGCGATGAGCACTCGGGCCGCGCTCGTCTTCGGCCTCGTCCTCGGGGCCGCGTCGTTCCTGTGGCTGTGGCGCGTGGCCAACCTGCTCTCGGCGGCGCTGGTGGTCGCCACGATCGCGTTCTACGTCCTGGTCTACTCGATGTACCTCAAGCGCCGCACCTCGCAGAACGTGGTCTGGGGCGGCGCGGCGGGCTGCATGCCCGCGCTGGTCGGCTGGGCGGCGGTCACCGGGTCGCTGGCCTGGCCCGCGCTCGTGGTCTTCATGGTCATCTTCTTCTGGACCCCGCCGCACACCTGGTCGCTCGCGATGAAATACCGCGAGGACTACACGGCGGCAGGAGTGCCGATGCTCCCGACAGTGGCCGACGAGCGCATGGTGGCCCGCCGCATGGTCTGGTACACCTGGGCCACCGTCGCGACGACGTTCCTCCTGGTCCCGGTCGCGGGCCTCCTGTACGCGGGAATCGCGGCCCTGGCGGGGGCATGGTTCCTCTACGAGGCGCACCGGCTCAGTGCGGGCCTCGCGGCCGGCCGCCCGGTGACCCCCTTCCGGCTGTTCTTGCAGTCGAACAACTATCTCGCCGCCGTGTTCGTCGGGCTCGCGGTGGACTCCGCGCTGGCCTGGCCGACCGTCGCCTCCCTGCTGTCCTGACCTCGCGGGCGTTTCCGCCCGGAATTGATCCATTCTGGGAATTGATTCAAAAGGCAGAGACCAGTGTCACGAGCAAAACGGTGATGGTACCGTGTTATGTGGTTGCCCGCACATCGTGATCCGCTCGGGCCCCCGGAAGCACAGAAGGGAATTGATGCAGGTGAGCGCGACTTCCAAGGTTCGTTCTCTGGTCGACTTGGCGAAGGACGCGGCTGTCGCGGTCGGGGTCGGGCTTCGTGCCGGGATCATTCCGTTGGCGCCTCTCCCGCGCCCCGACTACTCGTTGCGCCTGCTGGCCGGGATCGACACGGTCGGCCCTATCGCGGCGGCTGTGACGGCCAACGCCGCGTTCACGCCGAGCAAGGTCGGCTTCATCGACGAGCACGGGTCGCTCACGTGGGGAGAGATGAACGCCCAGGCCAACGCGCTGGCGCGCGGCTGGGCCGCCAAGGGCCTCAAGGCGGGCGACAGCATCGGCTCGCTCTCGCGCAACCACCGGGGCCTGGTGCTCACGCTGGTCGCGGCCGGGAAGATCGGTGTGAAGGTGCTGTTGCTCAACACCGGTTTCGCCGCGCCCCAGCTGGTCGACGTCATGAAGCGCGAGGGCGGCAAGGCCATCGCGTTCGACAGCGAGTTCGCGGGCATGATCGAGAAGCTGCCGCCGGAGGTGTTCCGCACGCTGGCATGGGACGGGGGCGAGGACCCCGCCGCGATTGCGGGCCTGCCCACTGTCGAATCGGTCAGCGCGGGCCAGAGCCGCGAGAACCTGCCCAAGCCCGGCCACCTCGGCGGCTTCACCCTCCTCACCAGCGGCACCACCGGCACCCCGAAGGGCGCGCCCCGCGGCAAGGTCAGCCCGATCGGCTCGGCCCAGCTGCTGCACCGGGTCCCGCTGCGCGGCGGCCAGCGCTTCTTGGTGCCCGCCCCGATCTTCCACGGCACGGGCCTCTCGCAGTTCGCCCTCGCCCTCGTGCTGCGCCAGACGATCATCCTGCAGCGCCGCTTCAACCCCGAGCAGACCTTGCAGCTCATCGAGAAGCACAAGGCCGAGGTGCTCGTGGTGGTGCCGACGATGCTCCAGCGGATCATCGACCTGCCCAAAGAGACGCTCGACAAGTACGACGTGCGCAGCATCAAGGTCATCTTCGCCGCAGGGTCGGCGCTCTCCCCGGACCTCTCGACGCGGATCATGGACCACTTCGGCGACACCCTGTACAACCTGTACGGCTCCACCGAGGTCGCGGTCGCGACGGTCGCCCAGCCGTGGGAGATGCGCGCCGCGCCGGGAACGGCGGGCCGCGCCCCGGTCGGTGTGAAGCTCGCGCTCTTGGACGAGAAGGGCAAGCCGATCACCGAGCCGTTCAAAGAGGGCCGGATCTTCGTGCGCAGCCTGCTCTCGTTCAACGGCTACACGGACGGCCGCAACAAGGAGATCATCGACGGGCTGATGTCGAGCGGCGACATGGGCCACTTCGACGACTTGGGCCTGCTCTACGTCGACGGGCGCGACGACGACATGATCGTCTCCGGCGGCGAGAACGTCTTCCCGCAAGAGGTCGAGCACCTGCTCACCGAGCATCCCGAGGTCTTCGAGGTCTGCGTCATCGGCGTGGACGACGACGAGTTCGGCAAGCGCTTGAAGGCGTATGTGGCGAAGGCTGCGGATTCCGACCTCGACGAGGACGGGGTCCGGAGCCACGTCAAGGCGCACCTGGCCCGGTACAAGGTCCCGAAAGAGGTCGTGTTCGTCGACAAGCTGCCTCGGAACGAGACAGGCAAGGTGTTGCGGCGCGTGCTGCTGGAGGAGCACAACAAGGCGGCTGCCGAGGCGAAAGAGGCTCCGAAGGCTGAGGCTCCGAAGGCCGCAGCCCCCGTGCCTGTCAAGCCCGAGCCCGTCAAGCCCGAGCCGAAGGCTGAGGCTCCGAAAGCCGCCGCGCCTGTTGCGGCGAAGCCCGCGCCTGCGCCGAAGGCCGCCGCGCCTGTTGCCAAGGCCCCGACGCCGAAGGTGACGGCGCCAGCCGCCAAGGCCCCTGCCCCTGCTCCGAAAGCGGAGGCCCCGGAGCCTGCCAAGCCCGCTCCTGCGGAGGCCGAGCCGCAGCCGAAGGACGAGCCGCCTGTGCTCGACGCGGCAGCGACTGAAGGGACGACCGCAGCGGCTGCCCAGCAGGGGTGACCCAAGGGCTGCACCTCGTGCTCGGCGACGAGCCTTTGCTCGTCGAGCGGGCGGTCGCCGTTGTGCTCCGCGAAGCCCACGCGCAGGACATGTTCTCAAGCGGAGCGGTCGCGGCCCCGGTGGTCTCGCGGCTCCGGGCGGGCGACGCGACGGCCGCGCTGCTCGCAGAGCTGACCAGCCCCTCGCTGTTCGCCGAGCAGCGGGTCCTCGTCCTGGACGAGGCGCAGCAGGCGGGCGCGGAGCCGTGCGAGAGGATTCTCGATCTGGCCCGCGCGCAGGACGAGTCGGTCACCCTGGTGGTGTGCCACTCGGGAGCCGCGCGGAACCGGCCTCTCGTGAACTCGCTGCGCGAGCTCGGGGCGCAGGCGCACGACTGCGCGAAGTTGACTCGGGCGGGGGACCGGCTGGACTTCGTGCGCGCGGAATTCCGCGCGCACGGGGTGCGCGTCCCTCCTGCGGCAGCCCAAGCCCTTCTGGACTCGGTCGGCTCTGATCTGCGAGAGCTCGCGAGGGCGTGCTCGCAGCTCGCCTCCGACACTGGCGGCGTGGTGAACGTCGAGGCCGTGCATCAATATTTCCAAGGGAAAGCGGAGGTCAGCGGTTTCGATATCGCGGACCTCGTGTTCTCCGGGGAAACCGAGGGCGCGCTCGTGGCGGCCCGGTGGGCGCTGCTCAGCGGGGTCGCCCCCGTCCTCATCGCGGACGCTTTGGCCGAGTCGGCGCTCTCGCTCGCCAGGGTCGGGGCCGCTGGGCGGGCGAGCCCCGAAGCGCTCGCGTCGAGCCTCGGCATGCCGCCGTGGCGGGCCAAAAAGATTCAGGCGCAATGGCGGATCTGGAGCTCCGGCGGCAAGGCGGAGCGATCGGCCTTGGGCCGGGCGGACCGGGCGCTGCGCCTCGTGGCCGGGCTCAACGCGGATGTCAAGGGCGCGGCGGCGGATGTCGAATTCGCCGTGGAGCGTGCCGTCCGCGAACTCGCGAACCTCGCCCGCAGCGCCTAGGCGCCGTTGATCAGCCCCTGCACCGCCGCTCGGATCGGCTCGGGGACGGGGACGGGCTGGCGGGTCTGCTCGTCGACGTAGACGTGCACGAAGCGGCCGAGGGCGGCGGGCTCGTCCTCCCCGGCGCGGAAGACGGCGAGCCGGTACACGACGCTGCGGTTCCCGAGCTTCTCGCAGGCGACGCCGACCTCCAACTGGTCGGGGAAACTGATCTGGCGAAGGAAGCGGCAGGAGGTCTCGGCGACGACGCCGATGGCGGGCAGCTCGCGGGTGTCCATGCCGGTGGCGCTCATCAGCCAGGCGTTCACCGCCGTGTCGAAATACGAGTAGTAGGCCACGTTGTTCACGTGCCCGTAGTGGTCGTTGTCGGCCCAGCGCGTCGGCACCGGCCAGCGCGTCGGGAACGAGGGGAGGGCTTCGGTCATGAGAGCCCCCCGTGGGGGAGCGCGCTGTGTGGAAGGACTATCTGCCGCACGGCGGCCCCGTCCGCGAGGCGGTCCATCGCCTCGTTGAGGTCGGCGAGCGCGATGGTGTGGCTCTTCAGTTTCTCAACGGGCAGCGCGCCAGCGCGCCAGAGGCCGACGAGGAAGGGGATGTCCTCCTGCGGGTTCGCGGAGCCCATATAGGAGCCGATCGCGGATTTCGACTCGCCGACGAAGGAGACGGCGGGCAGCGTCAGCTCGGCGGTGGACGGCGGGAGGCCGATGAACACCGCCGCGCCGCCCCTGCCCGCGAGCTCGAAGGCCTGCCGCATTGCCCCGGTCGAGCCGACGGCCTCGAACGCCCAGCGAACGCCGAGCCCGCCGGTGGCCTCCAGGATGGCGGCGACCGCGTCTTCTGGCGCGACGGCATGGCTCGCGCCGAGCTCGAGCGCCAGCGCGCGTTTCGCCGGGACCGGGTCGATCGCGACGACAGGGCCTGCCTGCGCGGCCTTCGCGCCGAGCACAGCGGCCAGGCCGACTCCGCCGAGGCCGATGACGGCCACGCTCTCGCCCGCCTTGACGGCGGCGGTGTTGCGGACCGCGCCGAAGCCGGTGAGCATCGCGCAGCCGAACAGCGCGGCGATGTCCAGCGGCAGATCCGGGTCGACCACCACGGCAGAGGAGCGGTCCACGACGGCGTGCTCGGCGAACGCGGACACCCCGAGATGGTGGTGCACCGACTCGCCCCGCCCGCCCACGAGCCTGCGCGCCCCGGAGAGGAGGGAGCCCGCGCCGTTGGCTTTCGCGGCGGGCACGCACAGGGTGGGCTTCTTCGCAGCGCAGGCGGGACAGGCCCCGCAGCTTGGCATGAAGACGAGCACGACGTGGTCGCCCTCCCGCACGTCTTGCACGTCCGAGCCGACGGCGGTCACGACTCCGGCAGCCTCGTGGCCGAGCGCCATCGGCAACGGGCGCGGGCGATGCCCGTTGATGACGGAGAGGTCGGAATGGCAGACGCCCGCGGCCTCGATCCGGACGGCGAGCTCGTGCGGGCCGGGATCGGCGAGGTCGAGCTCTTCGAGCCGCAGCGGCCGCGAAGACGCGTACGGACGTGGCTCGCGCTCCTGGCGCAACACTGCCGCGAGAGTTTTCATGGGGTCGAGCCTAGCCGGGGGCCCTGCGCGCCCGGAAAACGCGTGAGGCGGGGCCTGGGAAGGCCCCGCCTCACGCGGAGAAGTCTTGACTGCGGGCGGTTGTGGCCGCCTCGTGTCACGCCTCGAGCTTGTTGACCAGCTTCGCCAGGGCGCTCTTGCTTGTTTTGGTGGGCGCTGTGCCGTGTTGTTCTTGTGGATGGCGCTCTTTGGTCGTTATGGCTCGCGTGTTCGGAAAACGCGTGAGGCGGGGCCTGGGAAGGCCCCGCCTCACGCGGAGGAGTCTTGACTGCGGGCGGTCGTGGCCGCCTCGTGTCACGCCTCGAGCTTGTTGACCAGCTTCGCCAGGGCGCTCTTGCGGTTCGCCGCGTTGTTCTTGTGGATCACGCCCTTGCTCACGGCCTTGTCGAGGCTGCGGTTGGCGGCGACGAGGAGCTCGGCGGCCTGCGCCTGCTCGCCTGCGGCCGCGCTGGTGCGCACCTTGCGGATGGCGGTGCGAAGGGCGGAGCGCACAGCCTGGTTGCGCTGGCGCGCGACCTCGTTGGTCTTGATGCGCTTGATCTGCGATTTGATGTTCGCCACGTGGGTTACGTCCTCGGTTTTCAGCGGCTTGGAGCCATGGTCGTTCGGTTGCGTCCGGGTGAGATGTCTCTCGGTCGCCGGCAGAGTTTCTGGCGAGGGCCTGGCGCTCACAACACACAGAGCCTGGCTTTCGCGACGAGAAAGCGTACCACGCGCCGCCCGTTCGGGGCCAATCGTGCAGTTCGGGGCCGCCTCGCAAAGTTTGACGCGCGAGTGTGAGGCCCATATGCCATAATCGAACAAGCATGAGTCCGACCACAAGTTCCCAAAAAGGGCCGGCCAAATCGGCTTCTTCACAATCGCAATCCCAGGGCGCGGGCTCGCAGTCCCAGACCCAGGGCCAAGACTCGCGCGGCAAGCCCGGAAAGGGCGCCGCGCAGCTGGTTGCTGAGCTGACCGGGGTGTTCGACGGCTACACGGAGTCGCTTGGGTTCGAGAAGAACTTCGACGAGATGTTCGAGCAGGACGGCACCCCCCGCGCCCCGTACCGTGGCGTGTTCCAGGCACTGGAGCCGTTGGACTCCGACGATCTCACCGCGCGCGCGGACGCGCTGGGCCGGGCCTTCATCAACCAGGGCATCACGTTCTCCCTCTCGGGCCAGGAGCGCCCGTTCCCGCTCGATCTCATCCCCCGCGTCATCGCGGCGGCGGAGTGGACGAAGCTGGAGCGCGGGATCACCCAGCGGGTGCGGGCCCTTGAGGCGTTCCTCGACGACGTGTACGGCGACCAGGAGATCCTGCGCGACGGCGTCATCCCGCGCTCGTTGATCTTCTCCTGCCAGCATTTCCACCGCCAGGCGGCGGGCATCCGCCCGCCCAACGGCGTGCGCATCCACGTCGCGGGGATCGACATCATCCGCGACGGCCAGGGGACCTTCCGGGTGCTGGAGGACAACCTGCGCAACCCGTCCGGGGTGAGCTACGTGATGGAGAACCGGCGCACGATGACCCGGGTGTTCCCGGACCTCTTCGGGACGCACCGGGTGCGCCCGGTGGACGACTACCCGGCGCACCTGCTCCGCGCGCTGCGGGCGGCGGCAGCCACCAACGAGGACGACCCGACCGTCGTGGTGCTCACCCCCGGGGTGGCGAACTCCGCGCACTTCGAGCACTCGCTCTTGGCCCGGCAGATGGGCGTCGAGCTGGTCGAGGGGCGCGACTTGTTCTGCCGCGACAACATCGTCTACATGCGCACGACCGAGGGCGAGGTCCAGGTCGACGTCATCTACCGGCGGATCGACGACGAGTACCTCGACCCGTTGCAGTTCAAGCCGGAGTCCCTCCTCGGCGTCGCGGGCATCGTGAACGCGGCGAGGGCCGGGAACGTCGTCATCTCCTCGGCGGTCGGCAACGGCGTCGGGGACGACAAGCTGGTCTACACCTACGTGCCGACCATGATCGAGTACTACCTCGGCGAGAAGCCGCTGGTCGCGAACGTGGACACGCTCCGCTGCTGGATCCCCGCCGAGCTCGAGGAGACGCTCGACCGGATCAACGAGCTGGTGCTCAAGCCGGTCGAGGGCTCGGGCGGCTACGGCATCGTCTTCGGCCCGGACGCGTCGGAGAAGGAGCTCGCGGCCATGGCGCGCAAGATCCGCGCCAACCCCCGCGACTGGATCGCGCAGCCGGTGATGCAGCTGTCCACGGTGCCGACCAAGATCGGCGACAAAGTCGCCCCCCGGCACGTGGACCTGCGCCCGTTCGCCGTCAACGACGGCGAGAACGTGTGGGTGCTGCCCGGCGGCCTCACGCGGGTCGCCCTCAAGGAGGGCTCGCTCGTGGTGAACTCCAGCCAGGGCGGCGGCAGCAAGGACACGTGGGTGCTCGGCAACCGCGCCCAGCCGAAGACAGAGGTCGTCTCATGATGCTGGCGCGCAACGCTGAGTCGTTGTTTCTGGATCAGGCTGGCACTGTGTCGAGCGGGTCGACGGCTCGTCGCGCGTGCGGGAACGGTGGTGTCGCATGATGCTGGCGCGCAACGCTGAGTCGTTGTTCTGGATCGGCCGCTACGTTGAACGGGCCGACGACACGGCTCGGATCCTCGACGTCGGCGTGCACCAGCTCCTGGAGGACGCGACGGCGGACGCCGACCAGCAGGCCCGCGCCATCCTGCGGATCCTCGGCTTCACCCCGCCCGAGGACGCGGAGCTCAACGTCTGGTCGATGACCGAGCTCGTGGCGTTCAACCGGGAGGGCGGCGACTCCATCGCGGATGCGCTCTACCGGGCGAGGGAGAACGCGAGGGGCGCCCGCGAGGTCACCTCCACCGAGATGTGGGAGTGCCTGAACACCACCTACAACGGCATCGCGGACAGCGAGAAACTGGCCCGCAGGCTCGGCCCGCACGAGTTCTTCTCCTACGTGGAGAACCGATCGGCCCTCTTCTCCGGCCTCGTGGACTCCACGCTCTCGCGGGACGACGGGTACCTGTTCCTCATTTTGGGCAAGCACATCGAGCGGATCGACATGATCATCCGCCTGCTGCTGGTCGGCTCCGGCGACCGCTCGGACGCCTCCTGGGTCTCGGTGCTGCGGGCGGCGGGCGCCCACGACACCTACTTGCGCACCTACCGGGGCGTGCTCAACTCCACGTCGGTCGTGGAGTTCCTCGTCCTCGACCGCCTCTTCCCCCGGTCGGTGTTCTACTCGCTGCGCTGCGCGGAGGAATGCCTCGCCGAGCTGGACCGGGGGGACTTGTACTCGCGGGTCGGCTCGCAGAACGAGGCGCGCCGGATCATCGGCGGCGCGCGGAGCGACCTTGAGTACACCCGTGCCTCCGACCTTGTCGACGACCTCTATGCCCGCCTGTCGCGGGTGCAGGCGGCCTGCCTGGAGACCGGCGAAGCCGTCGCCGAGCGGTACTTCACGGTGGAGCCGTACATGCTGTGGAGCGACGTCCGCGCGATCGGGCGAGCCGGCGAGGACTTGGAATCTGAGACGGGAGCCGTCCGATGAGCTGGAGACTGCGCGTCGTCCACACGCTGGGATACGCCTACAACTTCCCGGTGCGCGCCTCGTTCAACGAGGTGCGGATCAACCCCCGCAACGACTCCCGGCAGAACGCCATCGTCGGCCGCGTGACGACGAACCCGGCGACCCGGTACTACCGGTACTCGGACTACTGGGGCACGTTCGTCACCGCCTTCGACCTGCACGCCCCGCATTCGAAGCTGGAGATCGTCGGCACCGCCGTTGTGGAGACCGAGCTCGACGGCGAGGTCGAGAAGCCGCTGAATTGGGACAAGCTGGCCTCGCCACGGGTGACCGACCGCTACTACGAGTACCTCGGCTACACGGAGCTGGTCCCGAACCACCGCCCGCTCTTGGGCGTCGCGCGGCGGCTGCGCAAGCAGGACCTCTCGCCGGAGGAGACGGTGCAAGCCGTCGCCGAGTGGGTGAAGGGCGAGTTCGAGTTCGTCCCCTACAGCTCGGGCGCCCATGCCACGGCGGTCGACGCGGTGAACGCGGGCAGGGGCACGCACCGGGACCTCGCGCACGTGTCGCTCGCGCTGCTGCGCGGCCTCGGCGTCCCCGCCCGGTACGTGACCGGGTACGTGCACCCCGACGCGAAGGCCAAAATCGGCGACGTGGTGGAGGGGCGCACCTGGGCGTGGTTCGAGGCCTGGTACGGCGCGTGGCGCGGCTTCGACCCGGTGTCGGGCGCGCCGATCACCGAGCGCCATATCGCGGTCGGCCAGGGGCGGGACTACGCCGACGTGCCTCCGATCAAGGGCATCTACACCGGCGGCGTCGCCACCGACCTCGACGTGCATGTCGAGATCACCCGCCTGGCCTGAGCTCTGAGGTCCGTGTGGCGATCTGCCACATTGTCTCCCGCGAGCGGGAGGCGTCCCCGGGCTCGTTCCTCGCTGTGCCCGTGCGCCACGTCGGTTTGCGGCTCGCCCGCTTCGCAAGGGCGAGCGTTCTGCGCCTCCGGCGACGCCTTGCGCCTCATCGATCGGGGCTTCCCCGAATCCCCATGTCTGGTCCGGTTGTGACACGTGTCGTAAATATTGCATTTTAAATACCAATTTGAGATGCTGAAGCTATGCAGCTCACCCGGTTCACCGACTTAGGCCTTCGGATCACGATGTTGCTCGCCGTCGCGCCGGAGGGGCGGCAGCTGTCCACCGCGCAGGTCGCGGAGCAGATGCGCGTGCCGTACACCCATGCGGCCAAGGTCGTCGCCCGGCTGGCGGGCCTCGGCGTCGTCGAGTCCGCCAGGGGGCGCTCGGGCGGCGTCCGGCTCACTGAGCTCGGGGCGGGCCAGACGATCGGCTGGATCGCCCGACGGTTGGAGGGCGCGGGCGAAGTCGTGGAGTGCGAGGGGGAGAACCCGTGCCCGCTGCGCCATGGCTGCCGCCTGCGGGGGGCGCTGCGCCAGGCGCAGGAGGCGTTCTTCCAGGTTTTGGACCGCTCCACAGTCGCGGACATGGTCCGCACCCCGACGGAACCGATCCTGCGGGAGCTCGTGCTCGCCGTGGGGCGAGAGAAAGGAAACTGATGTCCCTGCCCGAGGAAACCCTGCCCGAGGCCGCATTGTCCGACAAAGCAAGAGGAGGCCTGTCCGCGCAGGCCCTGGAGGTGGTCCGGCAGACGGCCCCGGCGGTGGGCGGCGCGCTCGACGAGATCACGTCGCTCTTCTACCAAAAGCTCTTCGCCGCCCATCCCGAGCTGCTCCGAGACTTGTTCAACCGGGGCAACCAGGCGCAGGGCGGCCAGCCTCGCGCGCTCGCAGGCTCCATTGTGGCGTTCGCGGGCCTCGTCCTTGAGGGCGACGAGGAGCGCTATGGCGCCGTGCTCGACCGGATCGCGAACAAGCACGCCTCGCTCGGCGTCGTGGCGGAGTTGTACCCGGTCGTGCACGAGCATCTTTTCGCGGCGATCGCCTCGGTGCTCGGCGAAGCCGTCACCCCGGAGGTCGCCTCGGCCTGGACCGAGCTGTACTGGCTCATGGCGGACGAGCTGATCGGCAGGGAGCGGGCGCTGTACGAGGCGGCGCGGGTCGCCCCCGGCGAAGTGTGGCGCGAGGTCCGCGTGGTCTCGCGCGCGTTCGAGTCGGCGGACGTGATCAGCCTTGAGCTCGCGGCCCTCGCCGGGGAGCTGCCCGGCTTCCTGCCGGGGCAGTACGTCTCGGTGCAGGTGGCGCTGCCCGACGGGGCGCGCCAGATCCGGCAGTACAGCCTCTCTCGGGGCCAGGTCCCGGGCAACTGGCGCATCGGGGTGAAGCGGATCAAGGGCGAGGACGGCGCGCCGGACGGCGAGGTGTCCGGCCACCTCTACGAGCACGTCTTCGAGGGCGATGTGCTCCGGGCCTCTATTCCGGCCGGCGACCTCGTCCTCGACGGCTCCGACCGGCCTGTGGTGCTGGTGTCGGCGGGCATCGGCTGCACGCCGATCCTCGGCATGCTCCACCATCTCGTCGCCGAGCGCTCGAAGCGTGCGACGACGGTGCTGCACGCGGACCGGGCGCCTGCTGCCCACGCCTACCGCGCGGAGCTCGCCTGCCTTGTCGACCGGCTGCCCGTCGGGCGGCTTCAGACGTGGTACCAGAGCGCCGACCGTTCGCGGGAGGGCGTGCTGTCGGGCCTGATGGACTTCGGGGCCGTCGACGTCGCCCCCGGCTCGATCGCGTTCGTGTGCGGGCCGAAACCGTTCATGGCGTACGTCGTCGCGGCGTTGACGGCCAAGGGGATCCCCGCCGAGGACGTCCGGTACGAGCTTTTCGGCCCGCACGCGTCGCTCGTGGACGCATAAAATCTGATCCAAGCCCCGCCGAGGAAGACCACCTCGGCGGGGCTTTTTGGCTTTCTGGCCAAGTCGCGTGTGAGCCATCGCTATGGCGCATGCAACATCACATTGTTATCATCGACTTGATCCGTGATATGGTTCATGGCACCACCGGCATAACAGCGTTAGAGACTGTGCGGCGGGCGAGACGAAAGGCGGAAGACGGTGACGACAGGCAAGGCTCGGACACGCAAGGGCGAAAAGGTTTTCGTGATCGGCGTCGGGATGACGAAGTTCGAGAAACCGGGACGGCGCGAGGATTGGGACTACCCCGACATGGCGTTCGAGTCGGGCACCGCCGCGCTCGCGGACGCCGGGATTGCCTACGACCAGGTCGAGGGGGCGTACGTCGGATACGTCTACGGCGAGTCCACGGCGGGCCAACGGGCGGTGTACCAGCTCGGCCTGACCGGCGTCCCCGTCGTCAACGTCAACAACAACTGCTCGACGGGCTCGACCGCGCTGTTCCTCGCCGCGCAGCAGATCCGGGGCGGGCTCGCGGACTGCGTGCTGGCGCTCGGCTTCGAGAAGATGCAGCCGGGCTCGCTCGGCGCGACGTTCACGGACCGGGCGCAGCCGATGGAAAAGCACCTTGAGGCGCTCGACGCGCTGTACGACCTGGCCTTCCCCGTCGCGCCCTGGATGTTCGGAGCCGCCGGACGAGAGCACATGAAGCTCTACGGCACCACCGCCGAGCAGTTCGCCAAGATCGGCGAGAAGAACCACCGCCATTCGGTGAACAACCCCAACTCCCAGTTCCGGGACGAGTACTCGCTCGACGACGTCCTCGCCGCCAAGATGATCTACGACCCGCTCACGAAATTGCAGTGCTCGCCGACCTCGGACGGCTCGGCGGCGGCGATCCTCGCGAGCGAGGACTTCGTGGACCGGCACGGCCTCGCGGGCCGCGCGGTCGAGATCGTCGGGCAATCGCTCACCACCGACTTCCAGTCCACGTACGACGGCACCGCGAAGAACATCGTCGGCTTCGACATGTCCAAGCAGGCCGCGCAGCGGGTCTACGACCAGTCGGGGCTGGGGCCGGACGACTTCCAGGTCGTCGAGCTGCACGACTGTTTCTCGGCGAACGAGCTGTTGACCTACGAGGCGCTCGGCCTGTGCGCCGAGGGCGAGGGCGGCAAGCTGGTCGACTTGGGCGAGACCACCTACGGCGGCAAGTGGGTGGTGAACCCCTCCGGCGGGCTCATCTCCAAGGGCCATCCGCTCGGCGCGACCGGGCTCGCCCAATGCGCCGAGCTCACCTGGCAGCTGCGCGGCGACGCGGACAAACGCCAAGTCGACGGCGTGGCCGCCGCCCTGCAGCACAACATCGGCCTCGGCGGGGCGGCGGTCGTCACCGCCTACCAGCGCGCCGTCCGCTGAGCCCCGCGAACCACAGACCTGCCAACCCCGCGAAAACACGAAGAAAGATCAAAAGGAGAGCACCCCTATGGGCAGCATCGAAGCGACATCGACCATCCCCCTCCCCCCGGAGAAGGTCTGGGCCGGGATCACCAACCTCGACGACTACGACAAGTGGATGACCATCCACACCAAGTGGAAGGGCGACGTCCCGGAGCAGCTGTCGAAGGGCGCCCAGTACGCGGAGGTCATCACCATGATGGGCATGGCGAACACCATCACCTGGACCGTCGAGGAATTCGAGCCGAACAAGCTGTTCAAGAGCTCGGGCGTCGGCATGGCCGGGGTCAAGACCACGACCACCATCTCGCTGGCCCCCGAGGGCGACGGGACCAAAGTCACCCTCGGCAGCGAGTTCAGCGGCAATATCATCAAGGGCCCGCTCGCCAAAGCCGTCGAACGGGCCGGGCTGAAGGACCTCGAGGCCTCGGTCGCCAAGCTCACCGAGTTCCTGAGCGCCTGAGCGGCGGCCGCCTGATGTCAACGCAGACGGAAGCGCTCCGATTCGACGCCGACGGGCTCGAAAAATGGTCCGAGGAGTCCCGGTACGAGGTGACTCGCGAGGCGATCGTCAAATACGCCGAGGCGACGAACGACCCGATCCCAGCGCACCGCGCGGGCGAGGTCGCGCCGCCGGTCTTCGCCATCGTCCCGGTCTTCGAGAACATGACCGGCCCGGTGCTCGAAGTGGTCCCGCTGGAGCTGTTCGGCCTCGTGCTGCACGGCGAGCAGGACTTCCGGTTCCACCGGCCGATCTATCCGGGCGACGTGCTGGTCACCCGCTCGAAGATGATCGGGTTCGACGGGCTGGAGAACGGCAGCCGGGGCGTCACCCTCATCGAGACCAGGTTGGAGGGCGGCGAGCTGGTCAACGAGCAGTACGTGACCTTCTTCGTCCGCAAGTTCACCAACCCGGAGCAAAAAGGGGTGCTCTCGCCGGAGCACAAATTCCCCGACGCGCTGCGCGCGAGCGATCCTGCGGCCAAGGTCTCCGCGCACGTGGACCAGGACCAGACCTACCGCTACAGCGAGGCGTCGGGCGACCCGATGCCGATCCATCTGGACGAAGAGGTGGCGAGGGACGCGGGCCTGCCCGGGATCATCGCGCACGGTTTGTGCACGCTCGCGTTCACCTCGTGGGCGGCGCTGGCCTCGTTGGCCGACGGCAAGACCGAGCGGCTCAAACGGCTCGCGGTCCGGTTCGCGAAACCGGTGCTGCCGGGCCAGGACATCGAGACCACGTTGTGGCGGTCGGGCTCTGCGGACGGGGCCACGAGCTATGTGTACGAGACCAAGGTCGGCGACGACGTGGTCATCAAAGACGGTCTCGTCGAGATCGCGGACTAAAGGAGTCGAGGAAGCATGGGCGCATTGGACGGCCGCGTCGCCGTGATCACCGGAGCGGGCCGGGGCATCGGCCGCGAGCACGCGCTGTTGTTCGCGAAGGAAGGCGCGAAGGTCGTGGTCAACGACCTCGGCGGTTCGAACGACGGCACCGGAGAAGACTCCGGGCCTGCGGCAGAAGTCGTCAAAGAGATCGTCGCGCTCGGCGGCGAGGCCTCGGCGAACACGAACAACATCGCCGAATGGGACGGGGCGAAAGACCTCGTCGACCAGGCGGTCCGGGACTTCGGCAGGCTCGACGTCGTCGTCAACAACGCGGGCATCCTGCGCGACGGCTTCATCGCGAGCCTGGCCGAGCCCCAGTGGGACGCCGTCATCGCGGTGCACCTCAAGGGGCACTTCAACGTTTTGCGCCACGCCGCCGCCTACTGGAAGGAAGAGCACAAGGCGGGCCGCCAGCCGAACGCCTCGGTCGTGAACACGGCCTCGGACTCCGGGGTGACCCTGCCCAACGACGGCCAGGCCAACTACGGAGCCGCGAAGGCGGCCATCGCCGCGCTCTCCAATGTCGCGGCGAGCGAGCTCGCCCGATACGGCGTGCGGTCCAACGCCATCGCCCCGATGGCCCGCACCCGGCTCACCCTCGCCACGCCGGGCATGGGCGCGATCTTCGGCGAAGAGGTCCCGGACGGCGAGTTCGACGGGTTCTCCCCGGCGAACATCTCGCCGCTCGTGGCGTATTTGGCCACTGCCGACTGCGAGGTCACCGGCAAGGTGTTCCGGGTCGGCGGCGGCTACATCGCCGAGCTCGGGGGCTGGCACGAAGTCAACAGCTACGAGACCGACGGCCCGTGGAGCGTCGAGCTGATCGCGAAGCACCTCGCGTGACCCGGCTCCCTGGGCCCGGGGTTTGTGTTCGAGAAAGGAATACCTATGCACGAATGGTCTGAAACCGACCTCTTGGTCCAAGGCGCGGTGCGCGATTTCATCGCGAAGGAGATCGAGCCAGTGCGCGACCAGCTCGAATCGGGCGAGCTCAAGCCGTACCCGATCATCCGCAAACTCTTCGCGGACTTCGGGATCGCCGACATGGCGACCACGGCGTTGGAGAAACAGCTGGCGAAGAAGGCGGCGCGCGAAGCGGCCCTCGCGCGGGGCGAGGAGCCCCCGAAGCGCGAGAAAGCCGCCGACGGCGGTCTGGGCATGGACGGCCAGGACAGCCTCATGGCGGTGCTCTCCAAAGAACTGGCGGGCGTGAGCCTCGGCCTGATCGCCTCCATGGGCGTCAGCCTCGGCCTCGGCGCGGGGACCATCATGGCCAAAGGGACGTTGGCGCAGCAGAAGCGGTGGCTGCCGGAGCTGGTGACGGCGGAGAAAGTCGCCGCGTGGGCCATCACCGAGCCCGACTCCGGCTCCGACGCGTTCGGCGGGATGAAGACCACGGTGCGCCGCGACGGCGAGGACTACATCCTCAACGGCCAGAAGACCTTCATCACCAACGGCCCGGACGCCGACGTCATCGTGGTCTACGCCAAGCTGGACGACGGCTCGGGGATCGACAGGCGCGCCCGCAAGGTCCTCACCTTCGTGCTCGACACGGGCATGGAGGGCCTTGTGCAGGCGAAGCCGTTCAAGAAGATGGGCATGAACTCCTCGCCGACCGGGGAGTTGTTCTTCGCCGACGTGCGGCTCTCGAAAGACCGCCTCCTCGGCGAGACCGAGGACCACGAGTCCGGCGACGGGCGGGACAGCGCCCGCTCGAACTTCGTGACGGAGCGGACCGGGATCGCGTCGCTCTCGCTCGGCATCATCGAGGAATGCCTGCGGCTGTGCGTCGAGTACTCGCGCACCCGCAAGCTGTGGGGCCAGGAGATCGGCAGCTTCCAGCTCATCCAGCTCAAGCTGGCGCAGATGGAGGTCGCGCGGATCAATGTCGAGAACATGGTGTTCCGGACGATCGGGATGGCCCGCGAGGGCAAACAGCCCTCGCTCGCGGAGGCCTCGGCGATGAAGCTCTACTCCTCGCAGGCGGCGACCGAGGTCGCGATGGAGGCGGTGCAGCTCTTCGGCGGCAACGGCTACATGCGCGAGTACCGGGTCGAGCAGCTGGCAAGGGACGCGAAGTCGCTCATGATCTACGCGGGCAGCAACGAGATCCAGGTGACCCACATCGCGAAGGGGCTGCTCGCGGGCTGACCTGCTGGGAGCAGCGCTGACCTGCTGGGAGCAGCGCTGACCTGCTGGGAATAAGGGCACGCGCGACCGGGGTTGCCCTAGGCAGCTCCATGTCCACAGCCTGAGAGGAAGAACCCCATGAGCGAGCAAGAGTCCCAGGGAAATCTGTACGAAGCCCCTGCGGAGGCCATCAACGGCTTCAACGCGGGCGTCATCGAGAACTTCCGCGCGAACGACGGCCTGGTCACGGAGGGCCCCTTCACGGGGCCGACCGTGCTGCTGCACACGCTCGGGGCGAAGTCGGGCGAGCCGAGGACCAACCCGCTCTTCTACTTCGACCACGAAGGCCGCTGGTACGTCGTCGGCTCGTTCGGCGGGGCGCCAAAGAGCCCGGCATGGGTGCACAACCTTCGGGCGAACCCTTCCGCGAAGGCCGAGCTCAGGGTCGACGGGAAGGTGCAGTCCTACGACGTCGTCGCGCGGGAGCTGCCCGAGCAGGATCGCGACGCGGTCTGGGGCGCGTTGATCGCCGTTGCTCCGGGGTTCGCCGACTACCAGGCGAACACGGACCGGGTCATCCCGCTCTTCGAGCTGGTGCGCTAGCGGGTCTCGCGGGGCCGCCATTCCAATCGCGCCGCGCGAAGGGGAATAAGCCTCGCCGCCGTCGTGGTTGGCCCAGGTATGCCTGAGCCGAGCGAAGCACAATTGCGCCACACCCTCCCGGAGGGCAAGAAGTGGTACGACCCCGGCGCGGTGGACCTGGTGAACCCCGGCGTGCTCGAAGAGTTCCGCGCGAACGGCGGCGAAGTCGGCGGGCGGTACGCGGGCATGCCGCTGCTCGTCCTGCGCTCTGTCGGCGCGAAGTCGGGCGAGCCGAGGACCAATCCGCTCTACCGCTTGGACGTCGACGGCAGGTGGTTCCTCGTCGGCTCCTACGGCGGCAGTCCCACAGCTCCGGCGTGGGTGCACAACCTTCGGGCCAATCCGAAGGCGCGGGTCGAAGTGCCCGCAGGCGGCGCGGTGGCGGAGTTCGAGGTGACCGCGCAGGAGCTCGCCGGAGCGGAGCGCGAGGAGATCTGGGCGGCGCTCGTGGAACGGTCTCCCGGCTTCGCCGAGTACCAGAAGAACACGAGCCGGCTCATCCCGGTCATCGAGCTGGTGCGAGGATAGGCATTGTGAGCAGTGCAGAACAGATCGGGCATGGGCGGACCGTCTTCGGGAGCCGGGCCGAGTTGGCGGCGTTCAACGATGACGTGGTGGCGCAGCTGCGCGAGCACGGCGGCGTGGTCGTCGAGGGGCTCTACGCGGGCGCGGAGCAGTTCTTGGTGCTGCACACCGTCGGCGCGAAGTCGGGCGAGCCGCGCCAGACGCCGCTCTACTACTTGGACGTCGACGGGCGTTGGTTCCTGGTCGGCTCGTTCTGGGGGAACAAGAAACACCCGGCCTGGGTCTACAACTTGCGGGCGAATCCACAGGTGAAGGTCGAGGTCAAAGGCCAGTCCGTCGAGGCGGTCGCGCGCGAGCTGGAGCAGGCGGAGCATGCCCGCGTCTGGGCGCGGCTGATCGAGGCGAACCCGAATTTCGCCGAGTACCAGGCGAAAACCGACCGGCGTATCAGCCTCTTCGAACTCGTCCGCTGAGCGGGGCCGCTCGTCGGCGGGCCGCACAGGGCTCTGACGGGCGCGGCTCTCGCGGTAGGGTGGGTGTGTGACAGATCATGATATCGCCGAGGAAGAGGCCGTCCTCCTCGAAGACGAGGCAGGCGCGGAGCTCGACGAGGACGCGGAGCTCGCCGAAGACGCGGAGTTCGCCGAAGACATCGTGGACGGAGCCGTCGAGGACGAAGGGCCCGAGCTCGCGGACGGCGGGATCGCCCGTCGTGTGCTGGCCGAGTTCTTCGGCACGTTCTTCCTGACATTGGTGATCGCCTCGGCGAGCGGCCCCGCGGCCCCCGTGCTGGTGGGCCTGACCGCCGCGACGTTGTTCTTCCTCTTCGGCCCGGTCTCGGGCGGCCATTTCAACCCGGTCGTCACTGTTGCGGCAGGTTTGCTCGGACGAATCCGGGGGGCGCTGGCCTGGGTCTATCTGATCGTCCAGTTCGCGGCTGGTTTCGCCGCGTTCGCCCTGCTGTGGGCGTTGCGCCCGCCGCTGGACGACGCCGCGCGCGCCGCCCTGCGGGGGAGTGTCGACTCGTTGGCGGGCGCGCGGCAGGACCATGTCCCGTGGTTCCCCGCCGCGTGGCCGCTGCTGATCCTGCTGCCCGCGCTCTTGGTGGCCGCAGTGCTTGCGGCCAGGGCGAAGTTCGGCCAGGAGCCCGTGGCCGCGGGCTGGATCGGGGCCGCCGTCGGCGCGACGTTCTGGCTGCAGAGCGCCATCTATCCGGCGGCCAGCCTGCCCGACGTGGTGTTCAACGGGTACGCGGCGGCCTTCCGGGCGCTGCCGGTCCTGATGCTCTTCCCGCTGATCGGGGCGTATGTGGGGGCGCTGCTGTATCGGGAGCTCGTCGCGCCCCGGCCTGCCGCCCTGGCGGCGGACGAGGATGACGAGGAGCCCGCCGTGGACGAGGCGGAGGAGCCCGTCGGCGAGGTTCTGGACGAGACGACTGCCGCCGAACTCGCGCAATCGGAGCAGGAAACCACTGATGAGGCCGAGGATTCGCAGCCGCACGAGTCCTCGTGAGATGATGGTGCGTCGACACGGTCGCGCAGGCGCGGCCGCTCTGGCGCGCCTGCGCCCGCACAACTGACCGAACGCTAAAGGACACTGCGATCCCAACCTTCGCCGACACCACGTTCACGGATCCCGCGCGCATCCGCAACTTTTGCGTGATCGCGCACATCGACCATGGCAAGTCCACCTTGGCCGACCGGATGCTGCAGCTCACCGGGGTCGTCTCGGATCGTGATATGCGCGCCCAGTACCTCGACCGGATGGACATCGAGCGCGAGCGCGGCATCACGATCAAGGCCCAGAACGTCCGGCTGCCGTGGCAGGTCGACGGCGAGGACCACGTGCTGCACCTCATCGACACCCCCGGCCACGTCGACTTCACCTACGAGGTCTCCCGCGCGCTCGCGGCCTGCGAGGGCGCGGTGCTCCTCGTGGACTCCACGCAGGGCATCCAGGCCCAGACCCTCGCGAACCTCTACCTCGCGATGGACCGCGACCTCACGATCATCCCGGTGCTGAGCAAGATCGACCTGCCCGCCTCCGAGCCCGAGCTGCACGCGGGCGAGATCGCCCATATCCTCGGCTGCGACCCCTCGGACGTGCTCTCGGTCTCCGGGAAGACCGGCGAGGGCGTGAAGGAGCTGCTCGACGAGGTGGTGCGGCTCGTGCCCGCGCCGAAAGGCGACCCGGACGCGCCCGCCCGCGCGATGATCTTCGACTCCGTCTTCGACACCTATCGGGGCGTGGTCACCTATGTGCGTGTGGTGGACGGGAAGATCACCCCCCGCGAGCGCATCCAGATGGTCTCCACCAGGGCGCAGCACGAGCTGTTGGAGGTCGGGATCGTCTCCCCGGAGCCCAAGGCCTGCGCGGGGCTCGGGGTCGGCGAGGTCGGCTACCTCATCACCGGCGTGAAGGATGTGCGCCAGTCCAAGGTCGGCGACACCGTGACGAGCGCCCGGCACGGGGCGACCGAGGCGCTGGCAGGCTACCGCGAGCCGAGGCCGATGGTCTTCTCCGGCCTGTACCCGATCGACGGCTCGGACTATCCGAACCTGCGCGAGGCCATCGAGAAGCTGCAGCTCAACGACGCGGCCCTGACATTCGAGCCGGAGACCTCGGTGGCGCTGGGCTTCGGCTTCCGCTGCGGCTTCCTCGGCCTGCTGCATATGGAGATCACCAAGGAACGGCTGCTGCGGGAGTTCGGGCTCGACCTCATCGCCACCGCCCCGGCCGTGGTGTACCGGGTGGAGCTCGACAACGGGTCCGAGGCGACCGTGACCAACCCGGCGGAATGGCCGACCGCGAAGGTCGCGCGGGTCTTCGAGCCCATCGTGCGGTGCACCGTCATCGCGCCGAACGAGTTCACCGGCGCGATCATGGAGCTGTGCCAATCCCGGCGCGGCGAGCTGACGAGCATGGACTATCTCTCGCCGACCCGGCTGGAGTTCGTCTACCAGATGCCGATGGGCGAGATCATCTTCGACTTCTTCGACGAGCTGAAGTCCCGCACCCGTGGGTACGCCAGCCTGGACTACGAGCGGTCGGGGGAATGGGAGTCGGACCTGGTGAAGGTGGACATCTTGCTGCAGGGCGAGGCCGTGGACGCGTTCTCGGCGATCGTGCACAAGGACGCGGCGCAGGCGTACGGGGCCAGGATGACCGTCAGGCTGCGCGAGCTCATCCCGCGCCAGCAGTTCGAGGTCCCGATCCAGGCCGCTATCGGCGCGAAGATCATCGCCCGCGAGAACATCCGCGCGATCCGCAAAGACGTGCTCGCGAAATGCTACGGCGGCGATATCACCCGCAAGCGCAAGCTCTTGGAGAAGCAGAAAGAGGGCAAGAAGCGGATGAAGACCATCGGGCGGGTCGAGGTCCCGCAGGAGGCGTTCATCGCCGCGCTCACCATCGGCGGCGACGAGGGCAAGAAGAAGGACTGAGCAGCGCAGGCGCCGTCAGGCGGACGGCGCAGGCTGCGGTGGCGGCGCGCCGTTCGAGTGGGCGCGGCACGAGACGAAGCCCATGCCGTCGCCCTCGGTGAGGACCACGCCGTTGTGCTTGAGCACGCAGTGGAGCTTGACGGTCTGGTCGACCGGCTCCGTTTTCGCCTCGATCCAGGCGTGGGTCCACCCCTCGCCGAGGCGGACTCCGGCCGTGAACGGCGGCTGCGCGTTCTTGTGGGCTTCGGCGCCCCGGAGCTTGCCGTCCTCGCCGGGCTGGGCCGCTTCGAGGTAGCGCAGCCACACTGCGCCCGAACCGACCTCGGTGATCTCGTAGACGACGTCGGGGTCGCCCTCCGGGCCGCGCGTCGTGCAGCCCGAGAGCGCGGGGCAGCCCGAGAGCAGGAGGCAGCTCGCGGCGAGGAGCGACACAGGCCTGCGCGCCACCGTCAGTTGTCCTCGTCCGCCGCGCCCTTCGGGGCGGAGCAGCTCACGCTGTGCGTCTTGGTCTGTGTGGCCACCACGGCCCCGTCGTGCTTGATCGTGCAGGTGAGCGTGGCTTGGGAGTCTTTCGGCAAGGAGACGCCCGCGTAGATGTGCGCGTAGTCCCAGAAGCCGCCGAGCGTCACGTCTTTCGTGTAGGGGAGGGCGGCGTAGTCCGAGCCGCGCCGCGAGTTGTATTTCTTCCCGGCCTTGGGCTGGTCCATATGGACCAGGTAGTTGATCTTGACTCTGCTGCTGAGCCCGGAGCCGGTGATCTCGTATGTGACGTTGTGGCCGCCGATGCCGCGTTTGCGGTTGCTGCAGCCGGAGACGACGAGGCACAGGCAGAGCGCCCCGACGAGGAGGCGAAGAGAGCATCGCATGGCGGAATTCTAGCCGCGCGCCGAGAAGGCCTCCCCGTGCGTCCGCCTATGCGGTTTTCCTCGGCAGCCCGGGCGGGTTGATCTCGGACTTCGCCACGGCCTCGTTGCCGATGGCCCACGTGTCGAGCACCCGCTGGTAGCTGCCGTCCCCAATCGCGTGGTTGATCGCGTCGGCGACCGGTTTCGCCAGCCCGTTCCCCTTCTTGGTCAGTGCCGCGATCCAGCCCTGCAGCCCGTCTCCGGCTCCCGAGACCACCCAGGCGACATCCGTCTCTCCCGCGACGGCGGCGTGGTACTGCACCGTCGGGTTCGGCCCGAGGTAGGCGTCGAGGCGGCCGCTGGCGAGCGCGAGGTAGTAGTCGCCTGCTTTCTGGTAGTAGACGAGCTCGGCGGGGGCCAGGCCCTCCGCGACGTTCTTGGCGTTCCACTCCACCAGCAGCTGCTCCTGGTTGGTCGCCGAGTCGACGCCGATTTTCAGGCCCGCGATGTCCTGGCGTTTGGCGAAGGCCCGCCCGCTGCCGTGCTTGACCTCGAAGGCCACGTCGTCCTTGCGGTAGGTGGCGAAGTCGTACTTGTCCTTGCGCTCCTCGGTCACTGTGACGTTGGAGACGAACAGGTCGGCTTGGCCGGAGTCGATTGTGACGAAGTTCTGCGCCCATTCCCCGGCGACGAAGTCCACCTTGAGGCCGAGGATGTCGCCGATCAGCGTCGCGATGTCGATCTCGTTGCCGATGAACGTCTTGTTGTCCGAGGCGTAGAACCGCAGCGGAGCCAACGAGCCGGAGCTGCCGGTCACCGTGATGCTGCCCCGGTCGCGCACGGCCTGCGGCAGCTCGGCGGCGATCGCGTCGACTTTGGCGGCGCGCACCCGGTTCGGCTGCTTCGGCGAGACGTCGAAGACGGGCGCGGCGGAGGCGTGGGGGTTTTTGGCGGTCACGACGTCCTCCGGCTCGCCGCACCCGGCAAGCCCGGAGACGGCGGCGAGCGCGGCGAGCGCGGCGAGCGAGCGGCGGGCGATGGCAGACATGGGCCTCCTTGGCCAGAGCGGGATTGTCGGGGCGGGACTGTCAGGGCGGGGGAGCCGCGAGGACGGATTCGAGGAACGCGCGGGTCCGAGGGTGCTGGGGGCGGTCGAGGACCTGCGAGGGCGGGCCTTCCTCGACGACGATCCCGCCATCGAGGAACACGACGCGGTCCGCCGCCTCGCGGGCGAAGCCGACCTCGTGCGTGACGACGACCAAGGTGGCGCCGTCCTCGGCGAGGCCCCGGATCACGGCGAGGACCTCGCCGACCAGCTCCGGGTCGAGCGCCGAAGTCGGCTCGTCGAACAACAGCACCTCGGGCTTGAGCGCCAAGGCGCGGGCAATGGCGACGCGCTGCTGCTGCCCGCCGGACAGCCGCGCCGGGTACACGTCCGCCTTGTCCGCGAGCCCCACCCGGCCGAGCAGGGCGCGGGCCTCCCGGACTACGTCGGCGCGGCGGCGGCGCTGCGCCGAGACCGGGGCGAGGACGATGTTCTCCAGCACGGTGAGATTGGCGAACAGGCGGAAGTCCTGGAACACGAAGCCGATGCGCGAGCGCTGCCGCAAGATCGCGCGGTGGGAGAGCTCGTGCAGCTTGTCTCCCCGGAGGCGGTAGCCGACGACCTCGCCGCCGAGCAGCACCAGGCCCCGGTCGACGGGTTCGAGGTGGTTGATCGCGCGCAGCAGCGTCGACTTGCCCGAGCCCGAGGGGCCGAGGATCGCGACGACTTCCCCGACGGCGATGTCGAGGTCGACGCCGCGCAGCACCTCGGAGCCGCCGAAGGACTTGTGCACGCCCCGGACCGAGAGCGCGGGCGCGCGAGCCGTCGCCGCCGTCATGCCCGCGCCGCCCGCACGAGCCCGGCCCATCGGTCGCGGGCTTTCTGCCACGGCGAAGCCGGGCTGGCGCGTCCGACGCTGCGGGCGAAGTGCCGCTCGACATAGTGCTGCGCGATGGTCAGCAGCGTCGTCAGCACGAGGTACCAGACCGTCGCCACCATGAGCAGCGGGACGACGCGCCCGTTGCGCCCGTAGATGATTTGGACCTGGTAGAACAGCTCGGAGATGGCGACGACGGACACGATGGAGGTCCCTTTGAACAGGTTGACGATCTCGTTGACCGCGTTGGGCAGGATGCCGCGCATCGCTTGCGGCAGCACGATCCGCAGCGTCTGCTGGACCCTGGGGACGCCGAGCGCCTCGGCCGCCTCGCGCTGGCCCGCGTCGACCGCAGCGATACCGCCTCGGATGATTTCCGCCGCGTACGCCGCCTGGTGCAGCGAGAGGGCGACGACGGCGGCGGTCGTGCCGTTGATCGTCGAGTTGACGTCGACGTGGAACAGCGCAGGGCCGAAGGGGACGCCGAAGCCCACGCTGTTGTAGAGGTAGGAGATGTTGAACCAGAAAAGGATCTGCACGATGAGGGGGATCGACCGGAACAGCCAGACATAGCCCCAGGCGAGGACGCCCAGCACCGGGTTCGCCGAGAGGCGTGCGGCGGCCAACAGCCCGCCGAGCAGGAAGCCGAGCGCCGTGCCCCAGGCGGTCAGCCGCACCGTCGTCCACAGCGCGTGCGCGATCGAGGTCGCCGTGAAGTACTTGGCGAACGTCGGCCAGTCCCACCCCGGATTGACGATCAGCCCATGGGCGAACTGGGCGAACAGGACGAGCGCGCCCGCTGCGAGCACCCATCGCATCGGATGGCGGCGCGGGACCGTCCGGATGCCGGCGAGGTCTGCGCCTGCCAAAGCTGTCCCGGTTGTCGCTTTGGCGGCGGGGAGGGCCCGCGCGGGCGCGGCTGTTGTCATGTCCTCTCCGTCACGTCCTCTCCATGGGGTTTCGCGGGGTTTCGCGAAAGAATTACGACGGACGCTAGGCGAGCGAGCCGCCGAGCAGGTCCGGGCGGCGGGGATATCGGCCCATTCTCGCAGGTAGGGGAAATGAATCACAGGATGAGGAAAGCGCGGGCCCGACGGGGCCTCGTCGGCGCAGAGACCACGCGGGCACGAGGCCGAAGACAAGGTTTGCCCTGGACAAGATCTTTTACGGCGAATTCGAGGGGAATGGCGAGAGGGGCTCGTATGTCTGGTATTTCTTTTCCCCGAGATTCTCCAATCATCCTATGATAATCCTTTGTCCGCACGGCCTCGATATGTTACTCGTGAGTTCCTGAAGACTCCCCGCCCTATCTATTGTTTAGCGTTTTACAACGAATTATTCTATGGCCGGAATTGGCAGTGGACGCGCAGATAATCCGCAGCAAATACACAGCATTCGAAAAATGTCCCCATCAATGAGTTCGCCTCGGCGGAGGGCTGTTTTTCCGGCGTAAAAATTTCATAAAGAAGGCCATGTCGATATTGCCCGCCGAGCCTTGTCGTTCAAAGATGGTGCGTTTGCGCAAACTGTCGAGCAGGCTCGTCGGCCGAGTGGCCCGGCGACTCCCGGGACGATACGGGGGAGGGTCGAATTGGACTGTGTGGGAAAATAAAAATGCAGGTAGATATGTCTTTTTGGAGTCTTCCATGATCTTGACCATGGCTCCTCCGCGTATGGCGAGCGACGAGTCCCAGCGGGCTCCCTCGGGGTCTTCGCAGAGTCTTCGCGGACGATGAAAGGGGAGGGATTCGCTGTTGCCTTTTGTTGTGCCAGCCTTGTCCAAATCGTAATAAACGCCCCCTTTTCGGGAGATTGACAGGCGTTCGTAGGGCGCACTAATATCCAATTCATCAGTGATCGAGGTCAACGAGGATCGCGATAGAAAAGCTGATATTCGACAACTGAAGAGCCATAACTGAAGAGATGGCGGCATGTCCATTCTTTGCCTTTATCGCAGCAAAGAAACCGGATGCCGCCGCCACAATATTCCGCAAGGTCGAATTCGCGTAACTGCAGACGCGGACCGCCCTTTCACCCTGCGGGGACCAGAGTTGTTCCCGCGCAGATTGGAGTATCATGACCAGATCACGTAAGCCAGCCATCGCGTCGTTATTGCCGCGTTCGCTGGCTATTGCCGGTTTCGCGACTTTCGCCGGGGTCGGTTTGGCCGCGGCGGCAGGGGCTGATCCGACATTCACAGTGAATGGGCCTTCCGGCGGTTTCAGCAGCCCGACTGTGGGCCTCTCCGGTCCGCTCGGCTTGGGCGGCAGTGCGACCGGCCCGTCCGGCGCGGCCACCGGCGGCAGCGCCACCGTGTCGACGACGGGCACCACCATCAGCGGCCCCGCTGTTGGCGTGGCCGCTGGCACGGGCGCGGTGACCGGTCCGCTCGGCACCGGAGCCACGGTGACCGGCCCGGTCGGCGTGGTCAATGGCGGCGCTGCTGCTGTCACCCCGACTGGCGGCAGCATTGTCGGCCCGTCGGCCGGTGTGAGCACCGGCGGCGGAACCCTGTCCGGTCCGCTCGGCTCGGGCGCCTCGGTGACCGGCCCGGTCGCGGTGGGCTCCACCGGCGGTGCGACTGTCAGCCCGACTGGCAGCAGCATCACGGGCCCGTCCGTGGGCGTGAGCACCGGCGCAGGCTCGGTGACCGGTCCGCTCGGCCTCGGCGGCGCTTCGGTGACCGGCCCGTCCGGAACGGCCACCGCTGGCGGCGCCAGCGTCAGCCCGACCGGCGGCAGCATCACCGGCCCCAGTGGCAGCTTCGGCGGCGGCAGCGTGACTGCCAGCGGCCCTGGCGGCTTCGGCGGCAGCGTGACCGGCGGCAGTGTCAGCGGGAGCGCGGGCGGCGTCAGCGCCCACCCCTGAGCCTGTCTCAGAACTGAGCCTGTCTCAGAAAGAATGGGACCCTGGCGACAATGTCGCCAGGGTCCCATTCTTTGTCCCGAGAGTCTTTGTCCGAGAGTCTTTGTCCCGAGAGCGCCGATCCGTTCATCCAATGGCCATATCTCTCTTGTCGAAAACCCAGAGCGGCGTCGGTATGGTGGCGAAGAACCGCGTCCGACGGGATGCGCGCAGCGAAGGGATCGAGCAGGGTTATGCCGGTGAAGGAGTACGCGACCAAGGTCGCGAAGGTGACGGCGGTCTTTTGGGTCATGAAGATCATTTCGACCACGTTCGGCGAGGTCGCGGGCGACGCGGTGACGAAGAGCTCGCTCGGCAACCTGGTCGGCACATTGGTGCTGGCAGCGGTCTACATCGCGGTGGCCGCCGCGCAGATCGGGGCGAAACGGTTCCATCCGCTGCTGTACTGGGCGGTCATCGCGGCGGGCACGACGGTCGGCACGGCGATGGCGGACTACCCGCACCGCGTGCTCGGCTGGCCGTACTGGGCAACTTCGTCCGGATTCTTGCTGCTGACGCTCGCCTCGCTCTTCCTGTGGCGGCAGGCGACCGGCTCGGTGGCGGTCTCCACAGTCGCCTCGCCGAGGACCGAGGCGTTCTATTGGGTCACGATCCTCCTGTCCCAGACCTTGGGCACGGCGCTCGGAGACTTCGCCTCCAACACCGGCTTGGGGGACGACGGGGCCGCCTGGCTCTTCGCCGCAGCCCTCGCGGTGCTCGCAGCGCTGTACTTCTTCACTTCGATCTCGCGCCTGGCGCTGTTCTGGGCTGCGTTCATCCTCAGCCGTCCACTGGGCGCGACCTTGGGCGACCTCCTCATCCACCCCGCGTCGCGCGGCGGGCTCGGGCTCGATATGGCCTGGACCGCCGTCAGCCTCGGCGCAGTGCTGCTCGCGTTCGTCCTCCTCGTGCCTCGGCGAATCCAAGGCCCCGCCGAGGCGGAGCCACAGCAGGGCGCCGAGGACCGGTCTGAGGACGAGGACCCCCAGCTGCAAGCTGTGTGAGCATCGCGCGCCGATCTCGGCAGGAAACGACCAGGAAACAACTCAGGGCAGGTCGGAGAATCTCCGACCTGCCCTGAGTCCTCTGTTTCTGGCTCAGGCAGCGCCCGGCGGTCGCCGGGATTCCTGGCCAGACGAGGGGCGCGTGCTCAGGGCGAGACCGGTTGCGCCGAGGCGAAGATGGCGAGGACAGACCGAATGCACAGGTCGCGTAATTCTGTCTTGTCGATCACAGGGTCCTCCATCCAGCGCACGCAGAGCTCTGTCACGTACGCGTCGCAGCCGGCGATTGCGAGTCGCAGTTGCCCGGGCGCCGGGCCTGGTCCAGCCCACAGCGTGGCGAGCAGTTGGCCCTGCAGCCTGTGGTGGGCGGCTTTGATGATGGCGTGGACCGCGGGGTCGGTGCGGGCCAGGGCCCAGTGGACGGTGAGCACCGCGTTGCGATGGGTTTCGAGATAGTCGAGGACCCTCTCGCCCTTCTCGGGCATCTGCGTCTCCAGCGGTGTCGTCGGATCGGGAGCGACTGCGTCGAACAGCGCTTGCAGTTCGTGTCGGACGACTTCCTCCACGAACGCGTGCCTGTTGCCGAAGTACTGGTAGATGAGGCCTGCGGACACTCCGGCCGCTTCGGCGATATCGGCGATCCGCAGCTCGCCGTCGGGGCGTTCGCCGAGAAGGTCTCGTCCGACCTGCAGCAGCTGCGCTCTGCGGTCGCAGGTGTTCAGGCGAATATGTGATGGAGAGCACTTCGGCATGTGCCTATCCTATGGTGAATCGCGGTTTTCCGAAGCGCTCGGCGAAGCTGGCGAGAGCACCTGCGCGCCCACTTCTCGCCTGTGTCTGCGGAAAACGACAGAGGCCAGGTCAGGAACTCTCCTGACCTGGCCTCTTCTTTGTGGAGCTGAGGGGAATCGAACCCCTGACCTCTTCGATGCGAACGAAGCGCGCTACCAACTGTGCTACAGCCCCAGCGCCCTGACTGCCGTCAGAGCTTGACCAGTGTACCTGATAGGGATGCCCGGTCGTCAAATCCGTCCGTCAGCCTGGTCTCCTGCGCCCGATGGCTATTCGCCCGAGGCGCGGCGGAGGAGGCCGTGGCTGGGGGAGGGCAGGTCCGCGAAATCGGGGTCGTCGTCGTCGATCGCCACGACCTGGGGGCCTCGGCCTTTCTTGACGGGACGCGCGGTCTGCTCGGCGCGCTCCGGCCCGCGCCGCTCGGCGCGGGGGCCGGGCGCGACATCCAGCCTCGGGTTCTGGCTGCGGGCGAAACGGGCCATTCGGCGGGCGCGGATCCGCTCCTCGATGCGGACCTGGCGGCGCAGGTAGGCGAGGTAGCCGACGAGCGTTGCAGCGATCGCGCCTGCCGCGTACCAGACCAACGGAGTCATTGCGAAGGCGAGCACGGTCGCGGCGACGAACGAGATCAAGAGGGCGAGCACGATGCGCTGGCGGACTGCGTAGCGCTGCGCGCGGGCGGAGGCGTCGGCGGTCGGGTTGTAGCCGCCGCGGCCGAGCCGGTGCGCGACGTGCTCAAGCCGTTCCTCTTCCAGCTCGGACAAGTCGTCCTGGTCCTCGAAGCGGTCGTCCGCGTCGCGGATGGCGACGATCTCGGCCTCGTCGACGACTTCTTCTTCACGGGCCCGGCGTGGCGGGCCATCGCTCTCCACGAACTCCGCGTCCTCGACGAACTCGGCCTCGTCGGCGGCTTCCAGGTCCTCGTGCTCGTCCGCGAAGACTTCCGCGACGGGGCGGCGGGCAGTGCTGCCCTCCTCCTCGTCGTCCTCGCGCTCGATCGGGGCTTCGCCCGCGACACCGGGGCGGATGCGGTGCTTGAGCTTGTCGAGCCCGCCCCGGAAGAGGACGCGTGTGTTGAGCGCTGTCTGGCTCACGGTCATCACCTTCGGGCGGCGGTTGACGAACATGGGGACGAGGACGAACAGCCACACCACCACGAGCAGCACCGAGAGGATCGAATTGGGCACTGACACCTGACCCAGCTCCTTCACGTCGAAGATAAATGACACATGTGTGATTCAGGGTAGCGCCGCTCGTTGGGCAGTGGGAGGTGCCGCGCCGGGTCCGGGCTGATCAGGTGGGGCTCGGAGATACGGCTTCTAGCGGCGGGGCGGCGCGTCGAGGATCTTGCCCTCCCCGGCGAGGCGGGCGACGATCCCGCCCCCGGCCTCCGGGGCGGTGAGCCCGTACAGCAGGTGGTCGCGCCATTCGCCCTGCACGCGGAGGTAATCGCGGATGAGGCCCTCCTCGCGGAAGCCGAGTTTGCGCAGGACGGCCCTGCTCGCATGGTTCTCCGCGCGCACGGTGGCCTCGATCCGGTGCAGGCGCAGCGAGGAGAAGCACCAGTCCACGGCCAATGCCGTCGCGGCCGTCGCGACGCCGCCGCCGCAGGCGCGGGAGGCCACCCAGTACCCGAGCCACGCGGACTGCAGCGCGCCCCGCTGCACCCCGCCGATGGTCAATTGGCCCGCGTACGCCCGGTCGGCCTCGATGACCATCGGGTACACGAAGCCTTTTTTGGTCTGCGCGCGCAGCTGCCGCCACAGCGGGAGCCAGTTCTGCGCTTGGTGGCGGCTTTCCCAGCCCTGGCCGAGCCCGGGCTCCCATGGTTCGAGGTGCGCTTGGTCCGCGATCCGCGTCTGGCTCCACAGATGCGCGTCGGTCAGCCGGACCGGGCGCAGCCGCACCTCGCCGCCGGATGTTCTGACCGGGCCGAGAGCAGGGGGCTTGGCCATTGTTTAGCTCAGCACCGTCGTCAGCTCAGCCTCGTTGCCCCAAGAAGATCACGTCCACCGACTCGCCCTCGCGGATCCCGGAGGCGTTCTCGGGGATGTTGATGAGGCAGTTGGCCTCGCCGAGCTGGGAGAGCAGGTGCGGGTTGCTCGCGAGCACTCCGCCGAGCGGCTCCACGAGGTATTCGCCGGTCTCGTCGTCGCGCATGAGCCTGCCCCGGATGTAGCTGGTCCGCCCGAGCACCGAGGTGAGCGTCTCGGTCGACACGGCTTTGACCACGCGCCGTCTGGGGGAGAGCCTGCCGAGCGCCGCGCGGATCAGCGGACGGATGATCACCTCGAACACGACCAGCGCGCTCACGGGGTTGCTCGGGATGAAGAACGTCGGGACGCCCTCGTCGCCGAGCGCGCCGAAGCCCTGCACCGAGCCGGGGCTCATCGCGATCCGCGAGACCTCCCACGGGCCGAGCTCGGAGAGCGCCTGGTTCACGTTGCGGCCGACGTCGCCGCCGACCGGGCCGCAGATGATCACCACTTCGGCGCGGCCGAGCTGGCCTTCCACGATGTCTTTGAGCTCGTGCACGTCGTCGGCGACGATGCCGACCCGGTGCGCCTCGGCCCCCGCGTCCCGTGCGGCCGCCGCGAGCGCGTACGAGTTGACGTCGTAGACCTGCCCGCTGCCCGGCGTGCGGTCGACGTCGATCAGCTCCCCGCCGACCGACAGCACGGAGACGCGGGGCTTGGGGTGCACGAGCACCCGGTCCCGTCCGACCGCGGCGAGCAGGCCCACCTGGGCAGGCCCGATGATCGTGCCGGAACGGACCACGACGTCGCCCGCCTTGAGGTCGTCGCCCGCCTTGCGGACGAAGTCGCCCGAGCGGACGCCGAGGTCGACGCGGATGCGCTCGATGCCGCCATCGGTGAACGCGACCGGCAAGACCGCGTCGGCGAGGGAGGGCAAGGGCGCGCCGGTCTGCAGCAGCACCGCCTGATGCGGTTGCAGCCGGGCGGGTTGTTTGCTGCCCGCCACGATGTCGCCGACCACGGGCAGGACCAGGGGGTCTGGCTGCGGGTTCTCGTCGTTCGCCTCGGGCAGGGCCACGTCCACGCCCCGGACGGCGTAGCCGTCGACGGCGGCCTGGTCGAAGCCGGGGAAGGAGCGGCCGGAGATGACGTCTTCAGCGCACTGCAAGCCCTGCGCCTCGGAGATCGCCACACGGATGGGGCTTGGGGCCACGGCGGCGGCTAAAACGCGGCGGAGCTGTTCAGCGACTGATCGCACGCGCCAGAGCTTAGCTCAGCCCGAGCCTGCTGATCAACCAAGCGCGCAGGCCCGGCCCATACTCTTCTCGATCCAGCGCGAAATCGACGGAGGCTTTCAGGTAGCCGCCAGGGTTGCCGAGGTCGTGCCGGTAGCCGTCCCAGACCACGAGATGCACGGGGTGGCCCTTGGCGATGAGCAGGGCAATCGCGTCGGTGAGCTGGATCTCGCCGCCCGCGCCGGGGGAGACTTCGCGCAGCGTGTCGAAGATGGCCCGGTCCAAGATGTAGCGTCCGGCCACGGCCAAATTCGAGGGGGCTTGGTCGGCGGGCGGCTTCTCCACGAGGCCGCGAACTCGCCGCACCGGCCCTTCTTGCTCGACGACGTCGAACACGCCGTACGCGCTGATCTCGTCGGTGGGGACCGGGAACGCGCAGATAACGCTGCCGCCTCGCTCCGCCCGCACCTGGGCCATCAGGTCGAGCGCGTCCAGCTTCTGCCGGAACCGGCCCTCTGCGGCCTGCTCGGGGGTCCGCAGCACGAGGTCGTCGGGCAGGAGGATGGCGATCGCGTCGTCGTCCGGGTGCAGCACCTGCTCGACCTGCGCGATGGCGTGGCCGAGGCCGAGCGGCTGCTGCTGGACCACGGACTCCACTTTGATCAAGTTGGGCGCGCGGCGGACCTTCTCCAGCATCGCCGACTTGCCTTTGGCCTCGAGGACGCCTTCCAGCACGAGGTCTTGCACGAAGTGCGCGACGACCGAGTCCTTGCCCTCGGAGGTGACGATCACCAGGCGCTGCGCGCCAGCGCGGGCGGCCTCGGCGGCGACCAGCTCGATGCCAGGGGTGTCGACGACGGGCAGCAGCTCCTTGGGCACAGACTTGGTGACAGGGAGGAAGCGGGTCCCCATGCCTGCGGCGGGGACGACGGCGGTGTACGGCATGCCAGGACGGGTCTCGGAGGGGAGGGGCTTCTCTTGCTCGGCCATGCCTCTCAGCTTAGAGGCTCACACGGAGAGTTGTCTTGGGCTAGGCGGCGTGAGAGAAGACACGTGGCGGGCCGAGCATTGCGTGCGCACGGTGCTTCTGCTAGGCTTGACGTGCGGCCCGCTCCTCGGCCTTGTTTCCCCTCCCCCCGTCTAGGGCTGGGTTGAGCGGGCCGCCTTTAACTTTCTTCTCATGGATTCTCACTCCGCCATTCGCCGCAAGGCAACTCTTCGCGCCCAAGTCAGAGCTGCTCGACTGGCGCTGTCCGACGCGGCTCGCGCGGCACGGGACGATGCGGTGGACGCGCAGGCCGCTCTGCTCGCAGAAGGGCTCGGGCCCGGCTACGTGGTGAGCTCGCACATCCCGACCCGGCTGGAGCCGGGGACGGACCGGATGCTGGCGGCGTTCGCGGAGGGCGGGGCGCGGGTGCTCGTCCCCGTGGTCGTCGGCGCGGACGCGCCGCTCGCCTGGCGGCAATGGCCCGGCGATGGCCCCGGCCTGCCGCCCGAGACGTTGGGCGAGGCGGCGCTGGTGCTCGTGCCCGCGCTCGCGGTCGACCGTCTCGGGACCAGGCTCGGCCAGGGCGGCGGGCATTACGACCGCAGTTTGGCCTATGCGGACCCGGGCGCGCGGCTTGTCGCCGTCGTGGACGACGACGAGGTGGTCGACGAGCTGCCGCGCGAGCCGCACGACCGCCCCCTGGGCTGGGCGCTCACCCCGACGGGGACCCGCCGCCTCGGGGGCGCGCCTTAGACTTGCGGATGCGCGAGCTGGTCCAGCCTGTGTTCTTTCGCGAGGACGAGCGCGCGCAGGTCGAACGTGCTGTCCCGCTCGCACGAGGCGACCTCGGCCACCGCGTTGTGCTTCGCGACAAGCCCGTACGAGCACGTCCACACGCCCGCCCTGCCCCACGACCAGAGCTGGGCGTTCGGCGTCCCGGCTGCGGGCCCTTGCTGGAACGTCCCCTGGTTGCCCTGTTCCTGGTCGGTGAGCGCGGAGACCTGCTCGCCGTAGCACGCCGCGAGCCGCTGCCGGGCTCCGGCCAGATAGCCCGCCGCGTCGAAGCCTTGGGGGTAGACCGCCGCCACCTCGACGACCGAGTGCATGCCGTCCGTGTCCCACCACGCCGAATTCTCCGCGAGCGGCTCCTTCGGCAGGAGCGGGGATTCCTCCACAACCATGAACGGGCACTGCGCCGGGTCCGAGTGCGTGTACACGCTGTGCTTGAAGTCCGCCCTGTGCGGCTGCTTGCCGCCGATCAGGATCTCGCCGGGCCTGCTGAGCAGCTCGGGGGCCTCCTCGGTGAGGATCGGGCCTGCGACGGGAGTCTCGGGCTGGCGCTGCTGCCCGGGTCGGCCGCGCTCGCATCCGGCCGCCAGCGCCACAAGCCCGAGCAGCAGCGCGACGGCCTTCCTCACGCCCCGGCCCTGGCTTGGCCGTCGATGCGGCGCAAGGCGGATTGGGCGAGCTCTTTCATCCCCGGCGCGGGCGAGGGGTAGCAGGACGTGATCACGATGGCCGCGTTGTGCGCGGCGACGAGGGCGTTATTGCAGAACCAGGACTTCCCGACAGCGGAAAGGGTCCAGAGCAGGATGTTCGGCGACCCGGAGTCGGGCTGGCCGACCAGCTGGAAGGTGCTGTTGCCGCCGCCCTGGGTGGAGCCGGTGATCGGCGTGCTCAGGCAGTGCTCCCGGGTCTTCGCGGCCTCCGCGACCAGGTCGGTCGCCGAGAAGTCCTCCCGGTACACGGCGGCGATCTCGACGATCTGCGAGTGCTCTGTGTCGCCTGCCTTCGGCGCGATCGCCGACGCGACGGCAGCTTGGCCCCGCATGAGCAGCGGCGAGTCCACCTCCAGCACCAAGCCCCGGCATTCGGGGGGCGAGGCGCTGGAGTACATGTTCTCCGAGAGGCCGCTCGCGTCGAAATGGCCGGGCTCGAAGAGCCGCTGGACCGACTCTGCGGCGATGGGGCCGACCTTGGCGGAGGGCTGCGAGCTGCTCTCGGCGGGGTCGGTGCGGTGGGCGCACGAGACGAGGGCGGCGAGCAGCGTCGCGACGAGGGCCGCAGACGCGCGGCTTGGCAGGAGGAGCGATGCGGGCATGGGGCTCAATCCAGCGGCTTCGCGAGTTTGTTGATGCGCTCCAGCGCCCCTTTGGCGAGGGCGAGCACGTCGGTGCCGTTGCTGAAGGAGCACGTCGTGATCTCCACCGCCGCATTGTAGGCGGCGACCAGCGCGTTGTCGCACGCCCAATCGCGCGAGACCGAGGAGAAGGACCACAGCAGGATGTTGGGCGAGCCGGAGTCTTGGTGGGGGAGCAGCCGGTATTTGCCCGCGTCGCTGATCCTGGTCCGGATGGTGAATGTCGCCCCCTGGCAGCTGTCGAGGGATTTCGCGGCCGAGGAGATGGCCTGTTCGGGCTCGAAGTCGGAGTGGTAGACGCCCGCGATCTCTTCGACCATGCTCATCCGTCCCTCGTTCTGCGCCCAGGAGCCGTTGTTGAGGGCCACCGGGTCGTGCATGAGGAACGGCGGGTCGACCTCCTGGGCCGCGCCTGCGCAATTGGCCGGGTCCACGCTCACGAACGCGACCTCCTCGGGGTTTTTATGCTTCTTGTCGCTCTGCGGGCTGAGCAGTTCGGGGGAGAGGCCTGCGACGATGGGCCCCACGCCCCGGTCGGGGTCGGCCGCCTTCTTCTTGCTCTCGTGGGGCGAGCAGCTCACGAGGCTGAGCGCGGCGCACAGCACCAAGGGCGTCGCGCTCAGTCGGAAGCATCGGGGCATGCGCTCAGTGTAGTGATCAAACCGTGATAAGCGAACTTGGAATTGCACGCCCCCTCCCGATGCGCTACCCTTGAGCCTCGAAACAGCGCTGGCGAGGGCCGGTGCCGGTCATTCTGACCAGCACTTGCCGTGATCGACGGAACGCGGACCACTCTTTCTCAAGAGCCCAGGGTTCGGCCGCACGATATCGCTCGGCGGCGCGGTTGCGAAGACGACCGACGAACCTGAGGAGCATCCCGATGTCTGAAACCGCCCACGTCGAGGCGACCGTCCGCACCGAGTTCGGCAAGGGCGCGTCCCGCCGCGCCCGCCGCGACGGGCAAGTGCCCGCCGTGCTGTACGGCCACGGCATCGAGCCGAAGCACTTCAACCTCCCCGCGAAGGAATTCGCCCGCGTGCTGCGCGGCAACGGCACGAACGCGGTGGTGACCCTCCAGGCGGGCGGCGAAGAGCACCTCGCGCTGACCAAGACCGTCGTCGTGCACCCGACGAAGAGCTACCTCCAGCACATCGACCTCCAGGTCATCAGGCGCGGCGAGCGGATCGCCGTCGAGGTGCCCGTGGTGCTGATCGGCTCCGCGGTCTCCGGCTCGGTCGTCCAGCACGAGACGACCTCCCTCCCCGTCGAGGCCGAGGCCCTGCACATCCCCGACCAGATCGAGGTTTCCATCGAGGGCCTCGAGATCGGCGAGAAGATCGTCGCGGGCGGCCTCGAGCTCCCCAAGGGCGTGGCGCTGACCGGCGACCCGGAGCAGCTGATCGTCCAGATCAACGAGGCCCGCGCCGCCAGCGTCGAGTCGGAGACCGCCGAGGCGGGCGAAGCCGAGGGCGAGGGCGCCGAAGAGAGCGGCGAAGAGAGCTGACCACGGGCCTCGGCGGGTCTTCTCCCGGGAAAATACTGATCGCAGGGTTGGGAAACCCTGGGGCCAAATACGAGAAGACCCGCCACAACGTGGGCCAGATGGTCGTGGACCTGCTCGCGTCGCGGGCGGGCGAGGCCTTCCGTGCGCACAAGACCTCGGGCATGCTCGCGCTGCAGCTGTCCTTCCACGGGCGGGGCGTCGTCCTCGGCAAGCCGACGGCGTACATGAACGTCTGCGGCCCGCAGATCGCGAAGCTCGCGAAGTATTTCTCGGTGCCCCCGACGGACGTCGTCGCCGTGCACGACGAGCTCGACATCGACTTCGGCGTTGTCCGGCTCAAACGCGGCGGCGGCGAAGCCGGGCACAACGGCCTGCGGTCGCTGTCCTCCTCGCTCGGCACCAAGGACTACTCCCGCGTCCGGGTCGGCGTCGGGCGCCCGCCCGCGGGCATGGAGACGGCGGACTTCGTCCTCGCGGGATTCACTGCCGCCGAGCGCAAGGAACTGCCCGACCTGGTCGAGCGTTCCGCCGACGCGGTGGAGCTGCTGCTGCGCGAAGGGCTCGAAGCGGCGCAGAACCGCGTGCATTAGCGCCTTACAGGGGGAAGCCGCTCTTCTTCAGCGCCCAGTACCCGCCGACCACGTCGGTCGCCTTCCAGAGGCCGAGGTCCTGCAGGCTCGCCGCGGCGAGGCTGGAGGTGTAGCCCTCGGAGCAGAGGACCACCCACTCCACGTCGTGGTCCGCCGCCTGCTCGATCCGCGCCTCGCTGGCCGGGTCGGCGCGCCACTCCAGCACGTTGCGCTCGATCACCAGCGCCTGCGGCACCTCGCCCTCTCGGGCGCGCTGCGCGGCGGGGCGGATGTCCACCAGGACCGCTCCGCGGGCCAGCGCGGCTGGGACCTCGTCGGCTTCGAGCCGGTTCAGCCGGGACCTGGCCTCGGCAAGGACTTCGTCGATAGTCCGTCTCACGACATGGACAGTAGCCGTCACCGCCGTGGACGTTCCGGGATGTCGGTGAGCTCGGCGCGGACCCGGCGCAGGGACTGGCGCTCGGTCACCTCGTAGTAGCTCATCACCGTCAGGGGCGGCGAGTACGCGTGCACGGACAGCGCCGGGGCCGCGAACCCGGGGGCGGTCGCGTCGACAGCCAGGCTGGACGTCCCCGACTCGGCCCAGGTCACGTCGTGGACCCAGCCCAGCGGGAAGGCGGCCTGCGCCCCCGGTCCCAGACGGCGCTCGCGCAGCTTGCTGCCCGTCCAACGCCATTCCGCGAGCGCCCCGTCCACGACGGTGAGCGCGCCGAGCGATCCGCCGTGGTCGTGCAGCTCGGTGGTCCGGTCGGGGATCCAGCTGATCGCCCAGACGTCCAGGTCGTCGTCCGCGAACAACTGCCTGCACCACCGGTCGTCGGTCGGCCACCCTCCCGCAGGGGGCAGCAAATGCGACCAGGCGCCGTCCTTGAGCTGGTCGGCCACGTCAGAGGTGATGCGAAGAAGATCGGCGGTGCTCAGCCGCGTCGGCAGCGAGTGCTGCCGGGGCAAGAGCGATGGGGTCGACACGAGAGGGGCTCCTTGGTGAATCGTCGATGAGCGGGCGGGGTCGGGCAGGGTTAGCGAACAAACCCCGGACAACACCGCAAGCTCACCCGAAGGGCGCCAAGACTCATGGCCGCAGTATGCCAGAAATCCGCAGGCCTGTTACTCAGGTATGCCTACCCTGATATGCTCGGCGCATGCTTTTCGCCAATGCGCTGATCGGGTTGCGCGAAGGCCTCGAGGCCTCCATCGTCGTCACGATTCTCTGCGCCTTCCTGGTGAAATCCGATCTCAAGCACTATGTGAAATGGGTTTGGGCCGGGGTGGCCGCCGCACTTGCGATCACGGTGACCGTTTTCCTCGTCATCACCTACGGGTCCTCCACGCTGTCCAGCCTCGGCCAGGAGCTCGTCGGCGGGATCGCCTCCCTGGTCGCGGTCGTGGTCGTGACCACGATGGTGCTCTGGATGCGGACTGCGGCGGCTTCGCTCTCCGGGGACTTGAAGGCGGCGCTGAGCAAGGCCGCCGCGCTCGGCCCCGCCGCCGTGGTGCTCATGTCCGGGCTCGCGGTCGGGCGCGAGGGGATCGAGACCGCGCTTTTGGTCTTCGACACGACGCAAGGGGACGTGGGCTCGCTGTACGGGCTGCTCGGCGGGGCTGCCGTCGCCGTGGCGCTCGCGGTCGCCATGTACTACGGCGCGCTCAGGATCAACCTGGGCGCATTCTTCAAGGCCACCGGCGTCCTCTTGGTCTTCGTCGCGGCGGGCGTGCTCCGGTACGGGGTCAACGATCTGCAGGAGGCGGGCGCGCTGCCGGGGCGCGACCGGCTCGCGTTCGACGTCTCGGGGGCGGTCGACCCCAACACCTGGCCCGCGAAGATCGTCGAGGGCATGTTCAACCTCGTGCCGAACCCGACGCTGCTGTCCGCGATCGCCTGGCTCGTCTACGTCCTGGTCGTGCTGGCGGTGTTCCTGCGGCCCCAGCCGAGCGGCGTTCAGCCTGCGGGCAAGGGGAAGCCCGCGAGCATCCCGCCGTCCACGACGAACTCCGAGCCGGTGGAGTACGAGGACTCGTCGCTCGCCAGATAGACGACGAGGGCCGACACCTCGGCGGGCTCGGCGGCCCTGCGCAGCGGGATGCGGTCCGGGGAAGCCTGCAGGTCGGCGGTCATCGGGGTCAAGATGTGGCCGGGGTGCACCGAGTTCACCCGGATCCTGTGCTGGGCGAGCTCCAGCGCCGTCGACTTGGTGAGCCCGCGCAGACCGAACTTCGACGCGACGTATGCGTGGGTGAAGGGCGACCCTTGCAGGCCCAGCACGGACGAGACGTTGACGATGGAGCCGCCGCCCGCCTCGATCATCGCGGGGGCGGCGGCCTGGATCCCGAGGAGCGCGCCGGTCAGGTTCACGTCGAGGGTCTTGCGCCACACGTCGAGGTCGAGGTCGAGGACGGATCCCGCGTTGGCGATCCCGGCGTTGTTCACCAACACGTGCAGCGCGCCGAACCTGTCCTTCGCGAGATCGACAGCCGCCCGCCAGTCCTCCGGCGAGGCGACGTCGAGCCCGAGGTGCGCGGCGGCCTCGCCGAGCTCCGCAGACACCGCCGCCAGCTCGGGCAGCGCGATGTCGCCGAGCACCGCCTTGCCGCCCTCCGCGACGACGGCGCGGGCGTGCGCGGCGCCCATGCCGCGCGCGGCGCCGGAGATCAAAACGACTTTCCCGGCAAGTCTCGGCATGCTCTGCTCCCAACGCTCGGCCACGGCCAGCCTACTCCGGGTTCCCGATAGCGTTTCCACGCCTCGGGCCTGCTAATATCAGGCAAGGCTTCGCTAAGAAGAAAGGCTCTGATGACGCGTATTGTCCCTGTGTTCCTGGGCGCCGCCTGCCTGCTCGCGGCAGGGGCGCTCGTCTCCGGCTGCGAGGCGAAGGTCAAACCCGGCCAAGCGGTCGGCGATATCGACGTCACGGCCACCGACGAGGCCTGCCTGCTCTCGCAGACCAAGGCCGGCACCGGCAACGTCGTCTTCCGCGTCGCCAACAAGGGCAGCAAAGTCACCGAGTTCTACGTGTACGCGACAGGCGACCGGGTCGTTGGCGAGGTGGAGAACATCGGGCCGGGAGTGACCCGCACGCTCATCGTCCCCCTCGACGAGCCCGGCTCGTACCAGACCTCGTGCCGCCCCGGGATGATCGGCCAGGGCGTCCGGGGCGCCTTCGCCGTCACGGGCGCGTCCGTGGCGCGCCAGGACCCGAAGGGCCTGCTCGCCAAGGCGGCGGCGGAGTACAAGCAGTACGTCCTCGCCCAGCTCGACGCGTTCGAGCAGGCCACGACCGAGCTCGCCGCGAAAGTCAAGGCGGGCGACGTCGCGGGGGCCAAGGCGCAGTACCCGGTCGCCCGCGTCTACTACGAGCGGATCGAGCCGGTCGCCGAGACCTTCCAAGACCCGCAGCACAACCTCGACCTCGCCATCGACATGCGGATCGACGACGCGGCGGGCGGCGTCCCGTTCGTCGGCTACCACCGCCTCGAACAAGACCTCTGGGAAGGCCTCAAGCCGGACTCCGGCCAGATCGCGGACCAGCTCGTCGCCTCCGTCGGCGAGCTCGTGGCCAAGATTGAAGAGCCTGGGTTCGAGTTCGCCCCGCTCGACATCGCGCACGGGGCGCAGGGCCTGTTGGACGAGATCGCCGCGACGAAGGTCTCCGGCGAGGAGGACCGGTACTCGCACACCGACCTGTGGGACTTCCAGGCCAACATCGAAGGCTCCCAGCACGCCATCGCCGCGCTGCGGCCCGTCCTGGACGAGCGCAAGCCCGACCTCGGCCCGCAGATCGACGCGGCGTTCGCGGTCGTGCAGAAGGAGCTCGACGCGCTGCGCTCCGGCGACGGGTTCGTGCTCTACAACGAGCAGAGCGTCCCGCCGCAGAAGCGCAAGGCGTTCTCCGACTCGATCGACGCGCTCTCCGCGAAGGTGAGCCAGGTCCAAGGGATCGTGTCGAGTTGAGCGAGAAGTCCGGGCTCTCCCGCCGCAGCCTCTTCGCGGCAGGCGGCGCGGGCGCCGCCGCCGTGGCGGGCGCCGCCGCGGGCTTCGCGCTCGCGCCAGACCGCTCGGCCCCGCAGTCGGACCGCGAGGGCACGGTCCCGTTCCGAGGACCCCACCAGGCCGGGATCACCACCCCGCAGCAAGACCAGCTCCATTTCGCCGCGCTCGACCTGACGACGACCTCGCGCGACGAGCTCGTGGGGCTCCTCAAGCGCTGGACCGCGATGGCCGAGCGGATGACCCAGGGCGGCGAGACCGTGCCGGGCGGGGCGATGGCGGGGAACCCGCTCTCGCCGCCGGAGGACACCGGCGAGGCCTTCGACCTCGCCCCCGCGCGGCTCACGATCACCATCGGCTTCGGCCCGCGCCTGTTCGGCGCGGGCGCCGGAGACCTGCGCGGCGGGGGGAGCGGCTCCGACCCGTTCGGGCTCGCGAAACACCGGCCCGCCGCGCTCGCCGACCTGCCCGCCTTCCCGGGGGACGCGCTCGCCCCGGAACGCTCCGGCGGCGACATCATGCTGCAGGCTTGCGCGAACGACCCGCAGGTGGCGGTGCACGCCGTGCGCAACCTCGTGCGGGCGGGCATGGGCACAGTCGCCGTGCGCTGGTCCCAGCTGGGCTTCGGGCGCACCTCCTCCACCTCCACCAGCCAGGTGACGCCGAGGAACCTCTTCGGCTTCAAGGACGGCACCAACAACATCAAGGCCGAAGAGCCCGGCGCGCTTGACCAGCATGTCTGGGTGGCCAAAGGGGACGGGCCGGATTGGCTCGCGGGCGGCTCGTACCTCGTCGCGCGGCGGATCCGGATGACGATCGAACGGTGGGACCGCGACACCCTGCAAGACCAGGAGCAGACCATCGGCCGGTCCAAGCAGTCGGGAGCTCCGCTGTCCGGCGGCGGCGAGTTCGAGCCGCTCGACCTCGACGCGAAGTTCGGCACGGGCCCAGCGATCCCGCTCGGCGCGCATGTGCGTCTCGCCTCGCATCAGAACCTGAACGGGGTGCGGATTTTGCGCCGGGGTTACAATTTCACGGACGGCTCCGATGGCAACGGCCACTTGGACGCCGGATTGTTCTTCCTGGCTTTTTGCCGGGACCCTGGGAAGCAGTTCGTGCCGATGCAAACAACACTCGCCAAGAGCGACGCGCTCAACGAATACATCAAACACACCGGATCCGCGTTGTTCGCCTGCCCTCCGGGAGCCGGCCAAGGCGAGTACTGGGGCCAGGCGCTTTTCGAGTCCTGATGGAGGAGTTGGGGTACGGGGTTCAGGTGGTCCAGCGGCTCTTGCCGGACCAGTGGCAGATCCTGCGCAAGCTGCGGCTGGTCGGGCTCGCGGAGGTGCTCGGGGAGGACCACGACGATTATCTGGTGGAACTCGCCTTCGACGAGGGCGCCTGGCGTTCGATGATCGCGGCGGCCCCCCAGTTCGTCGCCAACGTGCGCAGCGTCCCCGCCGGGTTCGCCAGCCTCCTGTTGGAGCCCGATCGCGAGGTCGAGGTGTCGTTCCTGTGGGTGGACCCGGACTATCGCGGGGCCGGAGTCGCGAAAGGGCTCATGGTCGCGGTCGCGGACTGGGTCGACCGGGGCGGGTACCGGGCAGGGAAGACGTTGACCACGAACCGGGTGGAGTGACGAGGCTCTCGTCATGCGACAGTGAGCCGGGAGCCTAGCTCGCGGCTTCGGCCAGGTCGGCCAGTTCCACGATCACCGCGCCGGGGGAGACAGTGGTCCCGGTCTCGACGTGGAGCTTCGTGATGACGCCGGACTTGTGGGCGCTGATCGGGTTCTCCATCTTCATGGCTTCGAGGACCGCGATGAGCTCGCCGGACTCCACGGTCTGGCCGAGCTCGACGGCGACTTTCACCACGGTGCCGCGCATGGGGGCGGTGATGCTGTTGCCCGACTGCCCAGAGGAGCTCGCGATCTTGTGCCGGGGCTTGGGCTTGCGCCGGATGACGCCGGTGTTGTTGGCGGCGGTGAAGAGCTCCTCGGGAAGCAGCACTTCCAGACGGCGCCCGCCGACCTCGACCACGACGCCCCGCGTGCCCGGGCCTTCCTCGTCGTGATGCTCGACATGGTCGGTGGACGGGGCGACGGTGTTGTTCCACTCGGTCTCGATCCACCGGGTGTGCACGCCGAACTTGCTCCCGTCGCCGATGAAGGCGGGGTCGCGCACCACGAGGCGGTGGAACGGGATGACGGTCGCGAGGCCCTCGATGACGAACTCGTCCAGCGCGCGGCGCGCCCTGGCCAGCGCCTCGTCCCGGTCGCGGCCGGTGACGATGAGCTTCGCGAGCATGGAGTCGAACTGTCCGCCGACGACCGATCCGGCCTCGACGCCGGAGTCGAGGCGCACGCCGGGGCCGTTGGGCTGGCGGTATGCGGTGATCTTGCCGGTGTTCGGCAGGAAGCCGGTGCCCGCGTCCTCGCTGTTGATGCGGAACTCGAAGCTGTGCCCGTGCGGCGCGGGGTCCTCGGAGATGGACAAGCTCGCGCCCGAGGCGATGCGGAACTGTTCAAGGACGAGGTCGATCCCGGTGGTCTCCTCGGTGACCGGGTGCTCCACCTGCAGGCGGGTGTTCACCTCGAGGAACGAGACGAGCCCGTCCTCGCCGACCAAGTACTCGACCGTGCCCGCGCCGTGGTAGCCCGCCTCGCGGGCGATGGCCTTCGCGGAGGAGTGGATGCTCTCGCGCTGCGCGTCGGTGAGGAACGGCGCGGGGGCCTCCTCGACCAGCTTCTGGAAGCGCCGCTGCAGGGTGCAGTCGCGGGTCCCGACGACGACCACGTTGCCGTGTGTGTCGGCGACGATTTGCGCCTCGACGTGGCGGGGACGGTCGAGGTAGCGCTCGACGAAACACTCGCCCCTGCCGAACGCGGAGGTCGCCTCGCGGGTCGCGGAGTCGAAGAGCTCGGGGATCTCCTCGAAGGACCGGGCCACCTTCATGCCTCGGCCGCCGCCGCCGAACGCGGCCTTGATGGCCACCGGCACGCCGTGCTCGCGGGCGAAGGCCAGCACCTCGTCGGAGTTCGCCACCGGCTTGTCCGTGCCGGGCACCAGGGGCGCGCCGACCTTGAGCGCGATCTGCCGGGCGGTCACCTTGTCGCCGAGGTCGCGGATCGCCTGCGGCGAGGGCCCGATCCAGACCAGGCCCGCGTCGATGACGGCCTGGGCGAAGTCCGCGTTCTCCGAGAGGAAGCCGTAGCCGGGGTGGATCGCCTTGGCCCCGGAGCGCTTCGCGATGTCGAGGATCTTGTCGATCACCAGGTAGCTCTCCAGCGCGGTCTTGCCGCCGAGGGCGAACGCCTCGTCGGCGAGCCGCACGAACGGGGCGTTCGCGTCCGGCTCGGCGTAGACCGCAATGCTGCGCAGGCCCGCGTCCTGGGCCGCGCGGATCACCCGAATAGCGATCTCGCCCCGGTTGGCGACGAGAACGGAATCAAACGCTGTGGTGATATTTGGCATTGCGACCTCCTGTTGTCTGCAGTTTAGCTGTGGGTTTCGTATGACGCGCGATGTGGGGACGGGGCGGTTTCGGGTCGGCTCTCGTTATGACCCTGGCGCCGCTCCGGGCTCTTCCCCGGTGGTGACCGGGGCGCCGATGGCGTTGCCCCATTCGCTCCATCCGCCGTCGTAGTTGCGCACGTTCGGCAGGCCCAACAAGAACTTCAGCACGAACCACGTGTGCGCCGACCGTTCGCCGATCTGGCAGTACGTCACCACTTTGGCCCGCTTGCCCTCGCTGAGGCCGGGGAAAGCTTCCGCGATCTCCGAGGCGGGCAGGAAATGTCCGCTCGGGGCGATTGCGCTCGTCCACGGAATGTTGACGGACGAGGGGATGTGGCCCGCCCGCGCCGAACGCTCGACGGGGTATTCGGGGACCGGCCTGCGCGGCCCGGCGTATTCCTCGGGGCTTCGGACGTCGAGGATCGTCGAGCTGCCGAGGGAGCGGGCCAGCGGCTCGCGGAAGACCCGGTTGGTCTCGTCGTCGCGCTTGATCAACGGGTAGTCCGCTTGGACGAGCCGGGGGAAGTCGAGGGTGGTCTCCCTGCCTTCGGCGAGCCATGCGGCGCGTCCGCCGTCGAGCAGCCGCACGTCGGGATGGCCGAAGAGCGTGAGGATCCATGCGAGGTGCGCCGCCCAGCGGTTCTGCTTGTCCCCGTAGACCACGATGGTGTGGTTGCGGCCGACGCCCTTGCTGTTCAGCAGGGCGGCGAGCCGGGCAGGGTCGAGCACGTCGTGCGTGCCGAATCCGGAGAGCTCCGAGCGCCAGTCAACCTTGGCCGCGGTCGGAATGTGCCCGGCGTCGTAGAGCAAGCTGTCTTCGTTCGCCTCGAGGAGCCGGAGCTGCCGATGGCCGAGATTGGCGGACAGCCACTCGGTGCTGACGATCCGCTCCGGTGCGGCGTAGCCTGCGGAGGCAGAAGCGGGGTCGACTTGCACGGCTTCGGGTCACATCCTTCGTTCTTATCCGAGTGGGCCTGAGAAGAGTACCCGGTTTCTAAGGAAACGGTAAAGTCCACACGCTCCGACACGGTATGAGGGCATACCAACGATGCGAAAAAGTGACCTATGCGGCGCCTGGCGGGGTTCCCGAGGCCCGCCAGAGCGCTGCGACGCCGAGCCCGACGTCCGCGAGCAGTTTGCGCAGCACCGGCAGTCCCAGCCCGATCACGGTGGACGGATCCCCCTCGATGCGCTCGATGAACCAGCTGCCCCGGCCTTCGAGGGTGAACGCCCCGGCCACCTCCAACGGCTCCCCGGTGGCCAGATAGGCCCTGGCGTCCTCGCTGGTGAGGTCGCCGAACCGGATGTCGGCCCGCCCGACCTCGTGCGCGCGCGCGACGATCTGCCCGTCCGCGATGCGCAGGAGGCAATGCCCGGTCAACAGGGTTCCGACTCGGCCGGACATCTTTTGCCACCGCTCCCACGCGACTTCGGGAAGATGCGGTTTGCCGTGCAGCTCGCCGTCGAGGAGGAAGGCCGAGTCTGCGGCGATAATCACAGTGTCCGTCGCGAGTTCCGAGAGCAGTCGCTCGGCGACCGCTTCGGCCTTGGCCTCGGCCAAGGCCGCAACGACTTCGCCGGGGGCCGCCTCGGGGCCGAGCCCGGCGGCGACGGCCTCCTCGTCGACATCGGAGACGACGATGTCGGGCTCGACTCCGGCCGCGAGCAAGAGGGCCTTGCGGGAAGGGGATCCGGAAGCGAGGACGACGCGCAGCTGGGTCGGGGAATCCGGCATAGGCGGCAACGTATCAGATCGAAGCGCGTGCGGCAGGGTCTCTGCGAATGCGCCAGGTTTCGCGCGTCACGCGCCGCGCCACGCGGGCGGGGTCTCCTGCATGAACGACTGCGGCAGGCCGCCGGGGACGAAGGACAGCTGCTTGTCGCCCGCGCGCCACAAGTCGCGCGGGTGCCTGCGGGTGTCGCGCTCCCAGAGGCGCTTGGCCCAGAGCTCGGCGAGAACGGCGGACAGCGCGGCGACTTCTTCGTCGGTGGGGTTGCCCTTGACGACTGTGAAGTCGATGGGGCCACGGCCGTGCGCTTCTGGCGTGTGGGGAACGGCGATGGAGGCTGTCATGTCGCAATAGTAATCCCTGGGCAGAGGTTATTTCGTTACCCTCATGGAACTCTCATGAAACTTTCACGAAGTTCGTAGAACCTCCTGGAAACCTGAAAACGCAGGTCTTGGCGGCCCTCCGGCGTGTCGGCGGGCTCTGCCCGGTGTGTCGGCGATCTGCCGCTCCGGCCCCGCGTGCCGCGTTTCACAACGCTCACACGCCGTCCTCGGGGAATTTTCCAGCAGGCAGGCGTGTTTGCAAAAACGCCGCCGTCCGTCCCGATGAGGAGCCCGCTATGCCTTTTTCGCAAGCGACGGCCCCCTTGCGATGGGCCGCCCGGTTCCCGGTGACGCTTTGCTATGTCCTCGGGCTGGTCGCCGTCGCCCTGTTGCAGCGGGGGCTCTCCACCCCTGGCGAAGAGCAGCTGGTCTCCAGCGCGAGCACGAATCTGCGCAACCTCGCGGACGGCAGGGTCCAGACGCTTTTGGAGAGCGCTTTCGTCACTGAGGAGGACCCGAGCAGGCTGTGGCTCTGGCTGCCGGGGCTCGCCTGCCTGCTGGCGCTGGGGGAATTGCTGTGGCGCTCGCGCAGGCTCGCGGGGACGATCGTGCTCGGGCATGTCGGCGGGACGGCGGTCGTCGCGGTCGGGCTCGTCGTGGCATTGCGGCTGGGCTGGGTGGAGAGCTCTGTGGTGGACGACGACGACGTCGGTGTGAGCTATGCGGCGATGGGCGTGATCGGGGCGCTGGTCGGGGCTTTCCCCCGACGGGTCCGCCCCGCGTGGGCGGCATGGTGGCTCGTGGTCGCGGCGGCGTTCGCATGGTTCAACCAGGATTTCACCAGCGTCGGGCACCTCGTCTCCCTCGGCCTGGGGCTGGTGGCCGGGGCATGGCTCGCCAGGGGCGGCGCAGCACAGGGGCGCAGGCTGCGCTGGACCCCGGTGCCGCTCGGCCTCGCGGCGGGCGCGTTCGCGTTCGGGGTCGGCGTCCTCGTGGACGAGTTCGACGGCCAAGCGGCGACCGCGTTGCTGCTGGGGGCCGCTGCGGCGGCGCTCGCGGCGGGGGCTTCGGCCCCGTCGCGGCGGCCCGGCTAAGGCCTGATGATCAAGAGGCTGCTCGACGCGCTCGCGACGACCTTGTCGTCTTGGTTGCGCACCTCGCCCTCCGCGAAGCTCACGCGCGAGCCCGGTTTGACGACCCAGCCCTTGGCGACGAGCACATCCCCGGTCCGGACCGGGCGCAAGTAGCTGACTTTGAGCTCGATGGAGGTGTAGCCGACCCCGGCCGGGAGCGTCGTGTGCACGGCGCAGCCGCACACCGAGTCCAGCAGGGTGCAGACCAGTCCGCCGTGCACGACGCCGATCGGGTTGTACGCGGAATCGTCCGGCGCGCATCGGAAGACGACCTCTCCCTCGGCGAAGGACTCGTACTCCATGCCGAACAACGCGCCGATCGGCGGGCCGGGGACCTTGCCGTCCTGCATCGCGGCGAAGTACTCCAGGCCCGACATCGTGAGCCCGGCCATCGCGGTCGGCAACGGGTCGTGCCACGTCACGGTCTTCGAGCGGGCGGGCCCCCACGAGTCCGGGGTGGCCTGTTGCGACAGATATTCAACCATATGGTTGAGGGTATAACATTGTTCGCTGCCGTGCTCGCCCGGACCGCTGCGCTCAGCGGGGAAGCTTCGGGCGCTTGGTCCGGGGCCGTGGGGCGAACCCGCCGTTGCGCGCGTAATAGACCGCGGGCATCACCACGAGCGGGGCAGCCGCGATCAGCCAGTTCGTCGAGGCCAGCGGCCGGTGCTCGGCGGCGAGCCAGGCGAGCGGCCCGCCGAGCGCGATGAGCGCCGAGACGGCGAACACCGCGCCTTGCGCCAGGCGGCGTTTGCTGAGCAGCCACGCGCCGAGCGCGATCCCGGCGAGCACGGCGTTGACCGCACGCAGGAACGGGATGAAGACGCTCGCGACCGAGAGCGCCTCGGCGGCCCGGGTGAACTGGGGCTCCAGCTTGTCGTAACGTTCGAGGACCCGGATCCGGGCGATCAGCCCAAGGGCCAAGGGGCCGACGCTCAACACGGCGCCGACGAGGTACGCCGGGAAGCCCCACCACCCCCACAGCTCGTAGCCGTCCGGGCCGAACAGGGCCAGCACGAACGACAGCGCGGCGAAAAACAGGTTGAGCCGGATCATTCCGCAGATCCTATGCCGGCCCACGCCGCGCGGACGGCGCTGATCGCGGCGGGGTACGCGGCTTCGCTCTTGCGCGCCCTGGCCCGTTCGCTCGCGATCAGCTGGTCCACCCCGTGCTGGAACTCGGCGTTGCCGCCCTGCTCCGCCCTTGCGCGCAGCCAATCGCGCAGCACGACCGCGTCCTGGTGCCCGCCGAGCAGCTCCTGGAGCTGTTTGACCGGCGCGGCCCAGGCGAACGACGGCCCGGACGGGGTGCTGCTCGCCTCGCTCGCGAGATCGCCGACGTACCGCAGCCCTTTGGCGCGTTTGCGCACCTCGTGCAGGCCTTCCTCGCGCTCGGCGTGGTCGGTCGCCTCCGCCAGCGCCTCGTCCGCGGCGAACAGCCTGGCGGCTGCGCCCGCGACGGCTTCGGACAACGCGGCTTCGGCAGGGGCCTTCCGGCTGCCCTTGCGGACTGGCGGCTCGGCGACGTACGCGTCCAGGGCGTCGAGCAGGCGGAAGTAGCGGCGCGAATCGAGCGCCGCCAGCACTTCGTTGTGCGCCAGCCGGTACGCCTCGCGCTCCTCCGCCGCGAGCGCCGTGGCGGCATGCGCCGCCGCCCCGCGCGGCGGCGCATGCTTTTTGGCGGCGGCCAACGACTCGAAGCGCTCGGCGCGCACCTCCGCGTCGCGGGCCGTGCCGAGCTCGCTCGCGAGCCAGCGCAGCTCGTCGGACACGTGCTTGGTCTGCCCCTTGCGCAGAACGGGGCCGAAGGCCTGGAGCAGGCTGCGGAGCGTCCGCGTGGTCACCCGGAGCTGGTGCACCGAGTCGTGCTCGTCCGTCCGGACGGGGAAGTCCTGCGCGCACAGCCGGTCCCGCATCGGTTTGAGCCGGACGGCGAGGAACGCGCCGACGGACGGAGGCTTGCGCCCAGGGCCCGCCGCCTTGGCGGGCGGCGCCGAGCGCCCCAATGCGCGGGCGACTTTCGACGACGAGGCGCTCGGGAGCGCGCCGTACCGCAGGACGAGCTCGTCGACGCGTCGGACGCGCGCGGGATCGGGGTCGTCGACGAGCTCGAACTCCCATTCCCGCCAGACCGTGGTCGCGCCGCCCTCGTGCCCCGCTCCGATGAGGTCGGTCGCGGTGACGAGGTCGTCGCAGAAGGTTCCGGCTCCGGGGACCTCGGTCTCCTCGCGCAGCGTCACCAGGCGCGCGATCGGCACGAGCTCGCGGCTTCTCGTCCAGGCCCGCAGCCGGTCCGCCAGCTCGTCCGGCATCCGGGCGGGGTCGGGCGGCCGGTCGGGGTCGCAGCCCTCGGCCCTCGCTTGCAGCTCGATCCGGCCCGCGCTCGCCGGGAGCTTGAGGTGCCAGCCCTCCTCGGCCTCCCCGGAGCGCCAGCGCAACGTGATTTTCTCCGCGAGGAGGCGCAAGTCCGGGGTGTCGAAGTACACCGCCCGCAGGATCGAGCCGACCGGGTCGCCCGCGCCGAGGCCTTCCCACTGCGGGGTGTCGGCGGAGAGGTCCGCGTCGTATTTGGACTCTCTTTCCAGGTGCTCGGCGACAGGCATGCCTTCAGTTGTACGCGGATTTGCGGGTTTGCGGTAGCCCTTCGCCCGCTCGGGCGGAGGCGCGGCCCACCGTCCCGGAAAGAGACCCGCCTCACAGCGATATGTTAGGGTTGTAGAGGTTATTAACATTCGTTCTGTCGAAGGAGGGGCGGTGTCTGATTCTGGATCGGCGGGGCCCAAACGGGCGCGCCTAGTGGACATGGTGTCGCTGCTGGGCATGGGGCTGCAAGTGTCGAATGTGATCATGCAGTTGTCGAATCCCGCTGTCGGCCACGCGGTGCACGAGAGCCGCGTGCCCAGCGGCAGCGCGCTCAAACGCCCGCTCAAGCGGGCGCGGACCACCGGCTACCACCTCGCGGTCGCCGCCGTCGGCGAGCAGCGCGACCGAGACGTCCTGCACGAGGAGCTGTGGAAGGTGCACGCGAAGGTGTACTCGACGGCGGAGAGCCCCGTGCGGTACAGCGGGAACAGCAAGACGCTGCAGCTGTGGGTCGCCGCGTGCCTGTACCGGTATTTCCTCGACCAGCACGACCTGCTCTACGGCCCGATGCCGCCCGAGCGGGCGGAGGAGGTCTATCGCGAGGCCGCGGTCCTCGGCACGATCCTCAACGTCACCCCGGACATGTGGCCCGCGACCAGGGCGGCGTACGAGGAGTACTGGAACAGCCAGCTCGACGGGTTGCGCATCGACGAGCCCGTGCGCCGCGACCTGCTCTCGCTCGCCGATTTGAGCTTCCTCGTCCGGCCATGGGGGCTCGCGGGCCGCATCCTGCACAAACTGCTCGGCGGCTCGTACAAGTTCATGACCGCAGCCGGGCTGCCGGAGCCGTTCCGCCAGATGATGGGCTTCACGTGGACCGAGCGCCACCAGCGGCGGTTCGACCGGCTCTGCGCGGTGGTGCGCGTGGTCGACCGGTTCGTGCCGCGCTGGTTCTTCGAGGCCCTCGCCAAGGCCCCGGTCCTCGAGCTGCGGGCCCGCAGACGCCTCGGCGCGCCTATTTTTTGACTGGGCCGACAGGGGCTAGCGGGCGAAGGAGTCGGTGGCTTCGACCAAGTGGTGCGTGTTCTCCGCCTCGAAAGCGGCGTGTCCGGCGCGGGGGGAGATGAAGAGCTCGGACTCGGGCCAGCGCTCGTGCAGCTCCCAGGCGCTCGCGACCGGGCAGATCACGTCGTAGCGGCCGTGGACGATCGCGGCGGGGATGTGCCGGATCTTGTCCACGTCGTCGAGCAGCTGGTTCTCGCGCAGGAACGCGTTGTTGCGGAAGTACCAGTTCTCGATCCGGGCGAAGGCGAGCGCCGTGCGCGGGTCCTTGACGCGGTCGTCCGGGTCCGAGACCAGGCCGACCGTGCGGTCCTCCCAGCCGGTCCACGCGAAGGCGGAGGCTTCGGCCGCGGCCTGGTCGGGGCCGAACAGGAGCGCGGCGTGCTCCTCGATGAGATCGCCGCCCCGACGGCCTGCCGGGATCGGCGCGATGTACTGCTCCCAGAGGTCGGGGAAGATCCGGCTCGCCCCGCCCGGGTTGTAGAACCAGTGCAATTCCTGCGGGCGGCACAGGAAGATCCCCCGGAGCACGAGCTCGCTCACCCGCTCGGGATGGGTCTGCGCGTAGGCGAGGGCGAGCGTGGAGCCCCACGAGCCGCCGAAGACGAGCCAGCGGTCGAAACCCGCGTGCTCGCGGAGCTTCTCGACGTCCTCGACGAGTTTCCACGTGGTGTTGCGCGAGAGGTCAGGGCTCTCGCCCGCATGCGGCGTGGAACGCCCGCAGCCACGCTGGTCGAAGAGCAGCACGTTGTAGCGCTCCGGGTCGAAGAACCGCCGCTGCCGTGGGTTGATCCCCCCGCCGGGGCCGCCGTGCAGGAAGACGGCAGGCTTGCCCTCGGGGTTGCCGATCTGCTCCCAGTAGATCCGCTGTCCGTCGCCGACGTCGAGGAAGCCGGAGGCGAAGGGTTCGATTTCCGGGTAGAGGCTGCGCATGCTCTCAGGGTAGAGCGGGCGGGGCGGCGCCCTCGGCGGCGGGCCGGACGAGGACGGAGTCGGCGGGGTCGAACTTCTTCACCGCGCGGCGGTACTCGGCCATGTAGCCGGGCCAGTTGGCGACGATGCGCCCGGTGTTGGCGTGTCTGGTGCTCAGTAGGCGTGCTCGGGGGCGGGGAACGCCCCGTGCTCCACGTCGCGGGCGTAGTCGCGGGCGGCTTGGCCGAGGTCTTTGCCGAGCTCGGCGAAGCGGCGGACGAACTTCGCCGTGCGCCCAGTGGTCATTCCCGCCATGTCCTGCCAGACCAGCACCTGCGCGTCGCAGTCCCGTCCGGCCCCGATCCCGACCGTCGGGATGGTGAGCTTGGCGGTGATCTGCGCGGCGACCTCGGCGGGCACCATCTCCATGACCACGGCGAACGCCCCGGCCTCGGCGACCGCGATCGCGTCGTGGACCAGGGTCTCGGCGTCGTCGCCCCGGCCTTGCACCCGGAACCCGGAGAGGCTGTTCACCCGTTGCGGGGTGAACCCGATGTGGGCCATCACCGGAATCCCGGCGCGGCTGAGCAGGGCGATGTGCTCGGCGTAGTCCTCGCCGCCTTCGAGCTTCACCGCGCCCGCGCCCGCCTTCATGAACTTGGCCGCGGTCTCGAAGGCCTGGGCCGGGCTCGCCTCGTAGCTGCCGAACGGCAGGTCCGCGACGACGAGCGCGTGCTCGGCGCCCCGGACGACGCCGCGCACCAGCGGGAGCAGCTCCTCGACCGCCACTGGCACCGTGGTGTCGTAGCCGTAGACGAGGTTGGCCGCCGAGTCGCCGACGAGCAGCACGGGGATTGCGGCCTCGTCGAAGATCGACGCGGTGGTGTAGTCGTAGGCGGTGAGCATGGACCACTTGCGGCCCTCGTGCTTCATCTCCTGCAAATGCTTGACCCGCACGCGGGTGCGGACCTCGGTCGCGTACGGCGTGGCAGAAACTGACATATGGAAACTCCGACCTTTCATTCCTCGAGGCCCGCCGCGCGGGTCCCCGGGTTGGTTCTTTGGCCGCTCGCCAGTCTACCGCGAGGCGGGGCGCTGCGGCAACCGTTCCGGAGTTCTCGGAGCCACAACTCGGTCACGAACGAAGGCGGGCCGTGCGCAATTATCAGGAAGACGTGGCAGGATGGCATCTTGTGAGAGACGAGTTATCTGTTGTGGCGTGGGGTGGCGAGCTGGCCCGCAAGGCGAAGCGCAACCGGCTGCGGGCGTTGGCCGCTGTTTCGGCTGCTGCTGCTGTGGGAGCGGGCCTGTCGTTGGTCTCGGCCCCGATGTCCGCATCGGCCCCGGACGTGCCGGAGGTGCTGCGGCCGTTCTACGACCAGCAGATCGCCTGGGGCTCCTGCCAGGGCTACGTGGCCGACTTCAAGCCGAGCCCGAGGACCGAGTGCGCCATGGTGAAGGTGCCGGTGGACTACCAGAACCCGAAGGGCGAGGCGGCGCAGGTCGCCGTGTACCGGATCAAGGCCTCGGGCCAGAAGATCGGCTCGCTGCTCTTCAACCCCGGCGGGCCCGGCGGCTCCGGGGTCGAGTTCGTCGCGGGCTCGGCGCCCGCGCTCCTGGGCAAGGAAATCGCCCAGCGCTTCGACCTGGTCGGTTTCGACCCGAGGGGGATCGGGCATTCGACCCCGTCGGTGCATTGCCTGAGCGACAAGGAGCAGGACGCGCTGCGCGCCCTCAACGACAACGACTACAGCCCCGCGGGCATCGCCCGCCAGGAGGGCCGCAACCGGGACTACGCGCAGAAATGCGCCCAGCGCACCGGCGCGAACTTCCTCGCCCACGTGAACTCGATGGACGTGGCGCGCGACCTGGACGTGCTGCGCCAGTCGCTCGGCGACGAGAAGCTGAACTACGTCGGCTACTCCTACGGCACCCGCATCGGGACCGACTACGCGGCGCTCTTCCCCACGCATGTGCGGGCGTTGGTCCTCGACGGGGCGCTCGACCCGAAGGAAAGCCCGGTGGACAAGATCGTCAAGCAGGCGAAAGGCTTCGAGGACGCGTTCCGCATCTTCGCCGCCGACTGCGCGACGCAGGAGAACTGCGCGCTGGGGAACGATCCCGCGCAGGCCGACGTGAAGTTCCGCAGCCTCGTCCTGCCGCTGATCGAGCACCCGCTCAACACGCGCGACGGGCGTGGCCTCGGGTACTCGGACGCGGTGCTCGGCACCATCCAGGCGCTGTACTCCAAGCAGCTCTGGACCGCGCTGCGCGAGGGGCTCATCGAGGTCAAGGCGGGGTCGGGCAACATTTTGCAGCTGCTCTCCGACTTGTACATGGACCGGGACGCGAAGACTGGGCGCTACAGCAACGAGCAGGACGCGAACGCGGCCGTGCGATGCGTGGACGACCCGCCGATCGCGGACCGGGCCGTCGTGGACCAAATGGACGTGCAGGGCCGTGAGGCCGCCCCGTTCGAGGACGACGAGCGCGGCACCGGGCACGCGGCCCTCGACCCGTGCGCGTTCTGGCCGGTCAGGCCCACGGTCGCGCCCGCGCTCACCGGACTGCCCGCCGGATTGCCCAAGGTCGTGGTGGTCTCCACCACCAACGACCCGGCCACCCCGTACCAGGCGGGCGTCGAGCTGGCCAAGCAGCTCGGAGCCTCGCTCGTCACGTACAACGGCACCCAGCACACGGTCTCCCTCCAGGGCGAGAGCCAGTGCGTCGACGGCGCGGTGCAGCGGTACCTGGTGGACCTTGTGCCGCCCGCCGACGGTTTGACGTGCTGACCTCACAATTCGGCCGCTCCGAGTTGTGCGTGATCTTGGTCCGAGAAAAGCACGCCCCGGTTACACGGGCTTCATGAAAAGACTTTAAGCTGGGCTCATGAACCGCCAAGAGGAGTTCGTCCTCCGTTCTCTCGAAGAGCGGGACATCCGTTTCGTCCGACTCTGGTTCACCGACGTGCTGGGGTACCTCAAGTCGGTGGCCATCGCTCCGGCCGAGCTGGAAGGAGCGTTCGCCGAGGGGATCGGGTTCGACGGCTCCGCCATCGAGGGCTTCTCCCGCGTGTACGAGGCGGACATGGTCGCGAAGCCGGACCCGTCGACGTTCCAGGTCCTGCCGTGGACCACCAGCAGCGGCAAGCACCACTCCGCGCGGATGTTCTGCGACATCGCGATGCCGGACGGCTCGCCCTCCTGGGCGGACTCCCGCCACGTGCTGCGCCGCCAGCTCAACCGGGCGCTGGAGCTCGGCTTCTCCTGCTACGTGCACCCGGAGATCGAGTTCTTCCTGCTCAAGGACAGCGGCTCGAAATTCGACCCGCCCGTCCCGGCGGACGAGGGCGGCTACTTCGACCAGGCCGTGCACGACGCGGCCCCGGACTTCCGCCGCCACGTGGTGCACGCCCTCGAGTTCATGGGGATCTCGGTCGAGTTCAGCCACCACGAGAACGCCCCGGGCCAGCAGGAGATCGACCTGCGCTACGCCGACGCGCTCTCCATGGCCGACAACGTGATGACGCTGCGGTACTTGGTCAAAGAGGTCGCGATCCACGAGGGCGTGCGCGCGACGTTCATGCCCAAGCCGTTCACGCAGCACCCCGGCTCCGCGATGCACACGCATATGAGCCTCTTCGAGGGCGAGTCGAACGCGTTCCACAGCGCCGACGACCCGTTGCAGCTCTCGCCGATCGGCAAGTCGTTCATCGCGGGCATCCTCGAGCACTCGCACGAGATCAGCGCGGTCACGAACCAGTGGGTGAACTCGTACAAGCGCCTGGTGCAGGGCGGCGAGGCCCCGACCGCCGCGTGCTGGGGCGCTTCGAACCGCTCCGCGCTGGTGCGGGTGCCGATGTACACGCCGAACAAGGCCTCCTCGCGACGGATCGAGGTGCGCAGCCCGGACTCGTCCTGCAACCCGTACTTGACGTTCGCGGTGCTGCTGGCCGCCGGTTTGCGCGGTGTGGAGAAGGGCTACGAGCTGCCCGCGCAGGCCGAGGACGACGTGTGGTCGCTGTCGGCGGCGGAGCGCAAGGCCATGGGGTACCGGCCATTGCCGGAGACGCTCTCCGAGGCGGTCACGGCGATGGAGAACTCCGAACTCGTCGCGCAGGCCCTTGGCGAGCACGTTTTCGACTATTTCCTGCGCAACAAGCGGCAAGAGTGGGCGGAGTACAGCCGTCAGGTGACTCCTTTCGAGCTGCACCACTACCTGGCCCTGTGACCCGGCGGGCGGTCTTCTGCGTTATCGGCCGCTCGCGTACCCACACCGCCGCCGTATGCGCCGCGGCCTGTTGCCTTGAATCCGTCCCGCAGGCGTAACCCCTAGACCAGCCCGAGCGCGCGCACCGCGTCCCGCTCGGCGACGAGCTCCGCGACGGACGCGTCGATCCTCGCGCGGGAGAACTCGTTGATCGAAAGTCCCTCCACGATGAGCCATTCGCCTGCGACCGACCGCGCGGGGAACGAGCTCACCAAGCCCTCCGGCACGCCGTATGCTCCGGGGGAGGGCAGCGCGACCGAGGTCCAGTCGTCGCCCCAGCCTGTCGGCGATTGAGACAAAGCCGAGCCTGTCGGCGATTGAGACAAAGCGAAGTCTCTTCCGAGCGCCCAGTCCCGGAGGTGGTCGATCGCGGCGGAAGCCGCAGAGCCTGCCGAGGAGACGCCGCGCGCGTCGATGATCGCGGCTCCGCGTTTCGCGACCGCGGGGACGAACTCCTCGGCGAGCCAGGCCCGGTCGGCGGCGAGCTGTTCGCCCGTCAGCCATCCGGCCCGCGCGTGGAAGATGTCCGGGTACTGCGTGCTGGAGTGGTTCCCCCAGATGCTCACCCTGGAGACTTCGGCGAGCGGGACCGCCGCCTTCGCGGCGAGCTGCGCCAGTGCGCGGTTGTGGTCGAGCCGGGTGAGCGCGGTGAACCGCTCCGGCGGAATGTCCGGGGCGTGGCTCAGCGCGATCAGCGCGTTGGTGTTCGCCGGGTTGCCGACGACGACCACGCGCACATCCTCCGCGGCGCCCTCGTTCAGCGCGCGGCCTTGCGGCCCGAAGATGCCGCTGTTGGCCTGGAGGAGGTCGGCCCGCTCCATCCCCTGCGTCCTCGGCTTCGCCCCGATGAGCAGCGCGAAGCTCGCGCCGTCGAAGGCCTTGGCGGGGTCGTCGTGCACCTCGACCGAGTCCAGCAGCTCGAACGCGCTGTCCGCGAGCTCCATGGCGACGCCCTCGGCGGCGCGGACCGCCGCAGGGATCTCCAAAAGCCGCAGCGCGATCCTGCGGCGCGGGCCGAGCATCGCGCCGGAGGCGATCCGGAACAACGCCGCGTAACCGATGTTCCCGGCCGCGCCAGTGACTGTGACGACGGCGGGAGCGGTGTCTTCGGATGGCTCACGGCTCATAAGGACGAGGCTACTCCCGGGCTCCGACAGGGCGGGGAGATTCGACGGAGGGGTTCCGCATCGGGGTGATGTGTGCTACAGTCATGTACAAATACAATCAAATGTAAAGCGAGCGGCGGGCAGGCCCGCTCTTTCCTTCCCTGAGGAGCATGAGATGCTGAAAGACCGAACGGCAACGGTGGAAACGGCTTCGTCCAGCGACGAGTTCGCGACGCATGAGATCGCGCTGCGCCCGAGGGATGTGCGGTTCGACTTCACCAAGTCGCCGCTGCATTGGATTCCGGGCGAGCCGTACGCGTCGCACTTCCTGACGGGGTTCAACTTGGCGCTCCCCGCCGGGGAGCGCTGGTTCTGCAAGGTCTTCACCGACGCGCTTGAGTATGTCAAGGACGAGCGGCTGCGCGAGGAGATCCTCGGGTTCATGGGGCAGGAGGGCGTGCACGCCAAGAGCCACGATGGGGCCATCGCCGTGTACCTCGGCGGGCACGGGATCGATGTGGCCCCCTTCCTGCGCCAGTCCGACTGGCTGTTCGGGCGGCTCGGCTCCATCATCGACCAGGCGGAAGGCCCGGAGGGCAAGCGCAACGCGGTGATCGGCGAGGCCGTGCTGGTCGCGGCGATCGAGCATTTCACGGCGGTGCTCGGCGACTGGGTGCTCAACTGCCGCTGGGACGAGCTCGGCGCGGACCCCGCGATGAGCGACCTGTGGCGGTGGCACGGCGCGGAAGAGGTCGAGCACCGGCATGTCGCGTTCAACGTCGCCGCGTACTTCCGGGCCAGCTACCTCAAGCGGATCGGCCTTGGCCTGCTCGCCAGCACCGTCCTGTACGCGCTGTTCCTGCGCGGGCTGAAGTTCATGGTCCGACAGGACCAGAGCCTGCCGAACCTCGGCTACCCGCGCTTGGTCTGGGAGCTGCACAAAGCGGGCAAGAGCGGGGCCTCCCCCCGGATCCGCACGTTGCTCGGCTCGGCGCTGCGGCTGTTCAACCCCCGCTACACCCCGGAGAAGGAGGGGAACACCGCCCAGGCGGTCGCCTACCTCGCCACGTCTCCGGCGGCCCGCGCGCTCCACGGCTGAGCCGTTTCGGCGAACCCGGGCGCGCGCGTCGGCCCGGCTCCCGGCCCCGCCTGCGGCGGGGGCCGGAAGCCGGCTATGCTGCAAAGTATAGAACTGGTTTGACGAGCGCGGACATGAGGCGGTTATGGTTTTTCGGTACGTTGCGGTCGGTGACAGCCACTCCGAGGGAGTGGGGGACACGCCGTGGCCGGACGGCACGCCGCGCGGTTGGACCGACCGGCTCGCCGAGCGGCTCCGCGAGCTCCACGGGGCGGTCGAGTACGCGAACCTCGCGGTGCGGGGGAAGAAGGCGCGCGAAATCCGCGACGGGCAGCTGGAGGCGGCGCTCAAGCTGAGCCCCGACCTCGCGACCATCTCGGCGGGCTTCAACGACATCCTGCGCCCGAAGGTCGATTTCGAAGGCCTCGCGGAGACGCTCGACGACCTCGTCGGCTCGCTCCGGCGCGGCGGGGCCGTCGTTTTGGTCCCCCAGGCCCCCGACCTGTCCAACCTCATTCCGCTCGCCGGGTACTTGCGCGGGCGCCGCGAACAGCTCAACGAGATCGTCGTGTCCGCCGCGGCCCGGCACGGCGCGCTGGCTCCGTACGCTCCTGCGGGTTCGGTGTTCGAAGACCCACGGGCTTGGTCGGGCGACCGCCTCCATTTGAACGCGCTCGGCCACGAGCGGTACGCGTGGGGCGCGGCGGAGGCTCTTGGCGCCGTGGTCGAGGACGGCTGGGCGGACCCGTTGCCTGGGGCGGTGCCGTCGCGGGGCGTGCTCGCCGATCTTCGCTGGTGGGGCTCGTTCGGCGGCCCGTGGATCGGCAGGCGGCTGCGCGGGCGCTCCTCGGGGGACGGACGTGCGGCGAAACGGCCGGTCTATTCGCCAGTCTGAGGGGGCACGTCTTCGTCCGGGCGGGGGTTGCGCCGAAGTGTGACTCTGGCTACTATGTGACCTGTACGTCATATAATATATGCCATATTCCATATGGCATGGATCCGGCTGGAGGACGTTATGCCCGCATCATTTTCAACCGCCTCGTCCATGGGGCCGGGGTTTGACGATTTCGCCACGGGGGAGATCGCGTTACGTCCGAGGGACGTCCGGTTCGACCTCTCGCGGTCGCCGCTGCATTGGATCCCTGGCGAGCCGTACGCCTCGCACAGCTACTCGAGCCTCCACCTGATCCTTCCCGCAGGCGAGCGTTGGTTCTGCAAAGTCCTCGCCGAGTCGTTGGAGTATGTCAAGGACCAGGAGCTGATCGAGCAGGTCCGGGGTTTTATGGGCCAAGAGGCGATACACGCCAGATGTCATGACGACGCGATGACGGAGTATCTGCAGTCGCACGGCGTCGATCCGGCGCCGTTCGTCAGGCAGATGGAGTGGTTGTTCGGGCGCCTTGGCAGATTGATCGACGAGGCGGAGCCCGACATGCGCAAACGCGCGGTGGTCACGTCGCTGTTCTTGGTCGCAGCCGTCGAGCACTTCACGGCGGTGCTCGGCAATTGGGTGCTCAACTCCCGGTGGGAGGAGTTCGGGGCCGATCCGGCATTGAGCGACCTGTTCCGCTGGCACGGGGCTGAGGAGATCGAGCACCGGCACGTCGCGTACAACGTCGCGCAGTACTTCGGCGCCCCGTATCCGATGCGGTTGCTCCTGGGCCTGTGCGCGAGCGCGGGTCTTATCGCGCTCGTGTTCCGAGGCATGAAGTATCTCGTGCGTCACGACCCGAGCATGCCGGACGCCGGCTATGCCCGAGTGTTCTGGGAGTCGCACAAAGCGGGCAAAAAGGGGGCGACGCCGCGCTTGCGCTCGGTGCTGGCCGCGGTCGGGCGCCTGTTCAACCCTCGCTACTCCCCCGAGCGGGAGGGCAACACGGCGCAAGCGGTCGCGTATCTCGCCACTTCTCCTGCGGCCCGGGCCGTGCGCGTCTGATCTCTCGGCGCGGCCGTATGGCGGACGGAAAGCAGAAATCCCCGCCCCGGGCGTCCGGGGCGGGGATTTTTCATCTGTGTCCACGAGCGTCGATCGCAAAGGCGGGTTCGCGGTTCAAGCCGTGAAGACTTGGCGGTGGCGGAGGGATTTGAACCCTCGGAGGCTTTCACCTCACACGCTTTCGAGGCGTGCTCCTTAGGCCGCTCGGACACGCCACCAAGCGGTGGACTTTACACGACCCGGCGGGGTTGTTCAAACTGGTTTCGGGCGTCGGGCTCCCCCGCAAGGGCGCCCCGCAATGCTGCGCAAGGGCCCAGTCGCCGCGCTTGTTATTTCGCCCTGAGCTTGCGGAAGAAGCTGCGGGTGAGTTCGGCGCACTCTGCTTCGAGCACCCCGGGGCGCACGAGGGGGCGGTGGTTGAGCCGGGGGTCGGTCACCACGTCCCACAGCGAGCCCGCGGCCCCGGTCTTGGGCTCCCACGCGCCGAAGACGATCCGCCCGATCCGGGCGTTCACCGCCGCGCCCGCGCACATCGTGCAGGGCTCCAGCGTCACCGCCAGCGTGCAGTCGACGAGGCGCCAGCCGTCGCCGAGCACTGCGGCGGCGCGGCGCAGGGCAAGGATTTCCGCATGCGCGGTGGGATCGCCCAGCGCCTCCCTCGCGTTCGCGGCCCGGGCCAGCTCGGAGCCGTCGGGGCCGAAGACAACGGCGCCGACCGGCACGTCCAGCTCGCCCGCCGCCGAGGCCGCGGCCAGCGCCGCGCGGACGAGCGCCTCGTCGGGGTCTTCGGGCAGCACGGCCTCGGGCAGCGCGCCGTCTCGCAGGATCTCGGTCACGTGCGGCGGTTGTTGTCGGCTTTCTCGGACTTCTGCTCGAAGTCGGCGAGCTCCTCCTCGAACCCGAGCTGCCGGGCGAGCGCGGCGAGCTGCTCGTCCGCGTAGAGCTCGTCGGACTCGGAGACGATGAGGCCGAGCACGGACTCCGGCAGGCCGAGGTCCTCGAGGATGGAGAAGTCCCCCTCCGCCCACGGCTCCTCGTCGTCGTCGAGCTCGTCGGGGTCGGGGATCTCCACATGCAGCTCGTCGAGCACGTCGGCCGCCAGGTCGTAGTCGAGCGCCGCCGTCGCGTCCGAGAGCAGGAGCCGCGACCCGCCAGGTCCCGGCCGGACGACGACGAAGAACTCGTCGTCCACGTTGATCAGGCCGAACGCCGCGCCTGTGCTGCGCAGCTCGCGCAATTCCCGCTCGGCCTCCCGAAGGCTCGTGAGCACTTTGGGCGACAAGCCGAGCACGCGCCAACGCCCCTCTTCGCGCAGGACCGCGACCCCGAGTCCGGTGAGCCCTTGGGCCTCTTGTGACGACATGGGATCTACGGTAGCCGGATTGCCTGTGGAGCGCTCTCCCGCCTCTCCGTACGGGCAGCCGGCCCCGGCATGAGAGCCTGGTGGGTATGACGATCTCCGCCGCTTCCCCCGTTTGCGTCATCGGGCTCGGGCAGATCGGCGGCTCTGTGGTCAAAGCCGCTGCGGCCGCCGGGCGCGAGGCGTTCGGGTACGTGCGCTCGGCGCGGACCTTCGAAGCCGCGCGGGCGGCGGGGTTCACCGTCTTCGGCGAGCTGGAGAGCGCGCTCAAACAGGCCGAGCTGAGCCGGGCGGTGATCGTGGTGGCGACGCCGATGCAGGCGATCGGGGGAGTGTTCGCGCGGATCGCCGCGTTCGGCGGCTCCTGCGTCGTGACCGACGTCGGCAGCGTCAAGGCCTCGGTCCTCGCCTCTGCCGAGGAGCACGGCCTGGCCGGACGGTTCGTCGGCGGGCACCCGATGGCGGGAACCGCGAACAGCGGATGGGAGGCCGCCGACCCGACGTTGTTCCAGGGGGCCGCATGGGTGGTGAGCGTGGACGAGGGGGTGTCGAAGGAGGGCTTCGCCCAGGTGGCGATGCTGGCTTTGGGGCTGGGCGCGGTGGTCGTGCCCGCGCTCGCCGCCGAGCACGACCGGGCGGTGGCCCGGATCTCGCACTTGCCGCATCTGCTCGCGGCGGCTCTGGCGAACACCGGCGCTGCGGGCGGCGAGCTGGCGCTCGGCCTCGCCGCGGGCTCGTTCCGCGACGGCACCCGCGTGGCGGGCTCGGACCCCGAGCTCGTGGAGGCGATGTGCGCGAACAACACGGCGGCGGTGATCGAGGCGTTGGACGAGGCGCTGGACCGGTTGCACGCGGCGCGGACGAAGCTCGGGCTGACGGGGGAGCCCGGACCGATCGTGCGCTCCGGCCACGCCGCCCGCGCGGCGTACGAGCGGCTCGCGCAGGACCGCCCGGAGATCGCAGTGGCAGGCCTCGAAGGGCCGGACTGGCGCGAACGGCTCGCCGAAGCCGGAAGGCGGGGCGCGGTCCTGCGGTCCTGGACGCCCTGAGGCCGAGGCGCGGAGGCGCGCTGAATGATATAGAAACGTTATACTGCTTCGCGACGGCAACGCCCGTCAGCGACGCACGCGCCCAGCGTGCCGGAAAAGCCGGGTGCGCGCGCCCGGTCCAGACCGAGAGGAATCCCGCTCGTGAAGACCATCGCCATTGTCGTCGTGGTCGCCATCGCATGGCTCGCCATCCTTGTCCCCCTGCTCTACGTCAAAGTGCCGCCGAACAAAGTCGGGGTGTTCACCGGACGCGGCGGCAGGCCGAAGATCGTCCGGGGCGGGGCCAGGTTCCGAATCCCCGGCTTCGAGCGGGTGGACTATCTGACGCTTGAGCCGCTGCACCTGCGCATCAAACTGGACGGGGCGCTCTCCGGCAGCGGCGTGCCGGTCAGCCTGGAGGCGGTCGGCATGGTCTCGGTCGGCGCGAGCGACGAGGCGGTCGAGCTCGCGATCCGGCGCTTCTTGGGCGTGGACCGTCTGGAACTGCGGGCGCAGCTCAACGAGATCCTGTCCGGCAGCCTGTCCGAGATCCTGGCGAGGACGACCATGGAGAAGCTCAACGCCGACCGGGAGCAGCTCACCCGCAAGCTCGTCGAGGAGGCCAGCGCGGACCTGGCGCGGATCGGCTACACCGTCGACATCGTCAAAATCGCCGCGCTGTCCGACGAGAACGGCTTCCTCGGCTCCTTGGGGCGCAAGCGGATCGCCGAGGCGAAACGCGACGCGTTCGTCGGCTCGGCCGAGGCGGAGCGGGACACGAACATCCAAGCCTCGCAGGCCAGGCAGGCGGGCGCGGTCGCCAAAGCCGAGGCCGACATCGCCATCGCGCAGGCCGTCCAGAAGCGGGACGTCGAGGTCGCGAAACTGCGGGCGCAAGTCGAAGCCGAGAACGCTGTCGCAGACCAAGCGGGCTCGCTCGCGTCGACCACGGCGGAGCAGGACGTCCTCCTTGCCAAAGAGCGCGCCGAGGCGGCTCGGATCGAGGCGGGCATCGCCGTGCAGCAGCTCCGCGCCGAGCATGTCCAGGCGATGTTGCGGGCGGATGTGGTCGCGGTCGCCGAGGCGGAGGGCCAAGCCGCGATCCGGCGCGCCGAGGGGCAGCATCAGGCTTCGATCTTGCAAGCGGAGTCGCAAGCGATGGCGACGCGCAAGGTCGGCGAGGCGATCGCCGACGCGCGCCGCTCGGCGGCAGCGGCCTTGCTCGCCGAACGGCAGGCCGAGGCGGACGGGCTGCGCGTCCTCATGCAGGCCGAGGCGGACGGGCTGCGCGCGAAATTGGCGGCAGAGGCCGAGGGGAAGAAGCAGGTCGCGGAGGCGCTGAACCGCTACAACTCGGTGGGCGCGCGCCTCTTGGCGCTGCCGGACGTGCTCAACGCGCTGGTCGCGGCCACCGAGGCCGCCTCGCGGCCGATCGCGGCATTGGACCGGGTCTCGGCCAACGGCAACGCGCCAGCCTCCCTCACGGCCCTCTCCAGCGTCTCGCCGACGGTGCTCGCCAAAGTGCTGGAGTCGTTCAAAGCCTCTGGAGTCGACCTCTCCGAGATAGTGGCGGAGTCCGCCGCAGGGGCGGGCGAGGAGCACGCCGCCGAGCAGCCGGAATTCGAGCTCGACCTCTACGAGGTCCGGACGTAGCCCGAACTCAAGCCCCCGCTGATCCAGGGCGATGAGATGCAAGGCGCGCCTCGACGTTGCGTACGAGTAAGAGGGTGGGGGCACCTCCCACGAGTTCTGCGAGTGGGGGACTTGCGGAAGTAGTACGCGAGGAGGGGCGCAACGCCGCAGATCGCGTCCTGGGCGGCGGGATCACCGAAGGTCGGCGAAGGCCTCCCACAAGGCCTCGTAGTTGTCGCGGCGGCGATGGCCGAGGCCGAGGAAGTCGTCTCGGACGATGACCTCGTCCACGCCCTCCTCCTTCCACACAGCGGCGGCCTCCGCGATCTGTTGCGGGGTCCCGGCGATCCCCGGCAGCTCCCGCGTGCGCTCTTCGAAGGCCCGGACCCGGCCCGGCTCGTCGTCCAGCAGGAACCACGCCTGCGTGGAGCGGTGCACCGACCGGGGGTCGCGGCCCCGCTTCTCGCAGGCCGCTTCGAGGGGCTCGACGGCTTTGCGGAACTCGCCGGGCTTGGTCCAGGTGTTCCACTCGTCCGCGAGCTCTGCGACGAGCGAGAGCATGCGGGGGCCGGAGGCTCCGACGAGGACCGGGAGGTTCTCTTGGATCGGCTTCGGCTCGCACACCGCCGCTTCGAGCCGGTAGTGCTCGCCGTGGAAGGTCGTCGCCGTGTGGGAGAGCAGGCTCTTGACCACCCGGAGGCCCTCCTCGAAGCGGTCCACCCGTTCCTTCGGCGTTCCGAGCGCGATGCCGTAGGCGGTGTGCTCGTTCTCCTGCCAGCCCGCGCCGAGGCCGAGGGTGAGCCGTCCGTTCGAGATCTGGTCGACGGTGCTCGCCCAGTTCGCGAGCACGGCGGGATGCCGGTACGTCATCGAGAGGACCAAGGGGGCGAGCCGGACCCTGGTGGTCGCGGCGGCAAGGGCGGCGAGGAGCGCGGCGGCCTCGAACATCGGCCGCCCTGGATTGACCGCGGTGGCGTTGCGGGCCATGAAGTGGTCCGCGAGGTAGAGGCTGTGCCAGCCGCCCGAGTCGGCGAGGTTGGCGAGTTCGAGGAGATCGGGCCAGGACTGGGAGGTGGAGCCCCAGACAGAGAACTTCATGCCCGCCAGCCTAGTTCGTCGGGCAACGCGTGCCGTCCGGCGGCAGCTTCCCCAGCGCGAGGTAGTCGTCGACGGCCTGGTCCACGCAGCCCTTCGCGCCCCGCGCGGGAGCGCGGAGATAATGCCCGTGGCCTGGCTCGGCGGTCACCAGCAGCTCGCCGCCGACGGCCTGCGCGAACGGCACGGCCCAGGCGAGCGGGGTGACGGGGTCCGTCTCGCCGCCGACGACAAGCGGCTTGGGGCCGGACGCGAAGTCGATGGAGTTGGGCGCGACCGGGTGGGCGGGCGCGGGCCAGCCTGCGCATCCGGTGGCCAAGCTGTTGCCGTAGCCGAGCTCGTACCGTCCGAAGGTCGGGTATTTCTGCTCCCATTCTGTCGCGAGGCGTTGCACCGCCGCGTCGTCCGGACGACGGTCCTGCGGCAAGTCGTTGCACAGCACGGCCCAGTTCGCCATCGAGAGGCCGGGGTCGGCTTTGCGCAGCGCGGCGCTGTCGCCCGTGCTCATGACGGTGCGCAGTCCTTCGGCGAGGTCCGGCCACCGAGACGGCGAAGACAACAGGGCGCTGATCCCCGCGAGCAGTTGGCCTGCCCCAGGATCGAGGAAGGCCTGGGCCAGAAAGCCCCGGCCGTTGCCGAGGTCCGCGTACCCCGGCTGGGTCTTCGTCCAGTCCAAGAAGGAGTTGAAGGCCTTCTCGCGCGCCGAGATCGTCTCCTCCTCGGTCTTCACCGGATCCCTGCGCAGATCCACGGGAGCGTCGAGGACGATGGCGTGGAGCTGCTTCGGGTGCAGATGCGCGTAGGTCGCGCCGAGGAACGTGCCATAGGAGTAGCCGAGGTAGTCGATCTGGTCCACGCCGAGGGCGGCGCGGATCGCTTCGATGTCCTGGGCGGTCTGGTACGTGTTGAACTGGGCGAGCTTCGGGCCGAGCTTCGCCTCGCAGTCCTGCGCGACGGCCGAGATCCGCTCTCTGAGCTTGGCGAGCTGCGCGGGGTCGCGCGCGTCGAGGATGGGCTGCTGCGCCTCTTTGGCGGGGTCGGGGCCGCAGAGGACCGGGTCGGACCCGCCGGTCCCGCGCGGGTCGAAGCCGATGATGTCGAAGCGCGCGCCGAGGTCGTCCTTCGCGCGCAGCGCGAGGGCCGCCGCCTGCCTGGCCCCCGGTTCGCCCGGCCCGCCGAAGTTCGTCAGGAGCGGCCTGCGGTTCTTCCCGCCCGGATCCTGCGCCGCGACGCCCTTCGGGCGGGTGCGCGAGAGGCTGATCCGCAGGTGCTGGCCGTCGGGGCCCTCGTTGCTCGCCGCGCTGCCGTCGGGCCCGCCGTCCTTCGACGCGGCCTCGTGGTCCAGCGGGACCTCCACGCTCGCGCAGCCGAGCTCGAAGCCTTGCTGGAACGCCGCCGCGCGGTCGGGCCCGAGCGCGGCGAGGAAGTCGTGCTCCCAGTCGCACGGGCCCCATGCGAGGGAGCGGGCCGCCTGGGCGCTCGAGGTCGGATGGCCGTCCGGTTTGGGTCCGTCCGGATGCGCGCATCCGGCGGCGAGGAGAGCCGCGAAGAGGGCGGGGAGGAAGCGTCGTGCCTGCAGTCGCATAGGATTCATCGTATTGGTCGGATCGTCGCGGGACGGGCACATATCGCGAGGCGGTCGGCGAAGAGAAGCTTTTTTGACGCCACGTGCTGGCCGCGCTAAACTTATCCGTCGTGCCTGACGGAGTCGGGCTCATTCGCGTGCCTGGCCGTGGGTTCTGAATCTGTCAACAGATATCGCCTGGTTAGCGCGCGGCCCAGACGTAATTGAGGAAGTAGAAGGTATGCCAACTAATAACCAGCTGGTGCGCAAGGGCAGGGAGCCTAAGGGCAACCGGGTGAAGACCGCAGCCCTGAAGGGCGGCCCGCAGCGTCGTGGCGTGTGCACCCGTGTCTACACCACGACCCCGAAGAAGCCGAACTCCGCGCTGCGAAAGGTCGCGCGTGTGAAGCTCACCAGCGGGATTGAAGTGACCGCATACATTCCCGGCGAGAAGCACAACCTCCAGGAGCACTCCATGGTCCTGGTCCGTGGCGGTCGTGTCCGCGACCTCCCCGGTGTCCGTTACAAGATCATCCGTGGAGCCCTCGACACCCAGGGTGTCAAGGGCCGCAAACAAGCTCGTAGCAAGTACGGCGCGAAGAGGGAGAAGAGCTAATGTCGCGCAAAGGCCCCGCCCCGCGTCGCGTTGTCGTGAACGACCCCGTTTACGGTTCGCCGGTCGTCACCCAGCTGGTGAACAAGATCCTCCTCGACGGCAAGAAGTCCGTCGCCGAGCGGATCGTCTACGGCGCCCTTGAGCGCGCCCGCGACAAGACCGGCACCGACCCGGTCCTCACGCTCAAGCGCGCGCTTGAGAACGTGAAGCCGACCATGGAGGTGCGCTCCCGCCGCGTCGGCGGCGCCACCTACCAGGTGCCCGGCCCGGTCGCCCCTGGGCGTTCGAACACCCTCGCGCTGCGCTGGGTGGTCAAGTTCTCCCGCGCCCGCCGCGAGAAGACGATGGAGGAGCGCCTCGCCAACGAGCTGCTCGACGCCTCCAACGGCCTTGGCGCTTCGGTGAAGCGCCGGGAAGACACCCACAAGATGGCCGAGGCCAACCGCGCCTTCGCCCATTACCGGTGGTGACCTGCGCTATGAGCAACGCGCAGCTTGGTTCCACCGTCGCTTGTTGACGTATTTGACATTCCAGGAGAGAAAGTAGAGACATGGCCGGGGCACAGAGCGTATTGACGGACCTCAACAAGGTCCGCAACTTCGGGATCATGGCGCACATCGACGCCGGTAAGACCACGACGACCGAGCGCATCCTCTACTACACCGGGGTCAACTACAAGATCGGCGAGGTCCACGAGGGCGCTGCCACCATGGACTGGATGGAGCAGGAGCAAGAGCGCGGCATCACCATCACGTCCGCCGCGACCACCTGCTACTGGAACGACTACCAGCTCAACATCATCGACACCCCCGGCCACGTCGACTTCACCGTCGAGGTGGAGCGAAACCTCCGCGTCCTCGACGGCGCGGTGGCGGTGTTCGACGGGAAAGAGGGCGTCGAGCCGCAGACCGAGCAGGTCTGGCGCCAGGCCGACAAGTACGGCGTCCCCCGTATCTGCTTCGTCAACAAGATGGACAAGATCGGCGCGGACTTCTACTACACGGTGCAGACCATGGTGGACCGGATCGGCGTGAAGCCGCTGCCGATCCAGCTGCCGATCGGCTCCGAGGGCGGCTTCGAAGGCGTCGTGGACCTGGTGGAGAACCGGGCGCTCGTGTGGCGCGGAGAGACCAAGCTCGGCGAGAAGTACGACGTGGTCGAGATCCCCGCCGAGCTCAAAGAGAAGGCCGAGGAGTACCGCCAGCAGCTGCTCGAAGCTGTCGCCGAGACCGACGAGGCGCTTCTTGAGAAGTTCTTCGGCGGCGAAGAGCTGACCGTCGAGGAGATCAAGGCCGGCCTGCGCAAGATCGTCCTCACCAGCGAGCGCTACCTCGTGCTCTGCGGCTCCGCGTTCAAGAACAAGGGCGTGCAGCCCATGCTCGACGCCGTGATCGACTACCTGCCCTCCCCGCTCGACATCCCGGCCACCATCGGCCACGCGGTCGGCAAAGAGGACGTGGCCGTCGAGCGCCACCCGGACGCCTCCGAGCCGTTCGCGGCCCTCGCGTTCAAGATCGCCGCGCACCCCTTCTTCGGCAAGCTCACCTACATCCGGGTCTACTCCGGCAAGGTCGACGCCGGTTCCGCCGTCGCGAACTCGACCAAGGAGAAGAAGGAGCGCATCGGGAAGCTCTTCCAGATGCACGCCAACAAGGAGAACCCGGTCGAGAGCGCCCAGGCTGGCCACATCTACGCCGTCATGGGCCTGAAGGACACCACGACCGGCGACACCTTGTGCGACCCGGACAACCAGATCGTGCTGGAGTCGATGACCTTCCCGGACCCGGTCATCTCGGTCGCCATCGAGCCGAAGACCAAGTCCGACCAGGAGAAGCTCGGCACCGCCATCAACCGGCTCGCCGACGAGGACCCGACCTTCCGGGTCAAGCTCGACCACGAGACCGGCCAGACCATCATCTCCGGCATGGGCGAGCTGCACCTCGACATCCTCGTCGACCGCATGAAGCGCGAGTTCAAGGTCGAGGCGAACGTCGGCAAGCCGCAGGTGGCCTACCGTGAGACGATCCGCCGCTCGGTGGACAAGCACGAGTACACCCACAAGAAGCAGACCGGTGGCCGGGGCCAGTTCGCCCGGGTCATCATCAAGCTGGAGCCGTTCGTCGGCGAGGAAGGCGAAAGCTACACCTTCGTCAACGCGGTGACCGGTGGTCGCATCCCGACGAACTTCATCCCCTCGGTGGACGCCGGCGTCAAGGACGCCCTCCAGGGCGGCGTCCTCGCCGGCTACCCGCTCACCGACGTGAAAGTCACGCTCCTCGACGGCGCGTACCACGAGGTGGACTCCGACGAGCTTTCCTTCAAGACGGCAGGCAACCAGGCGCTTCGCGAGGCAGCTCGCAAAGCGGACCCGGCGATCCTCGAGCCGATCATGAAGGTGGAGGTCATCACCCCGGACGACTACGTGGGTGATGTCATCGGCGATCTGAACTCACGACGTGGTCAGATCCAAGAGATGAACCAACGCGGCACTTCGCGGGTTGTTTCCGCGCTCGTGCCGTTGTCGGAGATGTTCGGCTATGTCGGGGACCTGCGGTCCAAGACCCAGGGCCGGGCGAACTACAGCATGCTCTTCGACTCCTACGCGGAGGTTCCGGGGGGCGTCGCGAAGGAAATCATCGCTAAGGCGAACGGCGAGTAACTCGCCAACCGTGTAACGGCGGCCCTGCCAAAAAGGGCTAGGAACCCGCCGCCGACAGTTACCTAGGAAAGAAAGAGGACACAACAGTGGCCAAGGCTAAGTTCGAGCGGACCAAGCCGCACGTCAACATCGGGACCATCGGTCACGTCGACCATGGCAAGACCACGTTGACCGCTGCGATCACCAAGGTGCTGCACGACAAGTACCCGGACCTGAACGAGGCGCGCGACTTCGCGCAGATCGACAACGCTCCCGAAGAGCGCGCTCGTGGTATCACCATCAACATCTCCCACGTGGAGTACCAGACCGAGAAGCGCCACTACGCGCACGTCGACGCCCCCGGTCACGCCGACTACATCAAGAACATGATCACCGGCGCCGCCCAGATGGACGGCGCGATCCTCGTGGTCGCCGCGACTGACGGCCCGATGCCGCAGACCCGTGAGCACGTGCTGCTCGCCCGCCAGGTGGGTGTGCCTTACATCCTCGTGGCCCTCAACAAGTCCGACATGGTGGACGACGAGGAGATCCTGGAGCTCGTCGAGCTCGAGGTCCGCGAGCTGCTCTCGTCGAACGAGTTCGACGGCGACAACGCCCCGGTCGTGCGCGTGTCCGGCCTCAAGGCGCTCGAGGGCGACCAGAAGTGGGTCGACTCGGTGCTCGAGCTCATGAACGCTGTGGACGAGAACGTTCCGGACCCGGTGCGTGAGCTCGACAAGCCGTTCCTGATGGCTGTCGAGGACGTCTTCACCATCACCGGCCGTGGCACCGTTGTCACCGGCCGTATCGAGCGTGGCGTCGTCAAGGTCAACGAAGAGGTCGAGATCATCGGCATCAAGACCACGGCGACCAAGACCACGGTCACCGGTGTCGAGATGTTCCGCAAGCTGCTCGACCAGGGCGAGGCTGGCGACAACGTCGGCCTTCTGGTCCGCGGCATCAAGCGTGAGGACGTCGAGCGCGGCCAGGTCGTGATCAAGCCGGGCACCACCACCCCGCACACGGAGTTCGAGGGCACGGTCTACATCCTGAACAAGGAAGAAGGCGGCCGTCACACCCCGTTCTTCAACAACTACCGTCCGCAGTTCTACTTCCGCACCACCGACGTGACCGGCGAGGTCACCCTGCCCGAGGGCAAGGACATGGTCATGCCGGGCGACAACACCGACATCTCGGTGAAGCTGATCCAGCCGGTCGCCATGGAAGAAGGACAGCGCTTCGCGATCCGCGAGGGCGGCCGCACCGTCGGCGCCGGTCGTGTCACGAAGATCAACAAGTAAGCGGGATATCTTCTCAGCATCCTAAAAACTGGGCGGCGTGATCAATGATCACGCCGCCCAGTTTTTTATTCAGGATTTTGACAGACTCTATGGGTAGACTAAACTACGTAGTGCGATTCACATTACTCGTGAAAATCGGCGAATATTACGTAAGGAAATGTTATTGTGACGAATCTGAGACCCTTCTATGAGGACATAGAAGCGCATTATGATCTTTCAAACGACTTCTTTGCGCTGTGGCTCGATCCGACGATGACGTATACCTGCGCGTACTGGCCGGAGCCCGGTATGACCTTGGAAGAGGCGCAGCTCGCGAAGCTGGACCTGACGCTGGAGAAGCTCAAGCTCAAGCCGGGGATGACCCTTTTGGACATCGGTTGCGGTTGGGGTTCGGCGCTGCTCCGCGCTTACGAGAAATACGATGTGAACGTTATCGGCATTACGATTTCGACCGAGCAATACGAGCATGTGAAAGAGAAATTCGCTCAGCTGAAAGGCCCGCGGACCGCAGAAGTCAGGCTGCAGGGCTGGGAGGAATTCGACGGAAAAGCCGATCGAATTGTCACTATTGGCGCATTCGAGCATTTCCGTTATGAACGGCATGAGGCGTTCTGGGACAAGATCTCGACCATTCTGCCGGACGACGGCATGTACCTCTTGCACACAATCGTGAGCTACGGCCTTGAGGACTTGCAAAAGCGCGGCACGCCGCTCACCCCGAGCATGGTCCGATTCTCCCACCTCATCGGCAAATACATCTTCCCCGGCGCGCAGCTGCCGACCCCGCAGATGGTGCTGAACGGCTCCGCGCGGATCGGACTGCGCTGCGACCTCATGCAGGTCCTCGGCTGGCACTACGCGAAGACGCTGGACGCCTGGCGGGCCAACCTCAACGCGAACAAGGAGAAGGCGGTCGAGCTGACCTCCTCCTTGGTGTACGACCAGTACGACAAGTACATGGAGAGCTGCGCCCACTACTTCCGCGTCGGCAATATCGACCTCATCCAGTTCACCCTGACCAAGCAGCAGCCGGAATGGCTCCGCCCGGCGCCTGGCGCGATGGAGAACTTCACCGCCGCCGCGCGATAGAGAAGCCGGGGCGGGCGGGCCGGGGTCCCCGCCGCCCTCTTTGTTCGGACGACATGGCTCAGGCGGCGGGGACGACCAACACGGGACAAGGCGCTCGGCGCAGCATGTCTTGGCTCGTGGAGCTCCGCAGGGCGCGCTGCAGCCAGTTCCGGTTCCGGCTGCCGAGGACGAGCAGTTGGGATTTGTCGGCCTCCTCCATGAGGAGCTCGGCGGCGGGCCCTTGCGCGAGCACTTGCTTCACCCGCACTCTGGGGTGCATGCGCTGGCCCTCGGCCAGGCTGCTGGAAAGGATGTCGCGCTCCCGCCTGCCCTCGTCTTCAGCCTCTGCCTTGGAGCCGCTTCGCCAACCGTGGTGCTCGGTCCAGGTGTGCACGGCGAGCAGGCCGACACCGCGCCGGTCCGCCTCCGCGAACGCGGTCCGAACCGCGGGCTCGCTCGTCGCGGCGCTGTCCACGCCGACGGTGACCGGGCTGGAGTCGTCGTCGTCCTCTTCGGCCAGATGGCCCCGGACAACCGCGACCGGGCAGCGCCCTCGGGCGAGGACGTCGGCCGCCGCCGAACCGCCCGCCACCCGGCCGAGGGCGGGCAGGCCGCCCTCGCCGAGCACGATCATTTGCGCGGTCTTCGCCTCCTCGACGAGCACGTCGACCGTTGGCGCGCAGTGCAGCTGCAAATCCACGTCCAGACGCGGGCGATGCCGCCGGATCTGTTTCGCAACTCCTGCCAACAGCTCGTTGCCCTCGGCCTCGAGGCTCGCCAGCAGGCCGCCCGTGGTGCCGGAGAACAGCCCGTACGAGCCGAGCGGCAGCGCGTACGCGTGCACGAGCCGCAGCGGAGCCCCGAGGCGGCTTGCCTCGTCCGCCGCCCAAAAAGCGGCGCGGACGGCAGCGGGTGTTTCATTCACGCCGACGACCACTGCGCCAGCCGAAGGGAGATTCGTCATCATTGACTCCTCAGCGCCACCAGTGCCTGCTAAAAGTGAGGCAGATCACCTTCAAGAATAGGTCGGCGGCTCGGAAAAGTCGAGGGTTTCGGCTGCTTTTGTGATGGGCGCGGTTTGGGCTCAGCCCAGTTTGCGGATGTCGATCCGCAGCCCGGCGGCGCGCAGCCGGTCGGCGAGCGCGTCGCCCATGGCGGTCGCCGGGGTGAGCACGCCCGCTTTACGCGGCAGCTTGTGCCGGTCGAGCGCCAGCGCGAGCGCGCTCTCGCCCAGCATCACCGCTGTCGCGGCGTATCCGGGATCGCCCTTCTGCGACCAGGTCAGCACGTAGCGCGCGCCCGAGCTTGTGCGCGCGTAGGTGTCGATGGTGTAAAAGCCCCGGTTGCGCAGCCATTCGCTCGGCCCGGTGCCAGGCTTCGGCAGGAGCCGTTCGACCAGCCAACGGGTGGGCCGGAACGACAGCCCTGCGGCCAGTGCGAGCGTCCCGAAGCCGAGGCCTGCGGCGACCGCGACGGCGATCGGCGCGGACAACAGCTTGGGGCCCGCGTTCATGGTCTCCCGGTAGCGGAACTTCGGGCCGTACGCCCAATCCAAGATCGCGTTGCTGCGCCGCACGATGCGCGAGTTGAAGGAGCCCATGAAGAAGGGGGCCTTCCAGCCGCGCGCGGCCGGGTCGACCGTCTTGGGCCGTGCGATGGCGAGGTCCGACTGCGAGCCGAGCTCCGGCTCCTTGGCGCGGTCGGGGGACAGCGAGTACGGGTCGAGCACGACCCGTCGCGCGTGCGCGTCCGAGCGGGCCGCGTCGATGATCTCCACCGCCGACGCCGCGGTGCCGCCGCTGATTCCGCCGACGATCGCGCGCACCACCAAGGTGGTGTTCTCCAAATCGCCCGCCGCGTCCTGCTGCGCCTGCCGGTGCAACAGGTAGACGCTCAAATCGGAGGGGATCGAGTCGAAGCCGCAGGCGTGCACGATCCGCGCGCCCGACGACTCGGCTTGGTCGTGGTACTTGTCGGCGCTGTCGCGCACGAACAAGACCTCGCCGGTCAGGTCGACGTAGTCGGTCCCGGCATTGGCGCACGCCCCGACCAGCGGCAACCCGTATTTCGTGTACGGGCCGACGGTGGTGATGACCACTTGCGTCGACTGCGCGAGCGCGTCGAGCGATGCGGGGGAGTCCGCGTCGGCGATGAGGATCGGCCAATCCGCCGCCTTCGCCCCGAGCTTCGCGCGCACCGTCTCCAGCTTGGCCCGGTTGCGGCCCGCCAGCCCGATCCGCGTCCCGGAGGGGGCGTGCTCGGCGAGATGCTTCGCCGTCAGCTCGCCGACAAAACCGGTCGCGCCGTAGAGCGCGACATCGAGCTCGCGAATAGTGTCCGGTGTCATGCCCTCACGCTACTCTCGTCCGTGTCGGCGAAGTCGACGCCGTCCGCTTGCGGGCCGAACCACGTGAGCGCCGCGAGCGAGACGCATGCCGCGCCGACGATGGCCCAGAACGAGGCGGGGTAGCCCCAGGCGACTGCGATCATGGTTTGGAACGTCGCGTTGAACGAGGTGCAGAGGTTGCCGAGCTGATAGGTCACCCCTGGGTAGAAGCCCCGGATGGCGTTGGGGGAGAGTTCGGAGAGGTGCGCGGGCACGGCGGCCCACGCGCCTTGGGTGGTCGCTTGGACGAGGAACATCCCGAGGCCGAGGAGCCATGGCTCGGTCGGCAGGGTGAACAGCGGCAGGAGCGGCAGTGTCAGGAGCGCGCCGAGGACGATGACGCCTTTTCGGCCGATCCGGTCGGAGAGCGCCCCGAAACAGACGCCGCCGATGATCGCCCCGATATTCGCGACGATCATGATCCAGTCGGAGACGCTCGACGAGAGGGCGCGCCCGGCGTGCTCGGTCTCCTTCAAGAAGGTCGGGTAGAGGTCCTGGGTGCCGTGGCTCAGCGAGGTGAACGCGGTCATGAGCAGGATCAGGTAGAAGAAGCGGCGCAGCACGACCCGGTTGAAGAACACCGCCCGCACCGACGAGCCGTGCGCCTTCATCTTCTCCTGGGTGTTCACCCAGACCTCGGACTCTTTGACGAACGCGCGGATGATGAGCGAGATGAGCGCGGGCAGGAGGGAGAGGCCGAAGAGCCAACGCCACGAGAGCCCCAGATAGGAGTGGACGACCAGGTGCGCCACGGCGGCGAACAGGAAGCCGCTGGCGTAGCCCGCCTGCAGGATGCCGGAGAAGAAGCCGCGCCGGTCGGACGGCACCTTCTCCATGGTCAGCGCTGCGCCAATCCCCCATTCGCCGCCCATGCCGATGCCGTAGAGCAGGCGCAGGACCAGGAGGACCGCGAAGTTCGGCGCGAACGCGCCGAGGAACCCGACGGTCGAGTAGAAGCAGACGTTCACCATTAGCGGGACACGCCTGCCTGCCTTGTCCGCCCAGATCCCGAACAGATACGCCCCGACCGGGCGCATCACGAGGGTGACCGTGATCAGGAAGGTGAGCTCGTGCTTGGAGACGTGGAACTCCTTGCCGATCTCGTTGAGGACGAGCGTGAGGACGAAGAAGTCGAAGGCGTCCATCGCCCAGCCGAGCCAGGAGGCAAGGAAGGCGCTGCGCTGATCGCGGTCCAATTCGGCGAAAGGCGACGGTCTGCTCATGTGAGGGACATTACCTGCCGGGGTCGGCGACCCTCCCGGCGAGGAGGACGAGGCCGGTACCCGGGTCGAAGATCTCGAAGCAGAACGGGCGGTCGGCGGCGAACGAGATCGCGGGCGGCGGGTCGGCGACGGCAGCAGACGCGGCGGCCGGGGGAGGCGCGGACGTCGTGGACACGCCTTGCTCGCCGAAGGAGATTGCGGCCAAGTCCGCCCAGCCGCTGATCCCGGCCTCGGGCGCGATGCGCCCCAGGCCCTGGAACTCGAGAGGCTTGGAGGTCCAGCCGTTCTCGCCCTGCCCCGACCAGCGTGGCAGCGCGATCCCGGCGAGCTGGGGCGGCGCGTCCGCCAAAGCGGCGCGCGCGGCCGGCACGAAGGCCGCAGGCGAGGCGTGCGGATCGTCGGGCACGATCACGCGCATCTCGATCCCGTCGGCGAGCGGCAGCTGGACCGCGCGCCACCCCGGCCCCGCCGCAGTCTGGGCGATGGCCGCCGCGCGCATGGTGGGAACGCTCTTGCGGCCGCCGTTCGCTGTGGTGAAGGCAGCGTCGGCGGTGTGCTCGGGGCGGAAGGGGAACTGCCACCCCGCGAGCAGCACGGTGACATCGGCGGAGAACACCCCGCGCGGGACTCCGAGCCCCTGCAAGGAGTCGCTGAAGCGCAGCTTGGCCGTGCTCATGGCCCACGCGTTCACCGCCGAGGCGAGTTTCGGATCACCGGGCCGGGCGAGATAGACCCCCATGTCGTAGTCCTTGGCGAGCAGATCGAGGAACTCGGGGGCGATGTCGAGGGCGCGGTCCGCGACCAGGACGGTCTGGCTGCGCAGGATCGGCGTGCGGTCGACGCCCCCGTTCGGCACGCTGACCGGGTCGCCCGCCCACTTGCCGAGCTGCCCGATCATCGCGGCGGCGGCGGGGTCGTCGCCCGAGCCGTCGGCATGCGCCCAGATCCGTCCCGTCCGGACTTTGGCCCAGGGGCTGAAGACCGTGTCGCGGTCTGCCATGCGGCCGCTTTCGAGCAAGTCGACGGCCAATTGGCGGCTCTTCTCCGCGATGCCCGCGACCTCGTCGCGATACTCGTCCACCCCGATCTCGGCGAGCTTCAGCTTCGAGTACAGGGGCACGAGGTGCGGCGCTTCGCTGCTGGGGTGGCTGGAGCATCCGGCCAACAGTGCGGCGGCCAGGACTGCGACGGCTCTCCTCCTCACTGCGGATGAGCCTCGAACCGCTCGGCGTCGAATTCGTCGCGATGCTTCGGGTTGATCGGGTCGCTCTTGCGGAAGAGCAGGAAGAAGACCGCCCAGCCGACAGCAGTGACCAAGAGGAAGCTGACGAGGCGGTAGATGACGGTCGCGGAGAACGCCGCCCCGGACGGGACCCCCCCTGCGGTCAGCGCGGGCACCAGCACGACCTCGACGACGCCGAGGCCGCCGGGGAGCAGCGGGACGGCCAGTGCCGCAGTCTTGACCAGCGCGTACGCGATGAGGAGCCCCGGCAGGCTGGGGCGCGAGCCAGTGGCGTAGCAGGCGAACGCGAGGCAGGCGATGTCGCTCGCCCAGTTGGCCATGCTCCAGGCGAACGCCTTCAGCCCGTCCCACCGGCCCAGGCGCACCGCCTGCGTTTGTTCGAGCAATTGGTGCCAGCGGGCCAGCCCCTCTTCCGGCGGGCGCTTGCGCACTCGGTTCACCAGGGCGAAGGCCTTGCTGCTGAGCGCGGCCACATCGTCGGGCCGGGAGGCGATGAACTGCGCGAGGACGAGGAAGGAGAGAAAGCCCGCGATGGAGAAGATGAGCGAGAACGGCGTGGTCTTCGCCCCGGCTAAAAATGTGCCGCCGATGCCGATCAGCGCGAGCCCCGCTCCTTTGATGAGGCCGGACATGACGATCTGCCAGGACGCGATGAGCGGCGTGGCCCCCCAGCGCCGGGTCTGCCGGTAGGCGAACGTGGTTGCCAGCACTTGTCCTGCGGGCAGGCTGCAACTGATGGAGTTCGCCGCGTAGATCTCCGCGGCCGACCGCCAGCTCGACACCCGCACGCCCGCCGAAGCGAAGAGGGTGCGTTGGACTTGGCTGAAGCTTTCCATGGAAACGGCGGCGGCGAGGACGCATGCGCCGACCCAGAGCCAACGGACGTTTTTGGTGGCTTGCCAGTAATGACGCACCTCCGGCGCGACGTACCAGGCCTCGGTGGCCAAGATCACCACGACCACGACCAGCGCCGCGCGGCGCAGCATCTGCATCGGAGACCGTTGCGGCGCTGGTGCGCCCTCCGACGATTGGGTCGCCATCCGAGCCACGGTACTGTGGTGAACACACGAAAGTCCAATAAGGAGCGCGAGGGCATGCCAACTGCGACAGATCCGTCGGACCAACACGTCCACGTGACGCTCCGCCCGGACGAGCACATCCATCTGACGCTGCGCAGGGTGTCCGACTGGACGTGGCGGATCCTCGTGATCCTCTTGGGCCTCGTCGTCCTCGGCAAGATCTTCGTCCTCTTGGAAGTGGTGCTGGTCCCGGTCGCGCTGGCGCTCCTGCTCGCCGCGCTCATGTCGCCGCTGGTCGATTGGCTCGCCGCGCGCCGGGTGCCGAGGTCGCTCGCCGTCGGCTTGGTGCTGGTCTTGGTGCTCGGCGCGTTGGCGGGCATCTTCACGTTCATCGTCCGGCAGGCCATTAGCGGCTGGCCGACGCTGCAAGCCCAGGTCTTTGAGAGCTTCGAGCAGCTGCGCGTTTGGGCGGAGCGGGCCGGGCTGCATTTCTCCGCCGAAAAGTTGGAGAAGTTCCGCGAGACGACGGTCCACTTCGCGGAGCAGCACCGATCCGACATCACCCAGGGGGTCTTCTCCACGGCTTCGGCGCTCGTCGAGGGCGTGACCGGGTTCTTCCTGGCGCTGTTCACCTTGATCTTCTTCTTGAGCGACGGCCGGTCAATCTGGCTCTACCTCACGCAGCTCGTGCCCGTGGGCGCGCGGGAGCGAGTGCGGCTGGCCGGGGGCGACGGGTACCGGACTCTGACGGGCTATGTCAAAGGGACGGTGCTCGTGGCGGCTGTCGACGCCATCGGCATCGGCGTCGGGCTCGCCCTGCTGCAAGTGCCTTTGGCGCTGCCGCTCGCGTCGTTGGTCTTCCTCGGGGCGTTCGTCCCCGTGATCGGATCGCTCGTCGCGGGCTCGGTGGCGGTGCTCGTCGCGTTGGTGACCCATGGCCCGGTCGTGGCGTTGGCAACCATCGCGGTGCTGGTCGGCGTGATGCAGCTGGAGAGCCACGTGCTGCAGCCGTTGGTGCTGGGCCGCGCGGTGAAAGTGCATCCGTTGGCAGTGATCCTCGCCATCGCGGCGGGCGTGGTGATGGCGGGCATCATCGGTGCTCTGCTGGCTGTGCCGCTGGTCGCGGTGCTCAACACTTTTATCGGGCGGCTGGTCCGAGGGGAGGACCTCGTGACGGAAGAGGCTCCAGGCGGGGAAGAGCAGGCGGAGATCGCCGGGTAGTTCCTGTTGTCGCAGCTAGGGCATTAGACTAAGGCTATGGACACCATCAGCCCGGAGTCCGATGCGCCTGTGCCTTCGCGCAGCCTGTCGGGGTACACCGTCGGAGTGACGGCCGCGCGTCGGGCGGATGAGTTCTCCGCGCTCCTCACCCGTCGGGGCGCCGCCGTTCTGCACGCCCCCGCGATCGTGCTGATCCCCCTGGCCGACGACGCCGAGTTGGAGCGGGTGAGCCGGGAGATCATTGCGAATCCGCCCGACGTGGTCGTCGCGACGACGGGCATCGGTTTTCGGGGCTGGCTGGAGGCCGCCGAGGGCTGGGGCGTTGCCGAGGAACTGCACGCGGCGCTGCAGAGCGCGCGTCTTGTGGCGCGCGGGCCGAAGGCCACTGGGGCGATTCGCGCTGCGGGCCTTCGCGAATCCTGGTCGCCGAGCTCGGAGTCGTCGAGCGAAGTCTTGGAGCGGTTGCTCGAAGAAGAGGTCGAGGGGCTGAGGGTCGCGGTGCAGCTGCACGGGGCGACAACAGAGTTCGAGCCGCTGCCAGATTTCAGCGAAGCGTTGCGCCATGCGGGCGCGGAGGTGCTCCCGGTGCCGGTGTACCGCTGGTCGCCGCCGGACGACCAGTCCGCGATGGACACGTTGATCACGGCCGTCGTGAACGGGACGGTGGACGGGGTCAGCTTCACGAGCGCCCCGGCGGTCGCCTCGATGCTGGGCAGGGCAAAAGAGACCGGCCTGTTGGAGCAGCTTCTCAGTGGTTTCCGGGCCCAGGTCGCGGCGCTGTGCGTCGGGCCGGTGACGGCTGGCCCGCTGGAGGCGCTCGGCGTGCCGACCACGGCCCCGGCCCGGTCTCGGCTCGGGGCGCTGGCGCGGCATATCGAGGAGGAGCTGCCGAGGCGCGCGAGGGTCTTCCCTGCGCACGGCCATAAGATCGCGGTGCTCGCCCGCGCTGTCGTGGTGGACGGGGAAGTGCGCCATCTCGCCCCGTCGATGCTGACGCTTTTGCGCGAGCTGGCGCGCCAGCCTGGCCGGGTGGTGACCCGCGAGACGTTGCTCGCGAGCCTGCCGGGCCACAGCGCGGACGCGCATGCGGTGGAGGCCGCGATCGGCAGGCTCCGGACTGGTTTGGGGGATCCGAAGATTGTGCAGACCGTGGTGAAGCGGGGGTACCGGTTGGCGGTGGACCTGGGCGTCGACGATCCCGAAGAGAGCGGCGACAAGTACTAACGGGGCGCTCGTTGCTGGAGATATCGCAGGAAGGGCGCGGCCCGCGCCCTGCGAACGCCTGATCAGTTGCTCAAGCCCTTGCAGATATTCCAAACGCTGGACATTCGACCATGCGGACGTCCCCGATGCTGTCTAGCTGCTCGAACACCCCGTCAAACATAAAACAACACTCCATGTGTTCTAAGTAGTGGTCAATAGAAATTTATAAATCTCTGCCAAAGAATCTCTGTATCAAATCATAGGGTCGATGCGTGTTTCATCCGCTCCAGAATGAGCCGGGTGAGCGGCGCGAGCGAGAACCGGTCCTCTTCGCCGGGCGCCAGCCAGGCGATCTCTTCGATCTCGGCCTGGGCGCGCGGCTCGTCCGCGCAGGCAACCTCGTAGACCTCGGCGACCACAGTCGTCTCCGGCTCGTGCGCGGCCGGGGCCTCGAATCGGCCGAGCCAGCAGGCGTTGCCAGGCTCGACCAGCACGCCAAGCTCTTCGCGCAACTCCCGCACCAGCGCCGCGAGCGGCTCTTCGTCGGGCTCGATCTTGCCGCCTGCCTGCATGAACATGGTGGTGCCGCGTTTTCTCGCGACGAGGAAGCGTCCTTGCGCGTCGACGATCACGGCGGCGACCACGTGGACTTCGGCGCGAGCTGTCTTCATTCTGTAACCCTAGCTGTGTACTGTCCGTGTGTGGCCTCTCTGGTACTGTCCCGGCGCGAATTCGCAGTCTTGCTCGGCGCTGGTGGCGCCGGCCTCGCCCTTGGAGGTTTCGACCTGTCTGAAGCCAGTGCCTCGACCCCGGTCGAAGGCAGCGTCTGCATGATCATCCGGCATGGCGAGAAGCCGGACAGCTCCGGGCAGGGGAGTGACAAGACGGCGCCAGGGATCGATGAGAAGGGCAAGCAGGACCCGCACTCCCTCACGCAGCGGGGCTGGGAGCGTGCCCGCGCGCTTGGCAAATTCTTCGCGGCGCCGAAGGCAGGGATCGTGCGACCTGCCCGGATCTACGCGCCAGGACAGATCGCGGGGCATTCGGCAGGCCGTCGCCCTCGGCAGACGGCGGGGCCGATCGCGGCGGCGCTCGGCCTCGGAGTGGATTTGGTGTACACGGAGGGCGAGGAGAAAAAACTCGCTGACCAGCTCTCTATCCTCGGTCCTCGGCTGCCCGCGCTCGTGGTGTGGGAGCACAGCGCGATCGCGGGGATCGTCGACCACCTCGACGGGCCGGTGAGCCCGAAGGCGAAGAGCTGGCCCGACAACCGCTACGACGTCGTGCTGGTCTGCCGGGCGACGCGAGGCGGGTGGAAGCTCACGCAAGTTCCGGAGATGGTGTTACCAGGCGACAGCCCGTCGGGCTTCTAGCCCGGTCGAGCAGATAGCGCCTCGCGGCGTCGTCGGCTCCTCGCGTGCCTCGCTGTGTCCGGGTAATTTGGTGGCATGTCCTCGGCCCTGCTGATCGTCGCGCACGGCACACGCCGCGCGGAAGGGGTGGCGATGCTGCAGGAGCTGCGCGGCGAGGTGGCGCGGCGGCTTCCGTGGACGGAAGTCCGCCTCGCCTTTGTGGACGTGCTCGGCCCCACCCCCGAGGAGGCGTTGCGGGAGCTGCCTGGCAGGGTCGTCATCGTCCCGGCGTTCCTCGCGAGCGGCTATCACGTTCGGACCGACCTGCCGAGACAAGTGCGGCGCAGCGCCCACCAGAACGCGGTGATCGCCCCTGCGCTCGGCCCGGACCCCGTGTTGGCTGAGGTGCTGGCCGAGCGCCTGCGCGCGGCTGGCTGGGACGGCTCGGGCCAGGTCGTGCTGGCGGTGGCCGGGACCAACGACTCCTCGGCGCAGGCCGAGAACCGGACGACGCTGCGGCAGCTCGAAGAAGAGCTCGCCGCGACGGTGCGCCTCGGGACGATCGCCCAGGGCGCTCCCCGCGTCGACACAGTGGTCGAGGAGTGCGCCGGGCCGGTGTTCGTCGCGCAGTACTTGCTCGCAGACGGCTTCTTCTCCCGCAAGCTCGCCGAGCTCGCCGCCGGGGCACGGGGAATCGCCGCGCCTTTGGGGACGCACCCGCTGGTCGTGGACCTTCTTGTGCGGCGGTATCGGGCCGTCTGACTCGGACTGCTACCGGAACGCCCGCCGGAGCACGAAGCCCAGCACAGGGCGGGCGACGAACCCGGTCCAGCGCAGCGGCAGGAAGCCGATCCATTTCGGGGTGATGGCGACAGTCCAGGCGATCATCACGCCGTTCGGCGCGGGGCGCAGCAAGAACCGCTGGCCGAACGACTTGATCAGCAAGGGGGCGGACACGCCTGCTCCGGTCGTGACAAGCTCTCGCCCCGGCTCCTTGCGCGCGACTTCCTCGGCCCAGGCGCTGAAGGGGCCCCGGTAGACGAGCTTGTCGCCGTCCACATCTGGGCCGGAAAGCAGGAAGGGGAGCGCGAGATAGCCTCCGGCGGCCAACACCGCCCACACGTGCTCGGGCGTCCCCGGCACAGTCGTGGTCGCGGTGGCCGCCCACGCGGCCTTCTCGTCGAAATACGTTTCGAGGTCCCCCTCCACCGGGGCGACCGCGAACCTGCGGGGGCCCTTCTCGCCATGCGCCAGCGCGAACAGCACGGCGAGCGCGCCGAGGCCCGCGAGCGCCGCCGCGACGACGATCCCGACTGCGGCCCATATCCACATTTCCGATGTCATAGCTCTCCTCGCCGAAGGCCGGTGCGACTCGCGATTGTGGGGTAGCTTACATGTGTCGGGCTGTGGCCTCGGGCCGGGAGCGGCCTCGCGGCGAAGTCAGAGTTGTTTGCCCAAGACCTCGCCGAGCCGTTCGCGCAGCTGGCCGATCGTGGCGCTCGCGATGGCGGTGTCGGGGTGGCGGACCCGCAGCCACAGGCCTTCGCCCGTGCGGGAGAACCAGAACTGCGCGTCGTCCGCGACGGTGGCGTTGCTGATATGCGTCGCGCGGAGCGCGAGGTCGGGCTTCGGGCCGAACACCCTGCGATAGTCGATATGGCTCACCATGGACACGTCTTTGCGGGCGAAGGAGAACGGGCCTGCTTGGCCGGAGATCACTTGCCCGATCGGCACCTTGGCGGCGGGCAGCGCCGCGCGGAAGGACGCGCGGTTCTGCCGTGTGCCGTCTGCGAAATCGGCGCCGCAGCCGAACACCAGGGGGATATTCGTGACGAACCAGCCCACGGCCTCCGCCCATTCGGGGCGTATCCGGGTGCTGATCGGGGTGAGCGTCGCTATCTGGTCGGGTCCGCCGAGCTCGCGCACCGCAGTGGCCAGCGCGGTCAGCTCGCCCGAGAAGATTTTCCCCTCATGGCTCTCGCAGATCGCTTCGAACGCGTCTGCCTCGGCGCTGTCGAGCAGTTGGAACACGGCTGTGCGCTGCGCCGCGACCTCGCCGGGCGATACGCCGAGGTCGAGCGGGAAGCCGGGGAAGACCCCGCCCTGGGACGCGAGGAACTCCCGCCAGATCTCCAGCCCCAGACGGGTCTGCGACGGCGGATGCTGCCCGGTCTCGTACGCGCAGTACTCCAGGAAGCTGCCCACGGGGGCCAGCTCGGGCGTGGCTCTGCCCGCGACGCGGGCAGAGTAGTCGTCCCGAAGCTCGCGGACGATGAGCGCGAGCGACAACATGTCCACCGCGCTATGGTCGAAACCGCAGACCACGGTGCTTGTCTCGGGGCGGTCGAGCGCGGCGAACAGCACGGCGGGGAAACGGGTCGGATCGCATGCCGAGCTGAGGCTGTGGCGCAGCGCCGCCTGGGCGTCCTCAGCCGAACGCACGAGAACGGGCGCGCCTGGCGCGACGAATGCGACATCGTGGTCTGGATAGACGCGGCGGACGATTTTCCCGTCTGTTTTCTCGAAGGAGCAGCGCAGGCTCTCATGCCTGCGCATGAGGGCGGTGAAGGATTCGGTGAGCGCGTCGACGAGGATCGGGCCCGGCACGTCGAAGGTCGCGGCGAGCCAGCCGCCAGAGCAGGTCTCGGTCTCCTCGGAGTCCTTCAGCGCATGGCTGAGATGGAAGTTCTGGTTCACCGACGGCGGGATGTCCGACAGGAGGCCAGGCGGCGGAGGGGGCGACTGCCACTGCAGGTAGCCGCCTGGTTCCAGCTCGACTAGGTCGATTGTTGTGACCAGCATGGCAGCCGTCCGAGCCCGACGCGATCCGGCTTAGACGCGCGACAGCTGCGCGAGGGTGTGGCCGCCGGTTTCGACCACATCGTGGAGCACGCTGCGCAGGTTGTCGACATACTTCTGGATCGAGGCCTCGGCAATCGGGTTGTCGGGGAAATACGCGACGAGCTCGAGCACGTCGTGGTACCGGTTGAGCCAGTTGAACACCGTCGCGGTCGGCGGCACCGGCTGCACGATCTTGTGGTACGACGTTTGCTGCGTGGTGAGCCAGGCCGGGAACGGCCTCGCGTCGATGAACGAGATCATCGGCGGCGGCTGGAAGGGGATGCCGGTCGAGTCGCTCGTGCCCATCGCCTCGGCGACGAGGTCGATGACGCGCTGGATCGGGACCGAGGTGAGGTCCTTCGAGGCGTTCATCGCCTGTTGCGCGCGCGGGACGAGGTCCGCGAAATCGGTCACGCCGCCGAGGTCGAACACCACGGGGATCGTGTTGATGAACCAGCCGTGCGTGTAGTTGTAGCGCTCGAAGTCCCTGGTGGACACCGCGCGCAGCATGTTGAACTGGTCTTGCTCGCCGAGCTCGTAGTTCACGGCCGCGAAGGCCGCGTACACGCCCGCGGTGAAGCCGCCGCCATGCTCTTTGCAGTATTTGTGCAGGACTTCGGCGTCGCTCTCGGCGATGAGGTCGAACCGCAGCACCTTGCCGCCCATGGCGCTGCCCGAGTCGAGGCCGAGCGGCAAAGGGAACTTCTGGAGCTGCGCGCCGAGGGTGTGGTAGTACTCGATCCACCGCTGCGTCTGTGGGGAGTCCAGTGTGAGCGAGGCGAGCCTCGCGCGCTCCTCGCGGGCGGCTTCGAGCTGGCTGCCCGGCTCGGGCAGCACGAGGGGGCCGCCCTTGGCGAGCGCCGTGTACAGGGATTTGATCTCGACGATGGTCACGAGGTTGGCGTGCCCGTCGCAGAAGCTGTGGTCCTCGGAGAAGACGGCATGGAACCCGCCCTCGTGCTCGACGGCCGCGAAGACGAGCGCTGGCCAACGCAGCGGCGAGGTCCCCTCGTTGAAGCGCGACACCAAGTAGTCTCGGACCTCTTCGCCGGTCTCGAAGGCTGGGCCTTCGACAAGCTCCCAGGTGACCGAGGCCGGGTCCACTTCGTGCCGGACCACCTTGGAGATCGCCTGGCCCGCGTTGCCGATCGCGGGCAGCTCTTGCACTTCGAACCACGACCGCAGGCTGTCATGCCGTTGCAGGAGGCGCTGCCAGACCCTGCCCAACACCGCGGGATCGAGCGGCTCTTCGAAATCCACCGATACCGTTTCCCACACCGCAGGAGGGGGGGTGGACAGTTTGGCGTTCGCCGCCGCGCGGCGGATGTGCCGCTCTTGGATGTACGAGGCGGGCACGGGGCTCACCAGTGCGTTCGGCCCGACCTGCGCCTCAGGAGCGGTCACCTTCCACTCCCAGACCTTTCCCGAGGGAAGCTTCCAGAAGGAGGACGGGATCTGGATGCCCAGTGTCTCCTTCGGGCGCGAGTGCGGCGTCTGGGCTTCGACGTCGCCGTTGACGTCTGTCGGCGGTTGATTCACTCGATGGTGTCCCTCGGGTCGTTGCTGGGCGTGGTACGCGCTAGAGGACTAGTTTGCCATGTGCTCCGTCCCGGTTGGCGGCGCCATGGCGGTCGAGCTGCCGTTTTACCCGTTCTGCGGCCTCGGCCCGGCGCGGAAGCCCAGTTCAACTACGAGGTTGCAGTTTGTTAACGAAATCAGGCTCTACGCGGGTTGGCTCAGCCGCTCGAGGCGCGCGGCGATTTTCTGCGCGGGCAGCGTGAAATCGCCGGTCTCGGCCACGTTCACGATGATCCGGCGGAATGTCGAGAGGAATTTGTGGACGTTTCGAGTGGCGGTTTCGGTGTTCGGGTAGCGGCCGCAGAGCACGAGCCCCGAGGGCGAGCGGTTGAAGAACAGCGCGACCTCTTCGTCGGAGTAGTTCTTGCTCCGCAGCCCCCGCAGCTTCCACTCTTCCCATTGGTCGCCGCCGGGGATGGTGGCTCCGTTGATGAAGGACACCAGGAAAGAGTTCTTCGCCGTGGGCTGGAGCAGCTCGCAGACCCGCGCGTACGGCACCGACGCGACGAGCCTGCCGGTCTGCTGGGTCTGCTGCGCGAGCGGGATGGCCTCCGAGAACGAGCTGGGTTCGCGGAGGTCGACGACCATCGGCGCGATGCCGACGAACCACCCCAGCGACTCGGCCCAGCGCGGGTTGTTCCGCGTGTGGAACGGCATGACGGCCGAGAACGTCTCCCGGTCCGAGGTGAGCTTCGTGGAGAGGGCCAGCGCGGCGATCAGGCCTGCCTGGTAGTTCCCCCCTGCCGTTTTGCACGCGATGGCGAAATCCTCGCTCAGCTGCGAGTCGAGGAGCCACGACATGTAGCCGCGTTGCGCCACGCGTCCGCAGTGCGGCCTGATGTCGTTGAGGGAGAGCGGGAACGTCACCGAGCCGCCGTCCTTGAAGACCGCCTCCCACGCGCGCACGGCGGGATGCTCGGCCTCCACGGCCTGGGCCGTCACTCGCTCTTCGGTGGAGAAGTCCACGTAGGAGTCCTTGTCCGTCGCAGGCGGCGGGACGAAATCGGGCGCTTCGACCAGGATTTGGCGGTACAGCTGCACCAGCTCGTTGCCGAGCAGGTAGATCGAGTAGCCGTCGAGGAGGCTGTGGTCGGCGACGAACAGGACGGTGAAGGTGCCGTCGTCGCGCTCGATGGTGGAGAACACGTAGCCGGGCCAGCGCGACGGCGAGGCGATGGTGTCGAACTGGTGGCTGAGCTCGCGGTGCACGGCGGTCGCCGAGCCGAGGTCGCCCGCGTCGACTTGGACGAAGTCCACCGCGCCGGGGGGGAGGGTGCGGCGGATCAGCGAGGAGGTTTTCGGCTTGACCAGGTCGATGAGCTCGACCTGGGAGCGCAGCACCTCGTGGCGGTCGGCCCAAATCTTGAGCGTGCGGCGCAGCGCCTCGTGGTCGAGCTCGCCTTCGAACTCAAGGGCGGTGCCGATCCACGATTCCCTGGACCCGGTGCTGGCGAGCGTGTAGTCGCGCAGGTGCGTCTCGTGGACGAAGGAGACCGCGCGCGTGTCCAGCTGCCATTCCTGCAGCGGGGCCTCGGAGTGCGCCATCCAATGCGTGACCCGGCCAGGAGTGATCGGATAGTCGAAGAGTTCGACAAATTCCATCGGCCAGTTCCTTTCTGTTGGATGGCGCGGGCAAGGCTCGCCTTATTCTATGGCCGGCGATCTTCACACGCAGGGTGAAAAGATTGTGCGGATTGTCTCAGCGCTCTCACGTGGCGGAACCTCGGGTCCCCCGAATTTTACATCACGCCTCGGAGGCGGCGCCTGCTCGAATTGTCGGATCGAAGTGGTGAGATGGAGGCGATGACCGCGTCCCAGCCATTCGACGAGCCTGCCCGGCTGTTCCAGGAGTCGGCGCTCGCCCGGCGGGAGCCGGTCATGGTTGTCGGCGGCCCTGGGACGGGCAAGACGCGGCTGGTGGTCGAGCTGGCGTGCCATTGGGCGCTGCGGCCCGAGACGGCGGTGGTCGTCCTCGCCTCGAACCGAGCCGCCGCCGATCTGCTGCGCGGCGAGATCCATCGAAGGCTGTTGCGCGCGAGCCCGGAGCTGGTGCTCGCCAAGCCGCTGGTGCGGACCACGCATTCCTATGCGTTCGCGCTGCTTGAAGCGAAAGCGCGGACGTTCGGCAATCCGCCGCCCCGGTTGATCCCTGCGGCGGAGCAGGACGCGACGTTGCGCGAGCTGGCCGCCGAGCAGGCCGGGCGTTGGCCTGCGTCGTTGCGCGGCGCGCTCGGCTCGGCGGAGTTCACCGCGCAACTGCGGTCGGTCTTCCAGCGCGCGGCCCAGCACGGCCACGGCCCCGAGGGGCTGATCGCGCTCGGCAAAGAGCGCGGCCGCCCGGAGTGGGTCGCGGCCGGGCGGACGTGGCAGGAGTACGAGCAGGTGATGACGCTGCGCAACGCGGTCGGCATGGCGGACCCGGCGGGGAGCCCGGGGTCGCTGGACGCGGCCGAGCTGCTGACCGCCGCGCTGGACGCGGCGGCGGAGGACCCCGACCTGCTGACCGTGCCAAAGGCAGGGCCGATCGGGCCCGCCCCGACGTCGCTCGTTGTGCTGGTCGACGACGCGCAGCATTTCGACCCGCAAGCGGCCCGGCTGGTCAACCTGCTCGTCCGCCGGGCCGATCTCGCGGTCCTCGCCGCCGATCCGGACCAGTCGGTGTTCTGGTTCCAAGGCGCGCAGACGAGCCTCGACCTGTGGCGGCGCGCCGAGCGGCTGCGCCTCGGGCCGAGCTGGCGCCTGTCCGCCCCCGTGGCGGAGCTGGTCGAGGCAGTCGCGCCTCGGGCGGCGGGCAAGGTCGCGACTTCGCGCGAGTCCGGCACGGGCGAGGCGCGGGTGCGGCTGTACCCGACGACGGCCGCGCAGGCCGAGGGGGTGGTCGAGGCGTTGTGCAGGGCGCATGCCCGCGACCATGTCCCGTGGTCGAAGATGGCGGTGCTGGTCCGCTCTGTCCCGGCGTTCGCCCCGTCCTTGGCGCGGGCGGCGGCGCTCGCGGGCGTGCCCTTGCGAACGGCGGGCGCCAGCGGGCCGCTCGCCGCGAATACGACCGTATCGGCGTTGTTGGTGTTGCTCAAGGCGCTCGCGGGGACAACGCTCGAACCCTCAACGGCGTTGGCCCTCTTGCTCTCGCCATTGGCCGGAGCCACTATCGCCGAGGCGCGCGCGCTGCGCCGACGGCTGCGCGCCCAGGAGCCGGACCGCCCGTCGCTCGAATCCCTCGCCGCGCTCGTCTTTGACGAGGACCGTCTTGGCGACGAGGAAGACGGGGAAGAGGCGCCCGAGTCCGTCCTGCGGCTGCGCGCCGTGTGGCGGTCGGCCAGGGCGGCGGCGCGGGAAGCGCGGGGCGTGGAGGACGTGTTGTGGGCGGCGTGGTCGGCGAGCGAGCTGGAAGAGCGCTGGGGCGACGAGGCGCTCGCGGAGCCAGATTTCGCGGCGGTGAACGCGCTCTTCGCCGCCGCGCGGGCGCATGCCTCGCCCGACTCGTGGGCCGCTGGCCCTCGAGACACAGGCCAAGCGCTGGCCCGGTTCGCGGACCGGATCGAGGGCGAGCGGCTGCCCGTGTCGGGGAGGCTCGGCGGCGAGGGCCTGTCCGAGGCGGTGGCGCTGTCCTCCGCGCACGCCGCGGCGGGCCAGGAATGGGATGTTGTCGTGGTCTGCGGCGTGCAGGAAGGCCTCTGGCCGGGGCTTTCGGAGTCGAGCTCGCTGCTCGGCGTGGACGATCTGGCGGCCGCCTTGTCGGGAATCGAGGCAGAGGCGAGGCTCGACATGCGCAAACAAGTGTTGGCGCAGGAGCGCAGGCTGCTGTATCTCGCCTGCTCCCGAGCTCGGGAGCAGCTGCTGGTCACTGCGGTGGAAGGGGAGGGCGATCTCGTGCCGTCGCGTTTCTTGGCCCCGTTGGCCCGTTTCGCGCAGGAGGAATCCGACGTGGCTCCTCGGCAGGCGAGGCGGGCGACGCCGTGGAGCGCGGCCGGCGTGGTGGCCGAGTTGCGCAGCCGGGCCTGTGGGGCGGACGAGGACGGGGCGCGCCGCGCGGCCTCGGCGCTCGCCGATTTGGCGCGGGTCGGGGTGATCGGCGCGCATCCGAAGAGCTGGCACGGGCTCGCCGAGGTCTCGACGGACGAGCCGCTCGGCGATGGCGGCGCCGTGACGCTGAGCCCCTCCCGTGTGGAGCAGCTGCTCGTCTGCCCGCTGCGCTGGCTGTACGAGCGGGCGGCGACGTCCGCGCCAAGCGAGGCGGCCGCCGCCGGAACGGCGGTGCACCTGCTGGCCGCCGTCTCGGGGCGGTTCGCCGAGGAGGAGCTGTCCTCGGCGCTGGACGAGGCGATACGCCAAGCGGACGCCCGCTCCGCCAGGCCGCCTTGGGCAGCCGGGCGGCGGCGGGACCAGCTCGAACGGCTTCTTGCCACGTTCTCGACATGGTTGGGCGCGTCGCGCGGCGAGCTGGCCGAGGTAGGGGTGGAGATCCCCGTGGAGATGACCCTCCCGGCGCTCAGCGGCCGACCTGCGGCGTTGTCGGAGTCTCGTGCACGCTCCGCCTCCCCGGCGCTCCCCCGCAAGCGGGAGGCGCCCCCAGTCGACTCCTTCCGCCTTGCAGCTCATCCCGCTGATGCACCGGGGCTGGCAGGGACGGCTCCGGAAGTCAAGCTCAAGGGCCGGATCGACCGGCTGGAGAAGAACGCGGACGGCGAGCTTGTGATCGTGGATCTGAAGACCGCGAAGACGCCGAGGAGCGCGGCGGACGTCCGCGAGGACGCGCAACTGGCCTGCTACCAGCTCATCGTGCGGGCCGCACGGGACGAACCGGTTGCGGGGGCCAGGCTGGTCTTCCTCGGAGCCCCGCGCAAAGAGGTGGGAGCCGCCGAGCGCGAGCAGCCAGCCCTCGCCGAGGACTCGGCGGCCGAGTGGACCGGCTTGATCCGCGAGGCCGCCGGGGCGGCCACCGGGCCGGCGTTCCGCGCCCGGCCGAACTCCGGCTGCGGCAGCTGCCCGGGCAGGCGCTGCTGCCCGGTGTTTCGAGAAGAGGTGTTTCGAGAAGAAGAGTCTCGGGAAGAGGGGTCTCGGGAAACAGGCCTGCGAGGCCCGGCATGACGATCAGTCCACGGCTCCTCGCCCAAGCGATCGGCGCGCCACTGCCGAGCGAGGAGCAAGAACGGGTGATCGGCGCGCCGCTCACGTCGTCGGTGGTGCTCGCCGGGGCGGGGTCGGGGAAGACGGAGACCGTCGCGGCCCGCGTGGTCTGGTTGGTCGCCAATGGGCTGGTGGAGCCGGAGCAGGTGCTCGGCCTCACGTTCACCAGGTCGGCCGCGCGGGGGATGCTGAGCCGCATTCGCCTGCGGCTGGCGGGTTTCGCGGCTTCGCCGCTCATCGAACGGGCAGACCCGACCGGGCGGCTCGGCGACCTGCTGGAGAACTCCGAGCCGCAGGTGATGACATACGACGCGTACACGGGCGAGCTGGCTTCCCAGTGGGGGCTGCTGCTGGGCGGCAGCGCTGCCCCCTCGGCGGACGCGGCGGCGGGCGGGCGCGTCGTGTTGTCCGACGCGGGGATGTGGCAGCTCGCGTACGAGACGGTCGCGGGCTGGGAGTCGTTGCTCGCGGTGGACAGGGGCCTGGTCGGCGCGGCGGAGGCGGTCACCGCATTGGGCCGGAGAATGGCGGAGCAACTGGCGGGGCCGGAGCGGGTGACGGACGCGGCCGAAGCGCTCGCGCGGTTGGTGGCGACGTTGCCGAAAGGGCCGAGGCAGCGGGCCGAGCCCTCGCTCGAATTGCGAGACGCGGTCGCGGTGCAGCAGGCGAGAGTGGAGCTGCTCGGCGTGGTGGAACGGATCCAGGAGCGGCTGCGGTCCAGCGGCGCGACCGACTTCGCGACGCAGACCGCTCGCGCGGCGGAGCTCGCCGAGAAGTTCCCGCAGGTCCGAGCCGAGGAGTCAGGGGCGCGCCGCGTGGTGCTGCTCGACGAGTACCAGGACACCGGCTACGCCCAGCGGATCTTGCTCCGCGCCTTGTTCGGGTCGGGGAGCGGGGTGGCGGTCACTGCGGTCGGCGACCCGCACCAGGCCATTTACGCGTGGCGCGGCGCTTCGGCAGGCAACCTCGCGGCGTTCCGGACGGACTTCGACGCGCCTGACGCGCTCACCCTGATGACCAGCTGGCGCAATCCGTCCTCGGTGCTGCGGCTGGCGAACCTGACCGCCGCGCCGTTGCGCGGCTCCGGCCAGGCGGTTCCGGAGCTGACGGCGCGCCCCGAGGCCCCGGACGGCGAGGTGCGTGCCGCCCTCTTCGAAGACGTGGCGCTGGAGCGGGCATGGATCGCCGAGCGGTTGCGCGAGGCCCTCGACACGCGGGATCGGGGCGCGCAGGAGAGAGCGACCGCGGCCGTGCTGGTCCGCCGGAACGCCGATGCGCTCCCCATCGCGGAGGCGCTGGCGGCGGCGGGGCTCGAGGCGCAAGTGGTGGGGCTGGGCGGCCTGCTCGCCACGCCGGAAGTCTCGGACCTGGTCGCGATGTTGGAGCTGGTGGCGGACCCGAGCTCGTCCGCTGCCGCCTTGCAGGTGCTCACGAGCCCCCGATGGCGGATCGGCGCGGCGGACCTGGCCGCGCTGGCGGCGCGGGTCGGGGAGCTCGGTCCGAGTCGTCAGCGGCAGCAGTCGCCGACCGGCAGTGCTGTGTCTCAGTCGCCGACCGGCAGTGCTGTGTCTCAGTCGCCGACCGGCTGGGACGAGCTGGTCGCCCAGCTCGCAGCGGTCCTCGCCGAGGACGGGGCCGAGCACGCGGGCCTCGGCGACGCGCTCGCGGACTTGGGCGACCCGGCGCGGTACTCCTCCGCAGGCCACGCGAGGCTCCTCGTGCTCGCGGGGGAGCTCGAACGCCTCCGGGGGCAGCTGGACCGGCCCTTGCCGGAGTTCGTGACGTTGGCGGAGCGGACGACAGGGCTCGCCGTCGAGGCGGGGCCGCACACGAAGGAGCGGCTTTCGTCGTTCGCGTCGGTGGTGGCGGAGCATGCCAAGGGCGTCGCGCTGATCGGCGGGCGGGCGAGCCTTTCCGGCCTGGTCGGCTACCTCCGCGTCGCGGAGACGGTCGAGCGGGGGCTGCCGGTCGGCGAGACCGCGCCGGACCCGCGAAAGGTGCAGGTGCTGACCGTGCACGCGGCCAAAGGCTTGGAATGGGACGTCGTCGCGGTCGCGCACCTCGTCAAAGGCGTGTTCCCGAGCGGCAGGCCGCGTTCCACGTGGATCGGCGACCTCGCCGAGCTGCCGCCGGACGACCTCGGCCCGCTCACGTCCTCGCAGGACCGGGCGGAGCTGCAGGAGATGCTCCGCGCGGAGCGAGAGGCCGCGAAAGAGCTGTCCGGCGAGGAGGAGCGCAGGCTCGGCTACGTGGCGGTGACGCGCGCCAAGCGGACCCTGCTGCTCTCCGGGCACTGGTGGGCCGAAGGCGTCGAGCGCCCGCTTGGGCCTTCCGCGTTCCTAGTCGAGTGGCACGACGCGCTGGCCGCCGCTGGGATGGCGGTGCGCGGAGCGCCCGACGCGTGGGCGGAGTCGCCCGCGCTGGACGCGGTCAATCCTTTGATCGGCGAAGCCGAGGGCGCGGTGTGGCCCGCCGACCCGCTCCTCGGGCGGCGGGCGGCGGTCCAGCGGGGCGCCGACCTCGTGCGGTCGGCCCTGGCCAAGGGCCTTGCCGACGAGACAGTGCTTGCCGATGAGACAGGGCTTGCGGAGACAGGGCTTGCGGAGACAGGGCCCGACGACGACAGCGAGCTGTTCGAGGCCGTTGCGGCGTTGATCGCCGAACGCACTGTGGCGGGCTCGGCTGCTGAGCGCGCCGGGCTGACGGTCAGCGATGTCGTCGGCCTCGTCACGGACCCGGTCGGTTTCGAGCAGGAACGGGCCCGGCGCGGTCCCCGGCCCCCCGCCCCCGAGGCGCAGACAGGCGTCGGGTTCCACGAGTGGGTGCGGGGCTGGTACCTCTCGGAGGAGCTTTTGGGCCTCGACGAGCTGCCTGGCGCGGCGGACGACGACGAAGTCGCGTACGAAAAGCTGCGGCAGAGGTTCCTCGATTCGCCGTGGGCCGCGCGCAGCCCGGTCGCGGTGGAGGCGCCGTTCGAGCTCAACCTCGACGGCGTGCTGGTGCGCGGGCGGATCGACGCGGTGTTCGCCCAGCCGGGCGGCGGATTCGTGGTGGTGGATTGGAAGACCGGACGGACCGACCCGCGCAAGGCCCGGGCGCAGCTGTCGCTCTACCGGCTCGCGTGGCAGCGGCTCACCGGCGCCGCCAAGGTCTCGGGCGCGGTCCACGAGGTCGCGTCGGGGAAGACGATCGTCTTCGACGACCTGTACACCGCCGAAGAACTCGCCGCGCTCCTGCGCTGAACCCCTGACTGCCCTCAGCGGCCGGTGATGGCGATCTTCAGCGCGCCGTAGATCAAGGGGAACTGCAGCGGGAGCCGCCAATAGGCGACCGCTTCGAGGACGGCGTTCTTGCCGTCGAGGTCTTTGGCCATTTGGACGTTCGCGGGGTAGACAGCGGCGAACAGCGAGGCCGCCGCGAGGCCGCCGAGCCTGCGGGTGCGCGGGATGACGAGGAGCGTCCCGACGCCGATCTCCGCGACTCCGGACAGGTAGGTCCAGAGCCGGGGCGGGCCGGGCAGGCTCGGGGGGATGATCTTGTCGAACGGTTGCGGCGCGAGGAAGTGCAGCGGCCCGAGGCCCAGCAGCGCGGCAGTGATCGAGGCGAGGTTCCAGGAGCCGGCCTGCTCGCGGGCTCCCGATGGCGCGCGCAGCGGGGTGAGCTCCGCGAGCGGGGCGGGCAGGCGGTCGACGACGACCTGGGCGAGGCCCTCGAACGAGTCCCCGATCTCGGCGAGCGCGGTCCCGACGTCGCCCTTGCGGGTCCGGGAGGGCAGCGCGAACGTCTTTTCCGCGAACGTCCGCGAGCGCGACAGGATCTCGCCGAGCCCGGTCTTGGCGGACCCGGTCTTGGCGCGCAAACCGCGTTTGCGGGGCAGGATCGGCTCGATGAAATCGGCAACCGGCTCGGGCAAGAGATCGGCCAGTTCCAGTGCGTCGGAAGTGCTCACCCTGCGAGCCTAGCCGACATCGTCCGGACGCGGCGCGCGTAGCATTGCCGAGTGACCGCACTCTTCGATCAGATCAGCGCCGAGAAGTACATTCTGCTCACGACATACCGCAAGGACGGCACGCCGAAGCCCACTGCGGTGAACGCGGTCCGAGCAGGCCACGAGCTGCTTCTGCTCACCCCCGCCACGTCCTGGAAGGTGAAGCGGATCCGGAACACGCCGAGGGTGACGCTGCAGGCCTGCGACCGCACGGGGAAGAAGCCCTTCGGCCCGGCGTTGGACGCGCGCGCGGCCATCTTGGACACGGCAGAGACCAAGCGCGCGGTCAAGGCGGTCGTCCAGAAGTTCGGGCTGCTCGCCAGGGTCGCGATCGCGACGAGCGAGCTGCGCGGCAAAGGCGCGATGATCGGTCTGTCCATCGCCGAGTGACTCGCTACGATGGAGCTCATGACCGCACTCTTCGACCAGATCGCCGCTGGGAAGTACGTCCTGCTCACCACGTTCCGCAAGGACGGCACTCCGAAACCACTCCCGATCTGGGCGGCGCGCGACGGCGGCGAGCTGCTGATCTGGACCGTCGGCGACTCCTGGAAGGTGAAGCGCATCCGCAACACCCCTCGGGTCACGGTGCAGGCCTGCGACGCGCGGGGCAAGAAGCCGTTCGGCCCGGTCGTCGAGGGGACGGCGGCGGTCCTGGACGCGGCGGGGACCGAACGCGCCCGGGCGGCGATTGTCAAGAAATACGGGGTCGTCGGCTGGCTCATCGTGACAGGATCGAACCTGCGCGGGAAGGACCGCACGGTCGGCCTGTCCATCACCGAGGCCGCCTAGCCAGTCCGCTCCCGCAGGGCCCGCGTGCCCAGCGCGCCTGCGGCGAAGACCGCCGCCGCGAGCAAGAAGGCCGATGTGCGGCCGAGGCTCTGGTACGCCAGGCCTGCCGCGAACGATCCGACGCTGATCCCGATGTTGCAGGCCGAGTTCAGCATGCTCGCGGTCAGGTCGGCCGAGACCCGCGAGTAATGGAGCAGGGCCGCCGAGTTGAGCGTGGGGATGGCCCCGAAGCCGACCCCCCACAGCGCGGCGGCGGCGAAGGACGGCCACACGGCGGGGAGCAGCGACCACAGGCAGAGCTGCGCGGCGCAGAGCACGAGGAAGCCTGCGGCGACGGCGCCGCGCAACCGGCGCCGGTCCACAGTCCCCGCGAGCGCGGTGCCCGCGATGGTGTCGATCCCGTACGCCATGAGGAGCGCGGGGGCCAGCCGGTCGGGGAAGCCCGAGCCCGTCAGCTCGGCGCGCAGCAGGGTGAACGCGAGGAAATGCCCGGTGAGCCAGAGCAGGCCCAAGACGCAGACGACCGTGGCGCTGCGGTCGGGCCGGGGGAACAGCGACCGCAGCAGCGGCTGCCCCGATGGCATTTTTCCCGACGGCAGCGGGGGCAGGAGCAGCCTTGCCATGGCGACGGCGACGGCCGCGCAGGCGGCGAGGACGAGGAAGACGCCCCGCCAGCCCGAGCCGTGGCCGCCGACCGCCGCGACAGCGGGGACCGCGAGCGCGAGCGCGACGACGTTGCCCGCGAAGAAGATCGCCACGGCTGCGACCATGCGCCTCGGCGGGCTGAGCCGGTGGGTGATGTCCATGCCGACGCCGAAGAAGATCGCATGGCCGAAGCCGCCGACCACGCGGGCGAGGATCGCGAACGGCAGGCTCTGGGCGACGGCGAGGGCTGCGGTCGACACGGCGAAGGAGCCCATCGAGAGCATGAGCACCTGTCTGCGGTCGAACCGGTCGAGCAGCCGGATCGCAGGAACGGAGGCGACGACCACGGTGAGCGCGTAACAGCTCACCAGAAGCGCGGCTCGGGATTGTGGGACCCCCAGATCCGCCGCGATCTGCGGCAGGACGCCGACCGGGCCGACTTCGACGGTGATGACCACCACCATGCACAGCGAGAGGAGGAGGATCTTCCCCAGCGGGAAGGCTCGTCCCGTTGGCAGCGCAGCCGTCGTGCCGGGCATCGTCGCGGGGGCCATCAATGGTCGTAGGAGGCGACTTCGACCAGGTTGCCGTCCGGGTCTCGGCAGTAGACCGAGGTCATCGGCCCGAGCGCGCCGGTCTTCGGCGTCGGGCCTTCGACCACGTCCACGCCGAGGCGAGCGAACGAGGCGAGGACTTCGTCCGGGCGCGACGCGGTGATGAAGCAGACGTCGGCGGAGCCGGGCGCGTCGGAGGCCCCTGTGGCCCAGCCCTCGTTCGGACCGGTGGGGCGCAGGTTGATCTTCTGGTTCCCGAACTTCAGCGCGGTCCGTTTTTGCGGCCCGAACTGCTCCACGGCCATACCGAGCACCGACTCGTACCACGAGGCCGTGGCCTGCACGTCGCGACAGTTGAGGACGATGTGGTCGAACCGTTCAATGACGAGGCCCATGCGGTCGATGATACTGATACCCTGAGACCCCGTGCCCCTGCTTTCCTCATACGACCTCGTGGTGGTCGGCTCCGGTTTCTTCGGCCTCACCGTCGCAGAGCGCGCCGCGAGGGAGCTGGGCAAGCGGGCGTTGGTCCTCGACCGCCGCGCCCATCTCGGCGGCAACGCCTGGTCGGAGGCGGAGCCCGAGACGGGGATCGAGGTGCACAAGTACGGCGCGCACCTCTTCCACACCTCGAACGTCGCGGTCTGGGACTACGTGCGGCGGTTCGCCGAATTCACCGACTACCAGCACCGGGTCTTCACGAAGCATGCCGGGCAGGTCTACCCGCTGCCGTTCGGCCTCGCGAACATGTCCCAGTTCTTCGGCCGCTCCTTCACCCCCGAAGAGGCGCGGGAGTTCATCGCGGCGCAGGCCGCCGAGGCGACTGGCGACCCGGACCTGAACCTGGAGAACAAGGCGGTCTCGCTCATCGGCCGCCCGCTCTACGAGGCGTTCGTGCGGGACTACACCGCCAAGCAGTGGCAGACCGACCCGCGCGAGCTCCCCGCCGGGATCATCACCCGGTTGCCGGTGCGGCTCACCTTCGACACCAGGTACTTCAACGACCGTTTCGAGGGCCTGCCGAAGGACGGCTACGCCGCGTGGCTGACGAAGATGGCCGACCACCCGCTGATCGAGGTGCGCACCGGGGTCGACTACTTCGACCTCGCCGAGCGCCTGCGCGAGGAGAACCCCGAGGCCCCGGTGGTGTACACCGGCCCGATCGACCGGTACTTCGACTGGTCGGAGGGGGAGCTCGCGTGGCGGACCCTCGACTTCGAGACCGAAGTGCTCGGCGTCGGCGACTTCCAGGGCACCGCCGTGATGAACTACGCCGACCTCGACGCGCCCTACACCCGGATCCACGAGTTCCGCCACTTCCACCCGGAGCGGGACTACCCCAAGGACAAGACTGTGGTCATGCGCGAGTTCTCCCGGTTCGCGAACCGGGAGGACGAGCCGTACTACCCGGTGAACTCCCCGGCGGACCGCGCGCGGCTCGCGGCGTACCGCGAGCTGGCCAAGCGCGAGGCCGCCGAGCGCCGGGTGCTGTTCGGCGGCCGCCTCGGCACCTACCAATACCTGGACATGCACATGGCCATCGCGAGCGCCATGCGGATGTTCGAGAACGAGCTGCGCCCGTATTTCGCCACTGGAGCGTGGACGGGGGAGGAGAAGGAGGAGGCTTCCGTATGAGCCAGACCGATACGGCCCACCAGGTCGACGAGACACTGCTGCAGCGCCTCGTCCTGCCCAGGGCCGGAGAGTCCGCGGGGGTGCGGCGGCTGTACGTCGAGCACCCGAACCCCGCGACGCCGAGGGCGCACGCGATCGACCGGTTCCGGCTGCGCATGCGCCCGGACACCGAGGTCTCCTTCGCGACGTACTTCAACGCCTTCCCCGCCGCGTACTGGCGGCGTTGGACGACCCTGCAGTCGGTGACGCTGCACATCGAGCTCACCGGGCGCGCGGGCGTCCAGGTGTACCGGTCCAAGGCCGACGCGGCCCCGGTGCTCCTCGACTCCGCCGTCACCGAGGTCGGAGTCCCCGGCCAGACGCAGACCCTGCGTTTCGACCTGCCGCTCACCGCGTTCGAGGACGGGGGCTGGATGTGGTTCGACGTGACGGCCGAGGAGGAGCCCGTGGTCCTGGAGCGGGCGGGCTGGCATTCGCCGACCGCGCCGCCGGGCGGCAGCACCGGCCCCGAGGCCAAGGTGACGATCGGCATCCCCACCTTCAACCGCCCCTCGGACGCGGTCAACGCGCTCGCGGCCCTCACCGCCGACCCGGAGCTCGACGCGCGGGTCGGCGCGGTGATCATGGTGGACCAGGGCACGAAGAACGCCAAGGACGAGCCCGGCTTCGCGGAGGCCGCAGCGCGGCTCGGGGACCGGCTCGTCGTCCATCACCAGGGGAACCTCGGCGGGTCCGGCGGCTATGCCCGGGTGATGCACGAGGCGCTCACCACGACCGAGGCGCAGCGGTTCGTCGTCATGGACGACGACGTCGACGTCGAGCCGGAGTCGATCCTCCGGCTCGTCTCGTTCGGCCGCTGGGCGCAGACCCCGACCATCGTCGGCGGGCAGATGCTCAACCTGCAGGAGCGCTCGCACCTGCACTCGATGGGCGAGGTGCTCGACCGGGTCCGGCTCATCTGGGAGAAAGCGCCGAACACCAGCTACGACCACGATTTCGCGAAAAAGCCGCTCCTGGCGACCAAGGAGCTGCACCGCAGGGTGGACGTGGAGTTCAACGGCTGGTGGCTCTGCCTGATCCCGCGCAAGGTGCTCGAAGAGGTCGGCCTGCCGATGCCGTTCTTCATCAAATGGGACGACGTCGAGCTCGCGCTGCGCGCTCGGCGCTCGGGCTACCCGACGGTCGGCCTGCCCGGCGCCGCCATCTGGCATATGGCCTGGGCGGACAAAGACGACCGGATCGACTGGCAGTCGTACTTCCACCTGCGCAACCGGCTCATCGTCGCGGCGCTGCACCACGACGGCTCCCGGCTCGGCCTGTACGTCCACCTCGCGAAGGCGACGTTGTTCCACGCCCTCACCATGGAGTACTCGACCCTCGCGCTGCAGCTCAAAGCGGTGCGGGACTTCAAAGCGGGCCCGGAGGGGCTGCACGCCCTCTTGCCAAAGGCGCTCGGCGACGCGCAGACGGTGCGCAAAGGCTACCCGGACGCGCAGCTCATCACCTCTGCCACGGAGCTGCCGCTGCCGTCCGGGCGGGACATGGCGGGCACCCGCAAACCGCTCGGCAAGGTCGGCAAGGTGGTCAGGATGGCCACCGCCGTCGCCCATCAGCTCCGCAGGGAGAACCCCGAGCACCACGAGCGCCCGCAGGCCAATGTCGCGGCGCAAGACTCCTGGTGGTGGCTCCTGTCGAAGGTGGACGGCGTGACCGTCACCGTGTCCGGCGGCGCGGGCGTGGTGTACCGCAAGCGCTCCCGCGCCGAGGCCGTGCGCCTCGCCAAGGAGTTCGCAGGCGAGTTTGTCGGCCTGGCCAGGGAATACGGCTCGCTCGCGAAGCGCTACCGGGCAGCTGCCCCAGAGCTCACAAGTGAAAAGACGTGGCTGAAAACCTTTGGCGTGAAGGACGAGACATGACAGATACCGAGCAGGCTCCGAGCACCGCCCCCCGCCGCCAGAACGCGGCCCTGGGCCTCATCCGGGGCATGCGCCCCAAGCAGTGGGTCAAGAACGTCCTTGTGCTCGCCGCGCCGCTCGCGGCCCTGAGCAGTAATGCGCACGTGGACCTCAAAGAGATCCTGCCGCCGATCCTCGTCGCGTTCGTGGCGTTCTGCGCGGCCGCGTCCAGCATCTACCTCGTCAACGACATCCGCGATGTCGAGGCCGACCGGGCGCACCCGACCAAACGCAACCGGCCCATCGCCGCGGGGATCGTCCCGGTCCCGCTCGCGGCAGGGGCCGCCGTGGTCCTCATGGCCGTCGCGCTCGGCGTGTCCTTCCTCGCGAACTGGCATTTGGCCGTCGTGATGGCGGTGTACCTGGGGCTGCAGCTCGCCTACTGTTTCGGTTTGAAGCATCAGCCGGTGCTGGAGATCTGCGTGGTCTCCTCCGGCTTCTTGCTCCGGGCCGTCGGCGGCGGCTCGGCGGCGAACATCGACCTGTCGCGGTGGTTCCTCCTGGTCATCGGTTTCGGGTCGCTCTTCATGGCGGCGGGCAAGCGTTACGCGGAGCTCGCGGTCGCCGAGCGCAGCGGCGCGAAGATCCGCAAGTCCCTGGAGGGCTACACGAGCCCCTATGTGCGGTTCGTGTGGACGATGGCGGCGACGAGCATGGTCCTGTGCTACGGCCTCTGGGCGCTCGACGGCGTCCACCCGGCCAAGGCGGGCCTGTGGTACGCCGTGTCCATCGTGCCCGTCCTGCTCGCGATCCTGCGGTACGCGGTGCATATCGACAGCGCCGACGCGGGCGAGCCGGAAGACATCGCCTTCTCCGACCGAGTGCTGCAGCTGGCGGCGCTCGCATGGCTCTTAATCATGGGAGCAGCCGTCTTTGCGAGCTAGCGCCCGCTGGGCCGGGGATCGGGCGAAGGCCGCCGGACGTCTCGCGAAAGGCCAGGCGTTCTGGATCGGGGCCGTGCTCACGACCGGGCTGTTCATGTTCGGGGCGTGGGAGCACCGGTGGATCGCGGACGACGGGCTGATCGTGCTGCGCACGGTCCGCAACCTGCTGGCGGGCAACGGCCCGGTCTTCAACGCGGGGGAGCGGGTGGAGGCGAACACCTCGACCGCGTGGACGTACCTCGTCTTCGCGCTGGCATGGGCCACGGGGTTGCGGCTGGAGTACTTGGTGCTCGGCCTCGCGCTGGTCCTCTCGGCGACGGGGCTGCTGCTCGCGATGGCGGGGGCCCGGCGGTTCTGGCGGCGCGGATCCGCTGCGGGAAGCGCCGGGGCGCTGCTGCCCGCAGGCGCCCTCGTCTACATCGCCACCGATCCGGCGCGGGACTTCGCGACTTCGGGCCTGGAGAACTCCCTGTCGCTCTTCTGGCTCGGACTCCTGTGGTGGTCGCTCGTCCGGCTGTGCGAGGCGTGGGAGCGCGGTGGCACGGAGGAGGCCAGGGCGCCCGGCAGGCTCGTCCTCGGCTCGGCCGCCTTCCTCGCCGGGCTCGCGCCGCTGGTGCGCCCAGAGCTCGCCTTGGTGGGCGGAGCGATGCTCCTGCTCATGGTGCTCGCGCCGGTCGGGTGGCCGAACCGGCTCCTGATCACGGTTGCGGCGGGCGCCGTGCCGGTGGGCTACCAGATCTTCCGGATGGGCTACTACGGGGTGCTCGTGCCGACTCCGGCGGTCGCGAAGGACGCGAGCGGCTCGAAATGGTCGCAAGGGTGGCACTATCTCGCCGACTTCGCCGGGCCGTACTGGCTGTGGCTGCCCGCGCTGCTCGTCCTGGCGCTGCTCGTGCTGGTGCTGGCCGGACGGCGGCGCTCCGAGGACCGGGCCGGGGCACAAGCCGTGGACAGGGAGCGCGCGGACGCGGCGCATTGGGCGACGCGGCCGGGGGTCGTCGCGGGGACGTTGTCGGCGTTCGGCCTCATCGAGGCGCTGTACTGGGTGCACGAGGGCGGCGACTTCATGCACGGCAGGGTGCTCCTCGCCCCGTTGTTCTGCATGCTGCTCCCCATCATGGTGGTCCCGCTCCCGGCGTTCAGCGGGCGATCTGCGTCGTTGTCGGCTCCTCGTGTACGCGCTCGTTCCTCGCTATCTCGGTACTCCCCCGCAAGCGGGAGGCGCCCCCAGTCGTCGCCTGCCGCCTCGCATCTCATCCAGCTGCTTCGCCGGGAGTCATTGGCAGCAGTGCTTCCCTGGGGCTTGTGGGCGGGGATCGCGGTGTGGGCGCTCTTCGCCGCCTTCGGAGCCCACCGGGGCGACCCGACCGCCGTCAACGAGTACGGGATCGTGGACGAGCGCCGCTTTTATTCGGCGAACACCGGCCACGCGCACCCGGTCCTCGCCGAGGACTACCTCGACTACCCGAGGATGCACGGCCTGGTCCAGGCGGTCGCGGCCAATCCGACCGGCGGGGTGCTCTTCCCCGGCTGGGACGCGGACTGGGTGCTCGACCCGCTCCCGGACCCCCCGCTGCGCGGCCAGCCGTACCGGACCACCGTGTACTTCCTGAACCTCGGCATGTCGAGCATGAACCTGCCGCTCGACGTGCGGGTGCTCGACCAGATGGGCCTCGCCTATCCGCTCGCCTCGCACACCGAGCGCATCCCGAACGGCAGGCTCGGGCACGACAAGCTCCTGTTCGGCGACTGGGTGATCGCGGACGCGGGCGGCGCGGACGACCACCCCTACCTGCCCGCCCAATTCGACAGCGTCTGGGTGCGCCAGGCCCGCGAGGCGCTCTCCTGCCCCGAGACGGCGGAGCTGCTCGACTCGTACCGCGCGCCGCTCACCTGGGCCCGGTTCAAACAGAACCTCAAGCACTCCCTCCGGCTCACCGGCTACCGGATCGACCGGGTGCCGAAGTACGAGCTGCAGCGCTGCGGCCTGCCGCCGGTGGAGTAGTCGTCCCGCCCCACGGCGGGCACGAAGTGTTCATCGCGGCGCGGCATGCTGTTCGGGCTGCTCGGATACGTTTCCAGGTATGGGACGTCGCTCGCTCGCCATGCTCGCCGCGCTGATCCTCGGCACGGTGTGCGCCGCGCCAGCCGGGGCGGACGGGTCGGGTCAGTCCTACGGGACCAAAGCCATCGCCGACTACTTCCCCGGCGGGCTCCCGCCCGCGCCCGGCGGCTATCGGCTGGTCTTCGTGGAGACGCTCACCAGGCACGGCGCGCGGGGGCTCTCCTCGGCCAAGTACGACGACCTCACCATCAAGATGGTCGAGTCCGCCCGCAGCCGGGGCCAGCTCACGCCTGCGGGGGAGCAGCTCGGCGTGACCGCCCAGCGGATCGCGGCGGCGAACGTGGCGAACGGGTACGGCAATCTCACCGAAGCGGGCCGTCGGCAGATGCGTGACTTGGCTTCGCGCACGGCGGCCCGGGACCGCGAGGCGCTGCGCGGCCCGGTCGCGCTCCAGAGCTCCGGCGAGCCGCGCGCCACCGCAAGCGCGCAGGCGTTCGGAGCGGCTCTCGCGGCGGCGGTCCCCGAGGCCTCCGTCGGCGAGCCCGAGGTCCGGACAGACCTCCTGTACTTCCACAACACAGACGCCGCGTACAAGAGCTACGTCAAAACGGACCCCGATGTCGCTGCCGCCGTGAAGCAAGTCGACGAAGCCCCTGCGGCCCAGGCGGCGGCGCGCTCGATCCTCCTCCGAGCATTCGCGGAGCCTTTCGTGGACGCCCTCGCGGACGGGTCGTCGACCTTCGTCTCCTCGGACGGGAAGACGACGGTGCGCGGCGTGGTCGACGCCGCGAACATGATCTACAACCTCTACGCGATCTCCCCGGCGATGGCCGTCGAGGGCCCCTTCGACCTTTCGTCCGTCGTGCGGCCGCCGGACGCGGGGGCCTTCGGCTTCGTCTCGGACGGCGAAGACTTCATCCAGAAGGGGCCGTCCTTGGCAGGCCGCGACGCGACCTTCGCGATGGCGCGTCCGCTGCTCGTGGACTTCCTCCGGCAGGCACGGGAGGGCACGGGCTCCTTGTTCCGGTTCAGCCACGCCGAGGAGGTTATTCCCTTCCTCGCGCTCTTGCGCGTTCCCGGCTCCGACCGGCAACTGCCTCTCGGGCAGCAGTTCAGCTACGCGGCGACGGGATGGTACGGGTTCGAGCAGTCGCCGCTCGGCGCGAGCGTGGAGTGGCAGGTGTTCCGCGACGGCGCGGGCGGCGCGCAGGTGCGGATGCTCCTCGACGGCAAGCCGACGAGATACGGGCCGTCCTGCGTCCCCGCGACCGGCTTCTTCTACGCGTTGAGCGAGCTGGAGCGCTGCTACTCCTGAGCCAGGGTGCCTCGGTACCCCCGGTCGGGGTCGAACCGACACTTGGCGGATTTTAAGTCCGCTGCCTCTGCCATTGGGCTACGGGGGCTGGTGGTCTGATCCTAGCGCCGGCCCGAGCCCGTGCCTCGCAGCGCTCAGCAGCTGCGCAGCAGGCGGGCTTTTCGTGGTGTCCATCAAGACAGTGGGATGTCGAGGTGGAGTCCTCGCAGGTCCCGTTGCCATCTGCTGTGGGCGCGCTGTGTTCCGTTCCGCAGCGCAGGAGACCGAGAACACGGCGGCGGGCCCCTGGAAACTCGCGATCCTCGTCAAGACGCAGACAAGCTGTCTCCTTGCCGCCGGAAACATTGGCAAGACAAGCGGTCCTCCGGCCAGCGAAAACTGGTGTTTTGTCGGACGCTCCGCCGTTCAAGGCACGTTGAGCCATGCGGTGAGCGCGTGGCCGCCGGGGTCGACGGCGAACAGGTCGATGTCGGTGTCGTCGTGCGTGACAGCGCTGACCGGGGCCCGGTCGGGAAAGTGGACTCCGCCGATCTCATTCCATCCCTCCCAGCCTGCGGCGCCGTTGCGCCACCACGCCGAGTAGAGGCCGCCGTCGGTTCCCACGCCGAACAGGTCCAGGTTGGTGCCGCGTGCCACTGCGGCGATCGGGGTCAACTGCGCGAAGAGGCCTGAGCCGACGGGCTGCCAGTCCTGCCAGCCCGACCCTGTGCGCCACCCGGCGGAGTACACGGCCGAGTCGGCGCTGTCCATTCCGACGGCGAACAGGTCGACGGCGGCGCCGCGCACCGCAGCAGCAACCGGCGTCAGCTGCGCGAACACGCCGGAGCCGATCTGGCCCCAGTCATGCCAATTCCCGTTCCACCAGGCAGAGTAGACCCCGCCGTCCATCCCCACGGCGTACAGGTGGAGTTCGGCTTCTCGAACGACCGCTGTGATCGGTGTGCCTGCGGGGAATGTCCCGCTGCCGATGGGGGCCCAGCCGCCCCAGTTCGGGCCGCCGCGCCACCACGCCGACTGCACGTGCGAATCAGTCGCCACCGCGAAGAGATCCAGATCATCGTCGCGCGCCACGGCGCTCACCGGCGCTGCGGGCGGGAAGTGCCGGTGGCCGATGGGGGCCCAGCCGCCCCAGTCCGGCCCGCCGCGCCACCACGCCGAGTGCACGCGCCCATCGGGGGCCACCGCGTACAGATCGCGATCGGAGCCGCGGGCTACCGCCGAGATCGGCGTCAGTTGCGCGAACGCGCCCGATCCGGTGTTCGCCCAGTTCCCCCAGGCCGGGCCGCCTCGCCACCAACTCGTGTAGACGCCTCCGTCTAAGCCGACCGCGTACAGATCGAGATCTGAATCGTCGACCGCGACGCCGACGGGAGTCTGCGGGGCGAACACGCCGGAGCGGATCCGGGCCCAGCCGGCCCAGGGATTGACGAAGTCGCATCGCGCGCTCGTCGGCCCCGGCAGCGAAGCCTTCGCAATGATGCGGTGGTTGTCGTCGAACATGTTGGTCGTCTTGCCTGCTCCGGCGCCGATCGACTGTCCGGCGTGGGTGCCCGAGTCCGCCATGTCGAACACCAAGGTCCCGAAGTCGGCAAGTTGTGTCAGGCTCGGGTTGACGACCGGGCCGGACAGAGGCCGCTCGACGATCCACTCCGCCGAGTCGGCGAGCCACCTCGCCCCGCCGGGCTTGCCAATGGTCAACGACGTGGCCGTGGAGCTTGTGCGATTGACGAACAGCACCGAAGCCGATGTCGAAGCCGCGCCGCCGGGATTGACGATCACGGTGATCGCGTCGCCCTCGTTGATGGTCAGGTTGGAGATGGTGACCGGCTGTGCGGGAATCCATTCCACCCACGCGAACAGCTCGATGGGGCTGCCGTCGCCGCTGTCGACTGATCCGGTCCAGCTCGTTGATGCGATCCCCGACTGGCACAAGTCGGAGTTCGGGTGAAAGCCGCCGATGCCCACCCAGCTGGCGCAGTGATAGGTCTGGTCGTCGGTCGGCACGCCCACATGCGGCACCACCCACTCGCCGAACACCCAGTCGAACGAATCGCCGCGCGGCGGCTCCACGATCGCGCCGCACCATGCGGCGTTGTCCGTGAACCTCAGCGTCGAATCCCGGCCCGCGAATCCCTCCGCATGGCAAGCAACTCTGGCGGTCACAACCGTCAGATCTCTCCCCAGCCCTGCGAGCAGCTGCTCGTAGCGTTCCCGCTGCTGTGGCTGCGCGGGGCGACGCGGGAACCCGTACCGCATCAATTCCTGGTCCGACGCGGCAGCGGGGTCGAAACCGCTCGGCGGAACGCCGAATGTGGTGATCCGCGGCAACTCTCGCACGTTCATCCGTACCACCTCAGATAGCAACAACTAGCCGGAACTTCGCCGATGTACCCGCGCACAACCCCTCCGGTGTGAACTGTACCACAATTTTGGCCCAATCGTAGGCCGCTGTTGATTGGGAACGCTCTCGCCGAACCCGTCGTCTTGCCCGTACTCTTGACTGGTGCCACGACGGAAGCCGAACGCAGCGCCGGGCGGCAAGAAAGGCCGTTCCGCGGATCCGCGATCGGACGCGCCGTTGCCGAGCTTCCGAACCTTTGCCACCGAGGCGGGCCCGGACGGGGACGAGGAGTACACCGTGGTCTCGGTCCCCGGGATGAAGGCGACGAAGCCGTACCGCTGCCCCGGGTGCGACCACGAGATCCGGGTGGGCGAGCCGCATGTGGTCGCGTGGCCCGCGTTCGACGCGTCGGCGGGGGAGCGCAGGCATTGGCATCGCAGCTGCTGGCAGGCAAGGGGCCGGAGGGGCCCTGTTCGCCGTTGGTGAACAGGGCTGCGGTCGGAGCCGCCCCTTGCTATTGTTGCACTCATGCAAAGTTTCAACAGTGAAGAAAAAGCTGCGGGCGACCGGGTCGAGTGGATCAAGGAGCAGTTCGCGGAGTACCAATTCGTGGCGGACTTCGCCCAGGCGCTGAAGAAGCCGTATGTGGAAGGGCTGGAGAACCTCCCCGAGGACGGGCGGTTCTTGCTGGTCGCCAATCACGTGATCTCCGGCTCGGACGTCCCGTTGATCCAGTACGAGGTGTCCCGGCGGATCGGGAAGCAGGTCCGAGGGCTCGCCCACCGCTTCTTCGGCCAGATGCCCGGGTTCTTCGGCGACCTGTTCCAGGCGATGGGCGGCGTGGTGGGCAGCCCGGAGAACGCCGCCGCGCTCATGGCGGCGAACGAGCCCATCCTCGTGTTCCCCGGCGGCGCGCCGGAGGTGGGCCGGGGCAAGGACGAGCTGCACCAGCTCCGATGGGGCGACCGCAAGGGGTTCGCCAGGATCGCGGTCCAGCACAACTATCCCATCATCCCGACGACGCTGGTCGGAGCCGATTTCGAATATCAAGTCCTGGACAGGGCAGATGGCGTGTTGGGCAAGGCGGTCAAAGCCGCGATCAAGTCCTTCTCCGGCGAGGAGCCCGAGCTCCCGCCGGTCAAACGCGGCGTCGCGGGCACGTCCTTCCGCTATCCGCAACGGATGTACCTGCGGTTCTCGCCGCCGATCGAGACGGCGAAGCCCGCCAAGGTCTCGGTCGAGAAGTGGGTGGACTCGGTCCGTGACGCGACGAGGGCGGCCATCGAGTCCAGCTTCGAGGACTTGCTGGCCGTGCGGCGGCGCGACCCGTTCCGTCATCTCGCGCCATGGGCCAGGAGCCGGGCGATCGTCGCGGCATGACTGCCGCCGGGCCCGCCGCGGAGGGGCTGCGGCAGCGGAAAGCGCGGCAAACCTGGACGGCGATCAACCGCGCGGCCAGGCGGCTCGCCTTGGAGCGCTCGGTGGACGACATCTCGGTCCAGGAGATCGCCGAGCGGGCAGACGTCTCCGTGCGGACGGTGTTCAACTACTTCCCGTCCAAAGAGGACGCCGTGCTCGGCGTCCGCGACCTCCCGCCGCCCCCTGTCTCGGTGGCGCGGTTCCTCGCCGCGCCGGGCCCGCTGCTCGACGACGTGGTGGCGCTGGCTTTCGACTCGTTGCGGGAGAACTGGGGCGGCTTCACGGAAACCGCCTCCGCCGCCGCCGAGCTTGGCGAGCTGCTGGAGAAGAACGCCAAGCTCGTCCAGCGGATCGCAAAAGCAGGAGAGCGGTTCGAGGGCCAGATCGTCGAAGTCGTGCTGCGCCGGGTGGACGACCGCCTCCAGGCCAAAGTCGCCGTCGCCGTCGCGGGCAGGCTGTGCGGGCTGGCCGTCGAGCAATGGGTGCGCGGCGGCGCGGGCCCGGGCGGGCGGGAGACGCTCGAGGAGATCGTCGCGGCGTTCCGCCGCAGTCTGTGACCGTCTGCGGGCGCCTCGTCGCGGCGGCGTAGGCTGGAACTCGAATTTCGACACGTCCGCGTACTCGCGAGAAAGGCGACAGCCATGTCTCACTCAGTGATCGTCGGCGGGGCTCGCACCCCGTTCGGGCGACTGCTCGGCAACCTCAAGGCGCTCTCCGCGCCGCAGCTCGGCGCTGCTGCGATCGCAGGGGCGCTGGAGCGCAGCGGCGCTCCCGCCGACGCGGTGGAGCTCGTCATCATGGGCCAGGTGCTCACGGCGGGCTCGGGGCAGCTGCCCGCGAGGCAGGCCGCGATCGCGGCAGGACTGCCCTGGTCGGTCCCGGCCATCTCCACGAACAAGGTCTGCCTCTCCGGCCTGGACGCGGTCGCGACCGCCGACGTGCTGATCCGCGCGGGCGAGAACGAGGTCGTCGTCGCGGGCGGCCAGGAGTCGATGACCCAGGCCCCGCACCTGCTGCCGGGCAGCCGCGCCGGGTTCAAGTTCGGCGATGTGCCGCTGGTGGACCACATGCAGTACGACGGGCTCACCGACGTGTTCAGCAAGCTCTCCATGGGCGCGTTCACCGACCAGGTGAACACCGAGCCCCCGGCGGGGCGTTGGCAGAAGGTCAGCCGCGAGGACCAGGACGCGTTCTCGGCCGCCTCGCACCAGCGGGCCGCGAAGGCGTGGAAGGACGGGCTCTTCGAGCGCGAGGTCGTCCCGGTCCAGGTCCCCGGCCGCAAGGAGCCGGTTGTCGTGGCCGAGGACGAGGGCGTGCGCCCCGACGCGACGGCGGAGAGCCTCGGCGCGCTGCGCCCGGCCTTCGACAAAAGCGGGGCCATCACGGCGGGCAACTCTTCGCCGCTCTCCGACGGCGCCGCCGCGCTGGTGGTGACGAGCGAGGCCAAGGCCGCCGCGCTCGGCCTCAAGCCGCTGGCGAAGATCCTCGCCCACGCCTCGGTGGCGGGCCCGGACTCGACGCTGCAGCTGCAGCCCTCCGACGCTATCGCGAAGGCGTGCGCGAAGGCAGGGATCGCCCCGACGGAGCTCGACCTCGTGGAGATCAACGAGGCGTTCGCCGCAGTCGGCATCTCCTCGGCCCGCGCGTTGGGCCTTGACTCCGAGCGGATCAACGTCAACGGCGGGGCTATCGCGCTCGGCCACCCGCTTGGCGCCTCCGGCGCCCGTATCCTCTTGCATCTCGCGCTGGAGCTGTCCCGTCGCGGCGGCGGCGTCGGCGCGGCGGCGCTCTGCGGCGGCGGTGGCCAAGGCGTCGCGCTGATCATCCAGGTGTAGCCAGACTCCAGGTGTAGCCAGACGCGGTGTGGCGACCTGGAAACGCGGAAGCCCGCGTGACGAGCCCCTCGGCTTCGTCACGCGGGCTTCCCGCGCTCTGGCGTCGTGGTGGTTACGCGGCGGCGGAGCGGACGTCCGCGCCGAACAGGGCCCGCCAGCCCTGGCCGTAGCGGGTGGTCACCGGCTGCCACGGCTCGATCGGGGCGAGGCCGAGCTGCTCGCGCAGGATGCTCTGCGCCGCTTCGGGGCCTGCCTCGTCCGACTCCAGCAGCAAGTCGGCTTCGAGCGCGGTCTGGTTCTCGCGCAAGCTCCGCCGCGTGTCGTAGAGGGCGATCCAAAACCCCTCGTTGTCCTGGTGGATGACTGCTTGGTAGAAACCGGAGTTCATGAAATGCGCCATAACGAAATCATAACGACTCGGTCTCGTTCCCGCTAGACCCAAAATCTTGGTATGCGCGATCGCACAGCCTGCTCCATATGGGCTTGCGGTCACATCATGCTCCGAGATTCGCCCGGCGCCAGAAATTCGACAGAGGCGCAGCGTGAGGCACAATGGTCCGGTGCCGACCAATGAGCCTTTGATCTTGCTGCCCGCCGTCGACGTGGTGGACGGCCAAGCCGTGCGCCTGACCCGTGGCGAAGCCGGGAGCGAGACCTCCTACGGCGACCCCTTCGAGGCCGCGCTGGCCTGGCAGGAGGCAGGGGCCTCGTGGATCCATCTCGTGGACCTCGACGCGGCGTTCGGACGGGGCAGCAATCGCGAGCTGCTGGCCGAGATCATCGGGAAGCTGGACGTGAACGTGGAGCTCTCCGGCGGATTGCGCGACGACGAGTCGCTGCGCGCCGCGCTCGCCACCGGCTGCGCCAGGGTCAACCTCGGCACCGCGGCGGTGGAGAACCCGGAGTGGACGGCCAAAGCCATCGCCGAGCACGGCGAGAAGATCGCCATCGCGCTGGACGTGCTGCACGACGAGAACACCGGCTGGCGGCTGCGCGGGCGGGGCTGGGTCTCCGACTCGGGCGACCTCTGGCAGACCCTCGCGCGCCTCGACTCGCAGGGCTGCGCCCGGTACGTGGTCACCGACGTGAGCAAGGACGGCACCCTCGCGGGCCCGAACCTCGCCCTGCTCGGCGAGGTCGCCGACGCGACCGAGGCGAAAGTCATCGCCTCGGGCGGCGTGTCGAGCGTCGCGGACCTCGCCGCAATCGCCGGGCTCATCCCGCGCGGTGTGGAGGGGGCCATCGTCGGCAAGGCCCTCTACGCGGGGAGCTTCACCCTGCGCGAAGCGCTCGCGGCGGTCTCATGGCCTTAGCACTGTGTTCGATGGTGGCTCGACTTGATGAGCTGCGGTTTTCACGCGGAGGTTCTGTCTCATGACGCTCGCCACGCGAGTCATCCCCTGCCTGGACGTCGACAAGGGCCGGGTGGTCAAGGGCGTCAACTTCGTCAACCTTCGCGACGCGGGCGACCCGGTCGAGCTGGCCGAGGCCTACGACGCGGCGGGGGCCGACGAGCTGTGCTTCCTGGACATCACCGCGTCCAGCGACGGCAGGCAGACCACGCTGGAGATGGTCCGGCGCACCGCTGAGCGGGTGTTCATCCCCCTGACCGTTGGCGGCGGCGTGCGCGACGTCGCGAGCGCGGACGCGCTCCTTCGCGCGGGGGCGGACAAAGTCAGCGTCAACTCGGCGGCTGTGGCGCGGCCGGAGCTCTTGGGCGAGCTTGCCTCGCGGTGGGGCGCGCAGTGCGTGGTCCTCGCGATCGACGCCCGGCGGGCGGAGGACGCGGAAGGGTTCGCGAGCGGCTTCGAAGTCACCACGCACGGCGGGCGCAAGAGGACCGGGATCGACGCGGTGGCCTGGGCGAAAGAGGCCGTCGAGCGCGGCGCGGGCGAGATCTTGCTGACCTCCATGGACCGCGACGGCGCGAAGACCGGCTTCGACCTCGCGATGATCGGGGCCGTCCGGGCGGTCGCCACCGTGCCGGTGATCGCCTCCGGCGGAGCGGGCGCGCCCGAGCATTTCGCCCCGGCCATCCGGGCGGGCGCGGACGCGGTGCTCGCCGCGAGCGTCTTCCACTTCGGGGAGCTCACCATCGCCCAGGTGAAGGCCGCGATGGCGGCAGAGGGGGTCGTGGTCCGATGACCGAGCCCGCTCCGACGCTCGACCCGGCCATCGCCGCGCGGCTCAAGCGCAACGCGGACGGGCTGGTCGCGGCCGTGGTCCAGCAGCAGGGGACGGGGGAGGTGCTCATGATGGCCTGGATGGACGACGAGGCCCTCGCCCGCACGCTCGCCACCCGGCAGGGCACCTACTTCTCCCGCTCGCGGGGGCGGCTTTGGGTGAAAGGGGAGACCTCCGGCCACACGCAAGCGGTGGTCGAGGTCCGCTTGGACTGCGACGGCGACACGATCCTGCTGGTGGTGGACCAGACCGGCCCCGCATGCCACACCGGGACGCGCACCTGTTTCGACGAGGCGGTCCTCCTGGAAGCGCAAGTGTGAGGCGGCTCTCTCCCGCCGGGGCAGTGTGCGAAGATAGCAAGATGAGCAAGACCGTCCTCCGGATGCTGGCCCCGATGCGCCTGGGGGCTCTGGCCCTCGGCGCCCTGTTGCCGCTGGGCTTGGCCCCGCTCGCCCTGGCGGACGACGGCGATGACGACGACAACGGCGCAGGCGGCCCCGCGACTCCGCCGTATTGGAACAACGCGGGCCCCGTCGACTCGGACGACCCGGTGGTCATCTATTCCGACCAGCCGACCGTCGCGGTGGAGTACGAAGTCACCGGCACCTCCCGCTCGGCGGACGTCCAGTTCGTCGGCGAAGGCGGGATGCGCAGGCTCCAAGGGTTCGTGCTCCCGTTCCGCCGCAAGGCCGTGGCCTGGCCGCCGGTGCAGTTCATGCCGTTGTTCGCGACGATTCCGGAGACCAACGACTGGCTCATCTCCCCGAACGGCGAGAATCGGAGGCCGGGCGACAGGAGCCAGGTCGGCGGGTCGGCCACCTGCCGGATCTGGGTCTCGGGGAAGCTCGTCCAGGAGCGCACCGCCAGCGGGGTCAACCACACGGCGCGCTGCGCGGTGACGATCCGCTTCTTCGAATAAGCACTGTTTCGAGTAGCGCCGCTTCGAATAAGCACTCAGGAAATCGCTGGTTTTCTCTGATAGGGTGCCGGCATGCCTATGAACGCTCGTCGTGCTCAAGCGCTGGGCGCGCTCGCTGTCTTCAGCGCGTGCGCGATCGGTTTGGGCTTGGGCCAAGGGGGCTCGTCGTTGGTGCGCGAGGCCGCCGCGGCCCCGACCACTCCTTCGATCCCGCCGCCTCCGCCCGGCGGGGGCGGGACGATGCCGTCCACGTACGTCGCGCCGACCACCGGGATCGTCGACACCGCCGTGCCGAGCTCGGCGAAAGTCTCGTACCAGGTGGTGAGCGATTTCCCCGGCGTGGCCACGGCGAACGTCAACTACACCGAGGACGGCAAGATCACCGGGTTCGCCCCGGTCGCGCTGCCGTGGACGAGGCCGGTGGCAGTGGCCCCGCCGCTGTCCATCGTGACGGTGTACGCGACGCTCCCCGCGACCGGAGCCGTCGACCCGGAGAGCGGCGAGGCCCAGCCGATAGCCCCGGAGGCGAGCATCAGCTGCCGAGTGCTGGTCAACGGCGTCGTGGTCAAAGAAGATGTCGCGCACGGGCCGAAAGCGACCGCGACCTGCTCGGTGAGCGTGAGCGTCGACGACACCTTGCCCGCCGCGCCTGCGCCCTCCGGCGTTCCTGGAGCTCCCGCCGCGCCAGCGGCTCCTGGAGTTCCTGGCGCGCCAGCGGCTCCCGGCGCTCCAGCGGCCCCGGCTCCCGCCGCGCCACCCGCACCCGTCGCCTCGGGCGAGCCGCAGGTCACCACTTTGCCCCCCGCGCCAGCCGCGCCTGCGCCGGTGCAATGAGCACAGCGCGATAAGCACAGCAAACATAGCGCGATAAGCGCAGCGCGGCGAGCCTTCGCCCGTCAAGGCGGGGCTGACGTGCGGAGATCGTTTGCGACGCGATATGCTTGGGACGTATAAGCCCCTTTTGTAAAGGCATATTGATGTTGAATGACGACCTCGCTTGGTTCATCACGCTCGCCGAGACCGAGCATATGACCGAAGCCGCGAGGCTGCACAATATGTCGCAGCCCGCCCTGTCCCGCGCGCTGGACCGGCTTGAGCGCAGGCTCGGCACGCGGCTTTTCGACCGGCACGGCAAACGGCTGGCGCTGAACCAACGGGGCCGAGTGCTCTACACCCACGCTCGGCGGGCGGTCGCCGAAATGGACGCCGCAGTCCGCAAAATCGAGGACATGGTCGCCGCCCCCAGCCTCGTCCGGCTCGGCTTCTTGCACTCCTTCGGCATGTGGCTGGTGCCGAAATTGGTCAGCGGATACCGGGAGGAGCATCCTTCGGTCAATTTCGAGCTGACCCAGGACGCCGCGGACAAAGTGTGCAAACAGATCGTGGACGAAGAGCTGGACCTCGGCATCGTCGCGCCGCGCCCCAACGACCCGAGGCTCGCCTGGCAGCCGCTTTTGCGGCAGAAGCTCTGCCTGGCGGTCCCCGCTGGCCACCGATTGGCCGAGCGGGACAGCGTGAGCCTGGTCGACGCGTCCCGAGAGCCGTTCGTGCTGATGACGCAGGGCCACGGCATGCGGAGGCTGGTCGAGGAGCTGGCGGCCGCCGCAGGGTTCCAGCCGAAGATCTCCTTCGAGTCCACGGAGCTCTGGACGATCCGCGGCTTGGTGGCCTCCGGGCTCGGCGTGGCGCTCATCCCGCTCGAGGACGAGGAGGCCAGCGGCCCGCAGGCGGGCAACGTCGTGGTGCTGCCGTTGGAGGACGCGGGCGCGGAGCGCGAGGTCGGCCTGGTGTTCAAGTCCGGCATGGCGTCGTCCGGGCTCGTGCAGGACTTCAAGCAGTACTCCCTCCAGTGGGCCTTCGGCCGCCGTTCTCGGATCTGACCGGGCGGCCTCCGGCGTTCTCGGCTTCTCGCGCACGGGGATCGTTCCTCGCTTTCTCCCGCAAGCGGGAGGCGCCCCCGTCGCCGCCTGCGGCCTTGGGTCCCATCTCGCTCAGTTCAAAATATCGGGTCTGACCAGGCGATCCAATTATCATGAACGCACGTTCCGGAAAAGTGCTATGCTGGTGCCATCAACGGCACGACAAGTCGAAAGGCATCAGCGATGACGACACCGAACACCACATGGACCCGTTCCGAGGGCGACAGCTGGGACATTGTCAGCAGCGTCGGCTTCACCGCGCTCGGCGTCGCGGCGATGCGCGCGCTCGAGACCAAGCGCGCCGACCGGCTGGTCCGCGACGACTTCGCCGAGCACTTCGTCCGCGAAGCCGCCGAGCCGAGCCTCGTGCAGCTGGTCGAGAATCCGGAGGCCGCCGAGCAGGGGGCGTTCGGGCCGCCCCGGCACATGGGGGTCCGGTCGAAGTTCTTCGACGACTTCTTCCTGTCCGCCGCGTCGGCGGGCGCGAAGCAGGCGGTCATCCTCGCGGCCGGGCTCGACGTCCGCGCGCACCGGCTGGACTGGCCGCAGGGCGAGGTCGTCTTCGAGGTGGACCAGCCGCAGGTGCTCGCGTTCAAAGACAAGGTGCTGGCCGGGCTCGGCGCGGTCCCGAAGTCCGACCGCCGCGAGGTCGCGGCGGACCTGCGCGACGACTGGCCCGCCGCGCTCAAAGCGGCAGGGTTCGACCCGTCCGTCCCGACCGCGTGGTCGGCGGAAGGCCTGCTGCCGTATTTGCCGGGCGCCGCGCAGGACCTGCTGTTCCAGCGGATCGTGGAGCTTTCCGCGCCGGGCAGCCAGATCGCGGTCGAGGCGTTCCGGGGCGCGTTCGACCCGTCGGCCTTCCGCCAGATCGAGGAGAAATACGACCCGGAGGGCAGCAGCCCCTTCGCCAAGGCCGACATCTCCGGGCTCTTCTACAACGACGAGCGCGCGGACCCGATCGACTGGCTCGGCGAGCGCGGGTGGGCCGTGCGCGATTCGAGCCCGATCGAGCTCTCGGCCCAGTACGGGCTGGAAATCCCCGAGCTGCCCGAGGAGCTGCGCGAGATCAGCGAGAAGATGCGCTACTTCGTCGCCGGCCTGCCGCGCTGAACGTAGCTCGGTTCGGTCACAGCTCGGCCACGGCGGCTTGTCATGGCCGAGCTGGCGGCCCGGCCCGTGGTCTGCTCTGCCTATGACCCTTGATCGACGTTCTGTGCTGCGCGGCGCTGCGGGCTTGGGCGTGGTTTCGGCGGTCGGGCTCGCCGCCCCGCAGGCTCGTGCCGCAGGCGGCACGCTGCTGGACTTCGCGGGCGGCGTCCCCAGCCCCGAGGCCATCCGGGCCGCAGGCGCGATCGGCACGATCCGGTACGTGAGCGACCCCCGCACGCCGGGCCTTCGGGCGAAGCCGCTCACCAGGGAACAGGTCCAGGCCTCGAAATCGGCGGGCCTCGTGGTCGTCTCCTGCTACCAGTACGGCAAGACCGAGACCGCCGACTGGCGCGGCGGGCAATCGGCGGGGGTCAAGCACGCGCAACGAGGGGTGACATTGCACCTCGCTGCGGGCGGGCCCGCCGGGGCCCCGATCTACGCGGCCATCGACGACAACCCGTCGGACGCGGAGCTCCAAGGGCCGATCCTCGCCTACCTGCGCGGCTGGCAGCAGGTTGTCGGGCCGAACGCGCTCGGCGTGTACTGCAACCCCCGGACCATTGACTTCTGCATGCGCTCCGGGGTCGGGAAGTGGTTCTGGCAGCACGACTACGGCAACCCCGGCTACGGCACGCACCCGGCAGCGCATCTGCACCAGCGCGCCGCGTCGATGCAGCCGCAGCCCGTGGTCGACGGGATCCAGTGCGATGTGAACGACATCATCAAGCCGTCCTTCGGCTCCTGGTGAGACCTACCCCTTCGTGGTGAACAGGGGCTTGCCCTCGGGGTGGAGCAGCGCCGCCTCGAGCGTTTCGAGCGTCGGGGCGAGATAGTGGGACAGGGCGACGAGGCACTGCTCGTCGCCTCGGGCGACGACTGCGCCGGACGGGTCGACGAGCCCGTTCTCGATCCGGTACCCGGCTGCGGGCCGCGCGGGCGCGGCCAGCTCGGGAAGGCCCGTCTTCTTCCTGATCGCCCCGGCGAGGAAACCCCAGAAATAGCGCTCAACGGCTTCGAGGTCGCGGGCCTCGAACATAGCCTGCCGCGTGTCGCCGCTCGCGACGTCGAACCAGTCGTCGTCCCTGGCGTGGAGCAGGTAGCTGGTCACGGTCCGCCCCTCCGCGTCCTCTTGCCAGATGGCGCAGTTGCCCGCGTCGTCGAACGCGCCCTCGTCGTCGAACCGGCTCGTCACCCAGCCCGCGCGGGCGGTCCAAGCGAGGAATTTCTCAGAAAGACAGGCTCCGTCCATCACCATCTCCGTCCATAACCATCTTGTATCGGGCTCTAGGGAACTCCCAGGAGGGTCTGATATGAATAGCCTATGACCCTGTCGAGAAGGAATGTGTTGCGGGGGATCGGCGGCGCGGCGTTGGCGGCCGGGATCGCCCAGACGGCCACTGCGTGGGCCGACCCGGACGACGACAACGACAACGACGACGCGCCCGCGCCGAAGAAACGGGCGCCGAGCCGGATCGACCCCGGCCTTGGCACCATGCTCGACTACTCTGCGGGAGTCCCCTCGCCCGCCGCGATCACCGCGGCTGGGCATAAGGGCGCGATGTGCTACGTCTCGGACCAGGCGCGCGGCGAGGAGTGGATGAAAGCGAAGCCGCTGAGCCGGGCCGCCGCCGACGCCATGCGCGCCCAGGGCCTGCTCATCGCCTCGGTGTGGCAATGGGGCGGCGAGAAGACCGCCGACTGGCGGCGCGGCCGCGACGCGGGAGTCAAAGCGGCCCGGCGCGCGATCGCGCTGCACCAGGCGGCGGGCGGCCCGGACCACGCCGCCATCTACACCTGCATCGACGACAACCCGCCGATCGAGGTGTGGGACGACTGCATCGCCGACTACCTGGCGGGCTTCGAGGAAGTGATCGGCCACGAGCGCCTCGGCGTGTTCTGCAGCCCGCCGGTCATCGACTGGTGTCTCGGCTCGGGGCTCGGCGCGTATTTCTGGCAGCACGACTGGGGCAACGACTCGTTGGCCGTGCATCCTGCCGCCCACCTGCACCAATACCCCGGCGACAAGAGGTTCGTGCAGTACATCGACGGCGTGCAGTGCGACGTGAGCAGTATTCTGAAGCCGGATTTCGGCCACTGGTGACGTCTCCGGCGCCGGAGACGAAGATTGCCCCAGTGCTGGAGAGTGTTTTGGCTCTCTAGCCAAATTCGGTCGATTCTGCTAGAAATGTCTCTGTCAGATCTCGAATTGATAACAGTCGCTCGGCGGCGAATGGGGAACAACGATGGCGCTCACCCGAAGAGACGTCCTGCGCGGCATGAGCGCCGCGCCTGTGCTGGGCCTTGGCGCGCTCGCGGCCCCTGCCCGCGCCGACCAAGAGTCGGACAACGGGGAGAACGGCTACTGGGGCCTCGGCACGCTGGTGGACTTCTCGGCCCGAGTGCCGGACCCGGTGGCGATCAAGGAGGCCGGGCACCTCGGGGCGGTCCGGTACGTCAGCGAGCGCAGGCCCACCGAGTCGTGGATGCTCGCCAAGCCGGTGACCGCCGACGAAGTGTCGGGGATGAAGGAGCACGGTCTCACCGTGACTTCCGTCTACCAGTGGGGGAAGAGCCAGAGCGCGGACTGGCGCGGCGGCTACGACGGCGGTGTCGACGCGGCCCGTCGCGGCGTCGAACTGCACCTCGCGGCGAGCGGGCCGGTGGACGGCGTGATCTACGCGGCGATCGACGACGACCCGGACCGGGACACCTTCGACTCGCTCATCACCCCGTACCTGACGGGCTGGCGGGACTCGGTCGGCAACGACCGCCTCGGCGTGTACTGCAACCCGAAGACCATCGACTGGTGCGTGGCCGCCGGGCTCGGCAAGTACTTCTGGCAGCACGACTGGGGGAACCCCTCGGGCGCGGAGCACGCGGCGGCGAATCTGCACCAGTTGCCGAACTCCAAGGGAAACCTGCGGGTCATCGACGACGTGCAGTGCGATGTGAGCGTCGTCTTGAAGGCGGACTACGGCCAATGGCGCTCCACCGGCGCGAAGCGCGCCGAAGCGGAAGAGGCCGCCGAGAACTGAGCTCTCGCGTTGCTCTGCGAGCTGCTCGTCGCGACAGTCCGCGTCCGTTATGCTCATGACCGGACAACTTCCGACCATGAGAGGTGGCGCGAGTGACGCGAAGCATTCGAGACATTGGACTACTGCTGGCGCGACTCGGCTTCGCTTTCGCGCTGCTCCCGCACGGCTGGTCCAAACTGCACGGAAGCGGCTTCTCCGCCGTGGCGGACCATTTCGCCTCGAACGGCATCCCTTTCCCCGAGGTCTCTGCGGGCGTGGCGATCGCGGGGGAGTTCGGCGGCTCGATCCTGCTCGCCCTCGGCCTGCTGACCCCGCTCGCGGGCCTGGTCGCCGCGGTCGCGATGTTCGGAGCGGTGCTCACCGCTCCCGGCCACTTCTTCAAGGGCGGCATCGCTCATTCCGACCAGGGCATTGTCAGCCTGTTCGACGAGAAGTGGGTCGGCTCCCCGGCCTTTGTCTTCGGTGTCGCGGCGCTCGCGCTGGCGGTTTCCGGGCCGGGCCGGTTCAGCTTGGACAAGGCGTTCTTCGGCCGCTCGGAGTGGTTCGGCGCCCGCGAGGCCTGAGCTGCTTCACTGGCTGAGCTGGCTCACTGGAAGAGGCGCAGGAGCGCTCGGCGGTCCACCTTGCCGATCCCGGATCGGGGCAGCTCTGCCACGATCCGCAGCGCCCGAGGCGCGGCGTGCGCGTCGACGAGGCGTGTGACATGGTCGCGGAGCTCCGCCAGTGTCGGCGGTTCGCCGTTGGCGACCACGACAGCGGCGACTTGCTCCCCGAGGGCGCGGTCGGGCGCCCCGACGACGGCGCAATCCAGAACCCGAGGATGCTGGAGCAGCGCGTCCACGACAACTTCGGGGGCGATGGTGAGGCCTCCGGTGGAGATGCCGCCGTCCAACCGTCCGAGCACGCTCAGCTCTCCGTTCTCGAACCGGCCGGCGTCTGAGGTGGCGAACCAGCCGCGCCGGGCGAAGGCAGGGTGCTCCGGCATGCCCCGGTAGCCGCTCGCGAGCATCGGCCCGGCGAGGGAGACACGCTGCTCCGCGTCGGTCTCGACCCGCACGCCGTCGAGGGGCCTGCGGTCGTAGACGCATCCGCCGCAGGTCTCGCTCATGCCGTAGGTGGCGATCACGCGGATCCCGGCCGCCTCCGCCTCGGCCCTGGCTTCGGGGGCCAGTCTGCCGCCGCCGACGAGCACCGCGTCCAGCTCGGCCAGCGCTTCCCGCGCCGAAGGCGCGGCGAGCGCTTTGACGAGTTGGTTCGGCACGAGCGAGGTGTAGCGCTTGCCCGCGCCGGGGGCACGGCCCATCGCGGCGACCGCGTCGGGCAGCTGCGCCGGGTCGAAGCCGTTGGACACGTCCAGCACCGTCGGCTCGCCGCCGCCGAGCACGGAACGGACGAGCACCATGAGCCCGGCGATATGCCAGGCGGGCAGGGCGAGGAGCCAGGAGCCCTGGCCGCCGAGGCGGGCATGGGTCGCGGCTGCGCTGGCGGCGAGGGCGGCGGCGGAGAGGAGCGCGCCTTTCGGCTCCGACGTGCTGCCGGACGTGGCGAGCACGAACGCGGCGCCCGCCTCGACAGGCTCGCCCTCCCCGAGCGAGGCGCACAGCGCGGCGGCTTGGCGTTGGTCGGATTCCGGAACTGGCAGCCAGGCCTCGGCGCCTGTGCCGCAGACGGCCTCGTCGACCAGCGGGAGGAGATCGAGCACGCGCTGCCCGTCGGGGACGGCGAGCGCGCGCAACGCGGGCTCAGGCACCGGCGTTGCCGCTGTCCTCGTCTTCCCACGCGAGATCGCCGAGATGGCTGCGCACCCGCTCCACATCTTCCCGACGGGGCAGTTCATTGGTGATTTTCGTGATCAGCACACCGATGTCGATGCTGGACGGCAAGCTGCCGTTCTCGCCCAGTGTCTCCGCGAGCTTGCGGATCTCCCCCTCGGAGAGCTTCCGGGGCAACAGGGCGAAGAGCGGCACGAAATCCTGCTCCGGGATGGGCCCGGTGGGGTACCCGGCGCGCAGCCACTTCACAATCGCCTGCCACGGCGGGGGAAGCGGCATGGACGGATCCTCTTTCAGTCGCTGGTGCGGGACGTTTTCGAGCCTACAGGCTTGTGGGACTTAATTCTAGGAGAAGAATCAGTTCCAGAACGTCACGTCGAGGCCGAAGTGCGCTTTGAGCACCTTCTCCATGATCACCGCGATGCCGAAGAGGACGGCGAGCGCGACCAGGGCGAAGGAAGCCCAGCCAGCGGCTTGCCGGAGCGGGTTGCGGGTGATGGCCACCGCTCCGCCGTTCTCGGGCTGGTCGCTGTAGAGGCTGGCGACCCCGAAGGAGAAAAGCGCGGGAAGGCCTGCGCCGAGGACCAAGCCGACGACGAGGACGGTGCCGAGCGCCTTGGCGGTTTTCAACCATTCTGCGAGTGACATCAGTGCTCAGTTCCTCTCAGTCCGGCCGAGACCGGTGCCTTGTCGTCGTCGGCCGCAGCTCCCTCAAGGGAGTGCGTGGTGGCGGAATGGCCGGTCTCTGGCGTGTCGAGGACATCCGTCGCCTCGTCCCAGTCGGCGTTGACGTTGTTCGAGTCGACCTTGTGCTTGCGGGCGCGCAGCCACATCGCGCCGCATGCGGCGAGCAGAATCGCGAAGATGGCCAGCGCGCCGGGAAGCGGCGGCAAGAGGCTGGCGACGAGGAAGCATCCCGCGCCGACAACCGCTGCGGCGGGCAGGGTGATGATCCAGGCGAGCACCATCCGCCCGGCGACGCCCCAGCGGACCTCGGCTCCTTTCCTGCCGATCCCGGTGCCGAGGATGGACCCGGTGGCGACATGCGTGGTGGACAGCGCCATGCCCGCGTAGCTGGAGCTCAAGATGATGGCGGCGGAGGAGGACTCGGCGGCCATGCCCTGCGGGGACGAGATCTCGACGAGGCCCTTGCCGAGGGTGCGGATCACCCGCCACCCGCCGATGTAGGTGCCGAGGGCAATGGCGAGGGCGCAGGAGAGCTTCACCCAGAAGGGGACCTCCGGCTTCCCGCCATGGGCGTCGACCTCGTGGGCTGCGACCAGGGCGAGGGTGATGATGCCCATGGTCTTTTGCGCGTCGCCGGTGCCGTGGGCGAGGGAGACCAGGGAGGCGGAGCCGATCTGCCCGTACCGGAAGCCGCGCTCTTTCGCGGCTTCCGCGACGCGGGACGTGAGGGCGTACACGAGCCAGGTTCCGGCTGCGGCGACGATCGCGGCGACGATCGGGGCGCAGACCGCCGGGATGACGACCGAGGTCACCACGCCCTTCCAGATCACCTTCTCGAAGCCGAGCCCGGCGATGGTGGCTCCGATGAGCCCGCCGAACAGGGCGTGCGAGGAGCTGGAGGGGAGGCCGAGGAGCCAGGTGAGGACGTTCCAGAGGATGGCGCCGATCAATCCCGCGAAGACCACGATGAGCACGGTCTGTCCGTCGATGCCGGGAAGCGGCAGCCCCTTCTTGTCCTGGAAGCCGACCACCTTCGTGGCCACCGTCAGCGCGACCTCGACCGAGAGGAAGGCTCCGACCAAGTTCAGGACGGCGGAGAGGGCGACTGCGACCTTCGGCTTGAGCGCTCCGGTGGCGATGGAGGTGGCCATCGCGTTGCCGGTGTCATGGAATCCGTTGGTGAAATCGAAGCCAAGGGCGGTGACGATGACCAGCGCTAAGACGATCAGCTCAGTGTTCACACTTGCATTGTGCTGGGCCGGTCCAAGGATGTCTAGTCCGGGGTCGAGGGTTGGCGCCCAAGCTTCCGGCAAGACAGACGGTGTTCACGAGAAGTTCAGAAAGCTCTTGCGCGGAACCCGGTGCTTTCGGACGAGAACACGGTCTCTCGTGCGCGATCACGGCTGCGGCAGCGTATGCCCGGCCCTGCGTTGCGGATGGTCCTCCGGCACATGCGCCAGGATCAAGAGCGTCCCCTGCGGGTCCCGGATCCGCAACTCGTGCAGGCCCCACGGCTCCTGCTTCGCCTCGCGCTCGATCGCGACTCCGCCCGCGCGCAGGTCTCTTTCGGCGGCGTACACGTCGCGGACCTGGAGGAAGACCGCCGCAGACGTGTTCGGCCCGGCCACGCCGCCGTCGGCGCGGTCCACAGCGCCGTGGCCCGCGATCTCGATCAAACCGCCGCCCGCGAAGAACACGGTGCCGCCGGGGTACTCCCGGAAGATCGCGAGTCCGAGCACGTCCCGGTAGAACCGCAGGGACGCGGCGTAGTCGGCGGGGTACAAGATGAACCTGCTGGCCAAGATCTCCATACGTGCAGCCTAACGCTCAGGCTTGTGCGCGACCGCTCAAGCGGGCTTGAGCACGTCCACGCCCAAGAATCCGCGCAGCGCTTCTGGCACGAGGACGCTGCCGTCCGGCTGCTGGAACTGCTCGAGGATCGCGATCACCGTGCGCCCGATCGGCAGCGCCGAGCCGTTGAGCGTCGCGGGCCAGATCCGCTCGCCGTCCTTGCCCTTCACCCGCAGCCCGTTCCGACGGCTTTGGAAGTCGGCGCAGCTCGACACGCTGGAGATCTCCCGGTACGTCTGCTGGCTCGGGATCCACGCCTCGATGTCGAAGGTCCGCTCGGCGGTGAAGCCCAAGTCTCCCGCGGGCAGGTCGATCACCCGGTAGTGCAGGCCCAGCTCCTTGAGGCAGCGCTCCGCGTGGCCGAGCATGAGCTCCTGCTGCGCGGCGGCCTCCTCTGGCGGCACGATCCGCACCAGCTCGACCTTGCTGAACTGGTGCTGGCGCAGGATGCCCTTGGTGTCCTTGCCGTAGGAGCCCGCTTCCGAGCGGAAGCAGTTCGAATGCGAGGTCACGGCGATGGGCAGCTGGTCGGCTCCGAGGAACTCGCCCGCGTAGTAGTTCACCAGCGGCACTTCCGCCGTGGGGATCAAGTACCGGCGGTGTTCTGTCTCTGCTTCCCCGGAGACGCGGAACAGGTCGCCTTCGAACTTGGGCAGCTGGCCCGAGCCGGTGAGCGTCTCGGCGGAGACGATGAGCGGCACCGAGAACTCCTCGTAGCCCTGCTCCTTGGTGTGCAGGTCGAGGAAGAACGCGGCGAGCGCCCGTTCGAGGCGCGCGCCGAGCCCTTTGAGCACCGAGAATCGCGGCCCGGACAGCTTCGTCGCCCGGCCGAGGTCGAGGATCCCGAGTTTCTCGCCGAGCGTGACGTGGTCTTTCGGCCCATCCGGGTAGTCGGCGGGGTCGAACGCCGGGGGCTCGCCGACCACCCTCACGACCTGGTAGTCGGATTCGTCCAGTCCTTCGGGCGCGGCTTCCGAGGGCAGGTTCGGGATGACCAGCAGCTCCTCGCGCAGCGTTGCCTCGAGCGCGTCGAGCTCGGCCTCGGCCTGCCGGACCTGCTCTTTCACCGCCCGCGCATGCTCGGCGTGGGCCTGCTTGTCGACCGCGTCCTTGCCTGCCTTGCCGAGGGCGCGGACTTCCGCGCGCAGCTCGTCGGCCTGCCTGCGCAGGGTTTTCCGCTGGTCGCGGAGGGAGCCCAGTCCCGCGATGTCGAGCTGGTAGCCGCGTCGGGCCAGCTTCGCGGCGGCTTCCGGGGTCAGGAGGACGTCGAGGTCGTGCATGGGATGAGAGCCTACTGTGCGGACGCGGAGCGGCCCAACTGCATTTCCTTCAGGCCTGATCAGCCGGACCCAGACCCGACCCGGCGGGCCCGCGCCTGATCTGGCAGGCTCTATGGACTATGAATCCGTCCACATTGCAAGCTCGGGTGCTGGTCGACGAGTTCCTCCGGGGGGGAGTCCGCGACGCGGTGCTCTGCCCGGGCTCGCGCAACGCCCCGCTGTCCTTCGCCCTGCACGCCGCCGAGCGGGCGGGGCGGGTGCGGCTGCATGTGCGGATCGACGAGCGCTCCGCCGGTTTCCTCGCCGTCGGGCTCGCTGCGGCTTCCGGGGCCCCGGTCATCGTGGTGATGACCTCGGGGACGGCGGTGGCCAACCTCGGGCCCGCCGTCTGCGAGGCCAACTACGCGCGGGTGCCGCTCATCGTGCTCAGCGCCAACCAGCCCTACGAGGTGCTCGGCTCCGGGGTGAACCAAGTGATCGAACAGCTCGGGCTCTTCGGCGCCCAGGTGCGCGAGTCGGTCTCGGCGGGGCTCGCGGAGCCGTCCGCGCGCTCCGGCAGCCAATGGCGGGCGCGGGTGGTCCGGGCGGTTTCGGCGGCGACGGGCGCGCGCAGCGGGGACGCCGGGCCGGTGCAGTTCGACGTCCCGTTCCGGGAGCCGCTCGTCCCCGAGACGGCGGAGGAGGACCTTGAGTCCTACCGGGGCGGGGCGTTCGCGGGCAGGCCGGGCGGCGGTCCGTGGACAGAGGTCCCCGCAGGCGGCTTCGAGATCCCGACCGAGATCGACTTGTCGGTGGACACCGTGGTCGTCGCGGGCCATGGCGCGGGGCCGCACCCCGAGCTCGCCGCGCTCCCGACCGTGGCCGAGCCGACCGCGCCCGTTCCGGAGAACGCGCTGCACCCGTTCGCGATCCCGCACGTCGGGGCCAAGCAGGCGATCATCTGCGGGCGCCCAACGCTGCACCGGCAGGTGGCCTCGCTCCTCTCGGACCCAGGCGTCCAGGTCTACGCGCTGACCACCGGTCCGCGCTGGCCGGACGTCGCGGGCAATGTCGCGGGCGCCGGCACCCGCGCCGTTGTGCTCGGCGAGCCCTCGCCCGCATGGCTGGAGCGGTGCGCCCGCGCGCAGGCGGCGGCCACCGCATCGGTCGGCCGGGCCCTCGCGGGCGTCGGCTCCGCGACCGGCCTGCATGTGGCCCGTGCGGTGCTGGGCGCCTTGCGCCCGGGCGACCAGCTCGTGCTCGGAGCCTCCAACCCGGTCCGGGACGTGGCGATCGTCGGCCAGATCCCGTCTGGGGTCGCGGTGCGTTCGAACCGGGGGGTTTCCGGCATCGACGGCGTGGTCTCAACGGCGGTCGGCGCCGCGCTTTCCCACGCGGGCCGAACGTTCGCGCTGCTCGGCGATCTCACCTTCCTCCACGACATCTCGGGGCTCATGATCGGGCCGCACGAGCCGAGGCCTGCCGCGCTCACCATCGTCGTGGCGAACGACGACGGCGGCGGCATCTTCGAGTTGCTGGAGCAGGGCGCCCCGGAGTACCGGGCTGCGTCTTCGGGCGGGACGGGCGCGTTCGGGGACGCGTACGAGCGGATCTTCGGCACCCCGCACGGCAGGGACTTCGCCGCGCTGTGCGCCGGGCTCGGCGCGGCGTATGTCCGGGCCGGGCTCGACGAGCTGCCCGCAGTGCTCGCGGACGGGGCGGAGGGCCTGCGGGTGGTCGAGGTCCGGACGGACCGCGCCGCGCTCCGCGATCTGCACCGCGCTATGAAAGAGCTCGACGCCGAGGGGATCCGGTGAGCGGACGGACCGCCACGTGGGTGTGGCGGTGCGCCGTGGCTGTCGGGGTCTTGGTCACCGTCATGTGCGGACTGCTGCTCGCCGGAACGTGCCGGGACGACCGGAAGATCGACGCGGACCCGGCGATCGCGCGCGCGGAGGTGGTCTCCACGAACTCGAACCGAGTGGTCGTCCGGTACGCGGCTGCCGCGACTCCGAGCCTGCGCACGAACAGCTTGCTCTCGCCCGGCGGCCTGTTCGGCCTCATCACGACGGATGTGCCGCAGCCGGGGGAAGGCGTGATGGTGGAGTACTCGCGGTCGAATCCGGATCTCGTCCGTGTCGCGGATCGGGGGTTCGGCTGGTCCGCGCTTCGAGTCGCGTTGTTTTTGGCGGCGGTCTGGCTCGTGCTGGCGGGGCTCAGGCTGGTGCTCTGGTTCCTCGCGCGGAGGCGGGCCGCCGCAGCGACTGGGTAGGCGTGTGCGGTCGCCCGCGCCGTCGCTCCCCGGTGGTTGCGGCTAGTTCGGCGCGTGCGCGGTGAGCAGCCATGCGGGCAATTGCGCTCTGCCCTGCTCGTCGACGGGGAAGTGATGCGTTTCGAAAACGGGCGAGAGCGTCTGCGGTGTTCCGGTGTGCACGACGGCAGGCTTGATGTCGTCTATCTGGAAGTGCTCGCCGACCAGCTGCTCGAGTTCTGATTCGCTCACCGAGTGCTCGGAGAACTCGAATCCGGGCTTGACCGCCTCATGGGAGAAAGTCAGCAGGAAATAGGACGCGCCCGGCGCTGCCGCTCGGGCGATCGACCGGATGTATCCTTCGCGCAGGTCCAGCGAGAGCGCGTGGAAGAGCGTGCTGTCCAGGATGGTCTGGAACCTGCCGTCGCAACCAGAGAGTTTGCTGATATCGGCTTCCCAGAACTCGGCGGACAGCCCGCGTTGTTCGGCCGCGCCCCGCGCCTCGGCGATCGCCGAGGCCGAGAAATCGACGCCGATCGCCCGGTATCCCTTGGCGATCAGATAGAGCACTGTCTCGCCGACGCCGCACCCTGCGTCGAGAACTTCGCTTCGGAATTTCCCCTGGCGCTCAAGCTCGACCATTGCTGGTTGGGGCTCGCCGATATTCCACGGCGGTTTTTCGGCAACGAGGCCAGACCGGCCCTGGTAGATGCTCTCCCAGTCGTCGTCGGCTATGTTTTCCCACCCTTTTTCGGGACGTTTGTCCACCGGCATCGAGCTGCCCTCCAGAACTGTTCGGCATTCGTTTCCTTGCGCTTCAACCTTGCCGCCGCGCGACCGGGGCCGCAATGCCCCGAGCCCGAATGCGTCAATTGGGACACCAGTTCCCCCGGTCGGGCTATTTCACCCGCTCCGCGTCGCCCATGACCACGCCCTCGCGGCGGGGGTCTGCGCCGCCCTCCCAGCCGGTCGCGGTGCGACGGATGGCGGAGAGCCCGGAATCCTGCGGGCGCACGTCCACGACATGCCCCAGTTTTCGCAGCGCCGCGACGAGGGGGTCGTCCGCCCCGTTGTCGGCGGCTTGGACCAGCGGGTGCTCGCCGCCGATGTTCGTCGTCGGCGAATTGCTCGCGCCGAAGTCGACCATGCCGACCGCCTGCTGCGGGTCGAGCCCCCAGTCCAAGAGGGCGACCAGGGTCTTCACCACGTATTGGATGATGGTGCTGCCGCCGGGGGAGCCGAGGGCGAATTCGAGGTCGCCGGATTGCGGTCCGCCCGCCCCGAACACCAAGGTCGGCGACATCGAGCTGCGCGGGCGTTTGCCCGGCTGGACGCAGTTGGCGACGGGGCGGCCCGCGTCGTCGACAGGCTGCGCGGAGAAATCCGTGAGCTGGTTGTTCAGGAAGAACCCGTCCACCAGGTGGTACGACCCGAACGCCGATTCCACGGTCGTGGTCATGCTCGCGGCGTTGCCGTGGGAGTCCACGACGGTGATCTGGCTCGTGCCATGCTCGTGTCCGGGGGCGACGGCGAAATCGACCGGGCCGAAGTCGCCCGCCGCCGCGACGCCCATGCTGTGGCCGGGGTCGACGAGCCTCGCCCGCTCCGCGAGGTACGCCGGGGCGAGCAGTTGCGCGGGGGAGCCGCCCGGCGGCGGCACGAAGTCCGGGTCCGCGAGGTACTTGTCCCGGTCGGCGTATGCGAGCCGCTCGGCCTCTGCGACGAGGTGCACGGCCTGCGGGTCCGGCCGCCCGCCGTCGTCGCCGAGGTCGCTGAGTTTGCCGAGGTCGCTGAATTTTTTGAGGTCGAAATGCGAGAGGATCCCGAGCGTCTGCGCCACGGCGATCCCGCCCGAGGAGGGCCCCGGCATCTCGCACACCTGGTGGCCCCGGTAGTCGACGCAGACCGGCTGGCGCTTCTTCACGCGGTAGTCCGCGAGATCGCGCAGTGCCATCTGGCCGGGGGTGCGCCCGTTGTCGGAGCGTCCGACCGCGTCCACGATGTCGCGCGCGACCGCTCCGGTGTAGAACGCGTCCGCCCCCTCGCTGGCGACCGCGCCGAGGACTTTGGCGTACGCGGGGTTCGTCAAGATCTCGCCCGCTGCCCTGGGGCTTCCGTCCGGATGCAAGAGATAGGCCCCGGCTTGCGGGTCCCGGCGCAGGCTCGCGGCCTCGGGCGCGATCACTCCGGCCATCCGGGGGCTGATCGCGAAGCCGTGGTCGGCGAGGGAGATCGCGGGGTCGAAAAGCTCGCGCCATGGCTTCGCGCCGTGCTCGCGCTGGGCGAGCTCAAGGAGCCGCAGCACGCCGGGGACCCCGATGGAGCGCCCGCTCGCCCGCGCGCTTGGCTTCGGCTCGGTCCGGTCGGCCTCGTCGACCTGGCGCAGGTAGTCGCCCGTCGCGGCGGCGGGCGCGGTCTCCCGCCCGTCGTAGGCTTCGAGCACGCGCTTCGCCGCGTCGTAGTACAGCAGGAACGCGCCTCCGCCGACGCCCGAGGACTGGGGCTCGGCGAGGCCGAGGACCGCCTGCGCCGCGACGAGCGCGTCCGCCGCAGTGCCGCCGGAGCGCAAGACGCCGCAGGCGGCCTTGCTCGCCAACGGGTTCGCGGTGACCACCATGGAGCTTCGGGTTTCGACGGCCTTCATGCCGGTCCGGTAGCCGCTGGCGTGCTCGGGACGGCTCGCGAAGTCCTGGCCGCCCTCGGCGTCCGAGACCTTCGCCACGGGCCTGCCGGGGCTCGCGTCCGCGCAGTCCTGCGGCTGCTGACCAGGCTCGGACGAGCAACTGGCCAGGCAGCTGGCATAAAGCAGGAGCGCGACGACGAGCGGCTTCATGCCGACACGCTACACGGACGCGCGCCGCCGCTCTCGGTGAAAGACCGGGCTGTCAGCGCGGGGGCATATGCGCTGGTATGCCGTCGGTGGGAAGCGCTCCGCAGGAAGCCTGGTACGCGTCCTGGAAATGCACGAACGAGACCAATCCGCGTTGCGCGAGATCGGTGAGCTGGTCGTTCGCCTCCGGGCGCAGCGCGGAGAACGGATCGGCGAGGTAGCTGTCGATGACGCCCGTGCCCTCGTCCACCATGTCGGTGAGTTGGGCGGTCGCGCCGCTCAGCCTCGGCGCGGTGATGTCGGGCCCCGCCTCGTGGAGCGCGCCGCCCGTCTCGTGCAATGTCGCAGAGAGGGTCTGGCCTTTGGCGTAGAGGCCCATCGGGTCGTTTTGCCATGCCATGACGTCGACTTCGCCCGTGGTGCCCGCAAGGTCGTGGTACTGGGCCTGCAACGAGACGAGGCCGGGCATCGATTCCTCCAATGCGGCGCAGGAGGACGCGGCCCCTGCCGATTCGGCCCCCGCCGGGGCGAGCCCCGCCAGCGGGCCTGCGGCGGCGATGGCGAGGATAGGGAGAAGGTGGAGTTGCATGACGCCTCCAGTTGTGATGATGCGCAGCGCGGAGTCGTTTGCGCGATTGACGGCGAAAGCGACGGCGGCTCAGACCCCGAGCAGGTCGAGTGATGTTCGTCACGTATCGCCAAAAACCAATGTACGCCAGGAAACCGGCGCTCGCCGCAGCCGGTGGACGGTGCGGATACGCTACACCGATGAAGATCGCAGTGCTGCCCGGCGACGGGATCGGCCCCGAAGTCGTCGAGGCCGCGCTGCCCGTCGTCGAGGCGCTTGGTCTGCCGTGGGAGCTGCGGTTCGGCGAGATCGGCTGGTCGTGCTGGCGGCGCGGGGGCGACCCGGTGCCGGAGGCGACGTGGCGGCTGGTCGAGGAGTCGGACGGCGGCCTCCTCGGCGCGGTGACGAGCAAGCCGGAGCGCGAGGCGCAGGCCGAGCTCGACCCCGAGCTGCGCGGCAGGGGGCTCGCATACGTCTCGCCGGTGGTCCAGCTACGGCAGCGTCTCGACCTGTACGCGAATCTGCGCCCGGCCGCCGACTTCCTCGGCAGCCCGCCGCGATTCGACTACGCCATCGTGCGGGAGAACACCGAGGGGCTCTACGCGGGCTTCGACGTCGCCGACGTCCATGGCGAGTTGTGGGAGCTGGTGCGGCGGCATCCGAACGCCGCGCGCTCCGGTCCGGAGGGGGTGCGCGTCGCCCTGCGGCTGCAGACCGACGTCGGGACGGACCGGATCCTGCGCTTCGCCTTCGAGCTGGCCCGCCGCGAGGGACGGACGAGCCTCGTCGTGGCCGACAAGCCGAACATCCTGCGCGCGAGCGGGCAGCATCTGCGCGAGCGGCTCGCGCTCGTCGCGCCGGACTACCCGGAGGTGGCGGCCGAGGTCCAGAACGCGGACGCGGTGGCGATGCGGCTGGTGGCGGATCCGGGCGGCTTCGGAGTGGTCGTCGCGGAGAATCTGCTCGGGGACGTCCTCTCGGACGTCGCGGCTGGCGTCTCGGGCGGCCTGGGCCTTGCGCCGAGCGGGAACGTCGGCGAGCGGTGGAGCTACTTCGAGCCGGTCCACGGCAGCGCCCCCGACATCGCGGGGCAGGGTGTCGCGAATCCGCTCGGGACGATCCTGTCCATCGCGGGCCTGGCCGAACATCTCGGCTCGCGGGACGAGGCGGACGCGCTCCGCCGCGCCGTTCGCACGGTCGTGGCCCGAGGCGAGCACGTGACCCCCGACCTCGGCGGCGGCGCGACGACCGGCCAGGCGGCGAGGGCGGTCATCGCGGCGCTGGGCTGAGCCGAGCGTCTAGGTGCATTGCATGACAAGCCAAGTCTGGTCGAACGCGCCTGCCCGCAGATTCGCCTCGGTGAGCAAGAAATACAGAACGCCGACGTCGCCCCACATCCAATCGTGGTCCATGTCCCAGTGCGAGTCGATTTGGAGCACGAGCCGCCAATCGTCCGGTCCGGCCGCGAACGGGGTGCCCATGGTGTAGTCGGTGGCGTAGTCGAAGACGGAGCTCTGGACGAGGTCGGGCCACCCGCCGAGCTGGTGGTAGTGCCCGTCTCCGGTGCTGCACAGAGGGGCGGACGACCACTCTTCCCATGGCTCCACGAAGTCGTAGAACGCCCATTGGTCGGTGATGCCGTGCTTTTGGAGCAGCGCCTCTGTCCTCAGCTCTTCGATATCTGGCAGCGAGCAGACCGGTTTCGGCTCCAACGATCTCGACGGGAACGCTTTGACCGCGCGATCTGGAGTCCGAGCCGTGGCCTCGGGGCTCGAGAGGAGGACCCGCCACTCGCCGAATTGGTCGACTTCCCCCCACGGCAGAAGAACGTCCGCCTTGAAATCGTCCAGGATGGAGAAGAAGTTGAGGAACCCTTCCGTTGGCAGGCCTGTGGCGGCCGCGAACGGGGCGAGCTGCTCGAGGTCGAGCAGGGCGAGGAAGCTCAGCGGCCTGTCCTTCCGCACTGGCCAGGGCATCTCGGGATCGAGGAGCGGGAGTCCGCCGAAACGGGAGGCCCGATGCTCGTCGCCCGAGGGCGCGCCGACCGCCAACTGCGCTGCAGGCTTGCGCAGCGCCCACAGCTCCTCCGCGAGCCCGTCGCCGAGGTGCTCCCGTGCCAGCTCGAGGAACGCCGCTTCTTTTCCCGCCCGGATTCTCATAGGCCGAGTATATGTCGGCAAGCCGGGCTACTGTTGTGCCATGGCAATCAACCATCCCTCCGCGCGCAGCGAGAACGACTCCTGGGACATCGTGTCGAGCGTCGGGTACACGGCGCTCGGCGTCGCGTCGGCCCGCGCGTTGCAGAGCCGTCGGGCCCAGCCGCTCGCGCTTGACCCGTTCGCGGAGGCTTTCGTCAAGGCTGCGGGCCACCCGGAGACGGACGCGCAGCTCGCGAACGCGGGGGACGAGGCCGATTGGGACGAGCGGACAGCGCTCTGGGCGGACTTCTTCGGCTCCCGGACGCGCTATTTCGACGAGTATTTCGCCGCCTCGGCCACGCCGCAGGTCGTGATCCTCGCCTCGGGCCTTGACGCGCGGGCCTACCGGATCCCATGGGCCAAAGGAGTCGTGCTGTTCGAGGTGGACCAGCCCGAGGTGCTGCGGTTCAAAGGGGAGGTCATCGGCAAACTCGGCGCGCAGCCGCTGGTGGAGCGCCACGAGGTCGCGGCCGACCTCCGGGACGACTGGCCCGTCGCGCTCAAGGCCGCTGGGTTCGACCCCGCGAAGCCGACGGCCTGGCTCGCCGAAGGCCTGCTGATCTACCTGCCGGGCGCGGCGCAGGACGCGCTCTTCGAGCAGATCAACGCGCTGTCCGCCCCGGGAAGCCACATCGGCGCGGAGAACGGGTTCCGCCCCGGCGACGTCGGGCGGATCCGCGAAGCGGCCGCGAAGGGCTTGTCCCTCGGTGCCGAGGATTCCGCGTTCGACGTGACCTCCTTGTGGTACGACGACCCGAGAGAGCTCCCGGAGCGGTGGCTCGCCGAACGGGGCTGGGACGTCGCCCCGGTCAACCGGGCGGAGCTGGCCGCCTCGCAAGGCAGGCCGTTCCCGGACCGGTTCGCCGAGCTGTGGCGTTCGAGCGGTTATTTCACCGCCGAACGTCGATGACCGCCCCGGCTCGGGGACCTGTGGATCGACTCACAGGGAGGGAGATCGGCCCGCGCGCTAGCCTTGAGGGCGTGGTAGACCCGGTGACCGTTCCTCGCCTTGCAGGCGGGCTGGCCCGCCCCGCGGCGGGGACCATCCCGACCGAGCCTGGCGTCTACCGGTTCCGAGATCCTTCTGGCCAGGTGATTTATGTCGGCAAGGCCAAGAATCTCCGGGCCAGGCTGTCCAATTACTTCCAGGACCTCTACGCGCTCGCGCCGCGCACCAGGCAGATGGTGACGACGGCCGCCACGGTGGAGTGGACCGTGGTGGCCACCGAGGTCGAGGCGTTGCAGCTGGAGTTCAACTGGATCAAGGAGTTCGACCCCCGGTTCAACGTCCGCTACCGCGACGACAAGAGCTACCCGATGCTGGCGGTGAGCCTGAACGAGGAGTACCCGCGCCTGTTCGTCTACCGTGGCGCGCGCCGCAAGGGCGTCCGGTATTTCGGCCCGTACTCCCACGTGTGGGCGATCCGCAACACGGTGGACCTCTTGACCAAGGTGTTCCCCGCCCGGACGTGCTCGAACGGCGTGTTCAAGCGGCACGGCCAGATCGGCAGGCCGTGCCTGCTCGGCTATATCGACAAATGCTCCGCGCCCTGCGTCGACCGGGTGAGCGCCGCCGAGCACAGGGAGATCGTGGAGTCCTTCTGCGACTTCCTGGCGGGCGGGGCCGACACGCTGGTGCGCGAGACCCGCAAGCGGATGCTGGCGGCCTCCGAGGAGCTCGACTTCGAGACGGCCGCGCGGCTGCGCGACGAGCTCTCGGCGCTGGACAAGGCGCTGGAGCACCAGGCCGTCGTGCTCGCCGACGGCTCGGACGTGGACGTGGTGGCGTTCGACTCCGACGACCTTGAGGTGGCGGTGCAGGTCTTCCAGGTGCGCGAGGGCAGGGTGCGCGGCCAGCGCGGCTGGGTGGTGGACAACGTGTACAGCTCCCAGCCGGAGACGCAGAGCGACATGGTGGAGGAGTTCCTCCTGCAGTTCTACGGCGACCTCGTCGAGCATTCCGAGACGACGGACCGGTTCGGCCGCTCGGCGCGTTTCGCCGCCGCCCCGCGCGAGATCCTGGTCCCCGAGCTGCCGGGCGACGTCGACGGGTTCACCACGTGGCTCTCGACGCTGCGGGGCGGCCCGGTGGCGTTGCGCGTGCCGCAGCGCGGCGACAAACGCAAGCTCATGGAGACGGTCGCGCGCAACGCGCACGAGGCCCTCGCGCAGCACAAGCTGCGCCGCAGCGGCGACTTCACCGAGCGCTCGGCCGCGTTGCAGGAGATCTACGAGGCGCTCGACCTGCCCGCGCCGCCGATCCGGATGGAATGCGTCGACATCTCGCACGTCCAGGGCACGGACGTGGTCGCGTCGCTGGTCGTGTTCGACGACGGGCTGCCGAAGAAGGCCGACTACCGGCACTACACGGTCAAGGGGACGGACGGCGTCGTCGGGAACGACGACACGGGGAATATCGCGGAGGTCGTCCGTCGCCGGTTCGCGCACCGCCAGTCCGAGAAGGGCGGCGACCGTCCGGACCCCGGACTCCTGGTCATCGACGGAGGGCAGCCGCAGGTTCGGGCCGCCTTCGAGGCGCTCACGGAATTGGGCGCCTCGGACATCCCGGTGGTCGGGCTCGCGAAACGGCTCGAAGAGCTGTGGCTGCCGGACGAGGAGGACCCGGTGATCCTGCCGCGCAGCAGCGCGGGCCTGTTCTTGCTGCAGCGGATCCGGGACGAGGCCCACCGCTTCGCGATCGCCCACCATCGGCAGAAGCGCTCGAAGCGGATGACCGCCTCGGCGTTGGACGAGGTGAAAGGCCTCGGCGAGCGTCGGCGCGCGCAGCTGGTCAAGCATTTCGGCTCGGTGCGCAAGCTCGCGGACGCGAGCGCGGAGGAGATCGCGGCGCTGCCCGGCTTCGGCCCGGTGCTCGCCGGGGCGGTCGTCGCCGCGTTGCAAAAGACGGCGCTCGACAAAAAGGACGGCACGGCGGAAGTGGCATCATGACGGAACCCGAGAAGAAGCCAGAGAGCCCCGCGATCGAGGTCCTCTTCCTCACCGGCCTGTCCGGGGCGGGCCTCGGCACGGCGGCGAAGATCCTCGAAGACGTCGGGTGGTACGTGGCCGACAACCTTCCGCCGAAGCTGGTCACCCGCATGGTGGAGATCGGTCTCGACCCGGAGACCCGGATTCCCCGGCTCGCGGTGCTGGTGGACTCTCGGACCAGGGATTTCACTGGCGACATCCACTCGCTCCTCGCGGAGCTGCGCGGCCAGGGCCTCGATCCGAAGGTGCTGTTCCTCCAGGCCTCCGACGAGGTCCTGATCCGCCGCTTCGAGTCGGTCCGCCGCCGCCATCCCCTGCAGGGCCACGACACCCTGGCCGAGGGGATCGAGCGGGAGCGCGCCCTCTTGGAGCCGCTCTACGCGGAGGCGGACTCGATCCTCGACACCTCGGTCTCCTCGGTCAAAGAGCTGAGGGACATGGTGGAGCAGGAGTGGGGCGGCTCGGCAGCCCGCGCGAAGACCAGTGTGACCGTGCAGTCCTTCGGGTTCAAATACGGGCTCCCGCTCGACGCGAACATGGTCGCCGACGTGCGGTTCCTGCCGAACCCGCATTGGGTGCGCCAGCTGCGCGACCACACCGGGCTGGAGGCCGAGGTCTCGGAGTACGTGTTGGGCGCGCCCGGGGCCAAGGAGTACCTGCGGACCTACCACGAGCTGCTGCGCCTCGTGCTCACCAGCTACCGCAAGGAGGCGAAGCGCTATATGACGATCGCGGTCGGCTGCACCGGCGGCAAGCACCGCAGCGTGGCCATGGCGGTGGCGTTGGGGGCGCTCATCGGGCAAGACGAACGGCTGACCGTCCGGGTGATCCACCGCGACCTGGGGCTGGAGTGACGATGGCCCGGCATGCGCAGAAAGGCTCCGAGGAGCTCTCGGTGGTGGCGTTGGGCGGGGGGCACGGCCTCTACGCGACCCTTTCGGCGGTTCGGCGCCTCACCAAGGACGTGACGGCGGTGGTGACCGTCGCGGACGACGGCGGCTCCTCAGGCAGGCTGCGCCACGAGCTCGATGTGATTCCGCCGGGGGATTTGCGGATGGCGCTCGTGGCGCTCGCCCCGGACGACGGCGAGTCGGGAATCTGGGCGGAGGTGCTCCAGCACCGGTTCGGCGGGGTCGGGGCGCTCGCGGGCCATCCCGTGGGGAACCTCCTGCTCGCAGGGCTCGCCGAAGTGCTCGGCGACCCGGTCCAGGCGCTGGACGTGATGGTCCGGACCTTCGGGGTCCAAGGCCGCGTGCTGCCGATGTCGACGGTGCCGCTGCACATCGAGGCGGAGGTCTCGGGCATCGAGGAGGACCCTCGGCTCATCCGCAGAATCCGAGGCCAAGTTGCAGTTGCGACGACACCGGGTAAGGTTCGGCGGGTAAGGCTGCTGCCGATGGAGCCACCAGCCTGCGCAGAAGCCGTCGACGCGATCACGCGCGCCGACTTGGTCGTGATCGGGCCGGGGTCGTGGTTCTCCAGCGTCATTCCGCACGTGCTCGTGCCGGATCAGCTGCACGCTTTGACCGCGACCGCTGCGCGAAAAGTGCTCGTGTTGAATCTCGCTCCGGAACCGGGCGAGACGGCGGGCTTCTCCACTGAGCGGCACCTGCACGTGCTCTCCCAGCACGCGCCGGGGTTGCGAGTGGACCATATTGTGGTCGATGCGGCCTCGGTGCCGGACGGCGTGGAGCGAGAACAGCTCGCCCGGGCGGCCGCCCGGGTCGGCGCGACCCCGACGTTCGCCCAGGTGGCGATCCCGGGGACGCATCAGCACGACCCGAAGGCGCTGGCTGCTGTGCTTATGGAATTGACAGGGCTCGCGGAGTTGATAGGGCAAGAGGATGGCGGTCTATGACCAACGGAATGACGATAGATATCAAGGACGAGCTGTGCATGGTGCCGCCGGGGGCGCTTTCGGCGCGTAAGGCCGAGGTGGCCGCCGTGCTGCGGTTCGGCGGCGGCCTGCAGATCCTGTCCGGGCGGATCGTGGTGGGCGCGGAGCTCGACCACGCCGGATCCGCGAAACGGCTTCGGCTCGGCCTGCACGAGCTCCACGGGGCGGCGAGCGAGGTCCACATCCTGCCTCCCGGCGGGTCCCACAAGTACCACCGCTACGTGGTGCGGGTGACCAGGGGCGGGGAGATGCTGGCCCGTCAGACCGGGATGATCGACGGGCAGGGCCGCCCGGTGGTGGGACTGCCCGCCGCAGTGGTGAACGGAAGCCTCGAGGACGTGGAAGGGGCCTGGCGCGGCGCGTTCCTCGCGAGCGGCATGCTCGCGGCGCCCAGCCGCACGGCGGCGCTGGAGATCGCGGCTCCCAGCCCGCTCGCGGCGCTGGCGCTGGTCGGGGCGGCCCGCAGGCTCGGAGTCCAGGCGAAGTCCCGCGAGCTGCGCGGCCAGGACCGGGTCGTGGTGCGCGACGCGGAGGCGATCGGCGAGCTGCTCACCCGGATGGGCGCGAAGAGCAGCTGGAAAGTGTGGGAGGAGCACCGGCAGCAGCGCCAGGTCCGCACGGCCCCGCAGCGCCTCGCCAATTTCGACGACGCGAATCTGCGCCGCTCGGCCCGCGCCGCGCTCGCCTCGGCCGCCAGGGTCGAGCGCGCCATCGAGATCCTCGGCTCCGAGGTGCCCGACCATTTGTTCGTCGCGGGCAAGCTGCGCATGGCCCACAAAGAGGTCTCGCTGGAGCAGCTGGGCTCCCTGTCCGAGCCGCCGATGACGAAGGACGCCATCGCGGGCCGGATCCGCAGGCTCTTGTCCATGGCGGACAAGGTCGCCGCGCTCCGCGGCGTGCCCGACACCGAGTCCGCAGTTTCTCCGGACCTGTTGGAGGACGAGGACTGATGGCGCTCGGGGTCCGGCTCCTCGCGTGTCCGTTCCTCGTCCTGGCCATGTGTTTCGCGCCTGCCCGCGCTGACGAGGCGGGCCCGGCGAAGATCATCATCGACACCGACTTCGCGACCATGCTGGACGACGGGCAGGTCGTCGCCATGGCGGCGCAATTGCGCGCCGAGGGGAAGATCGACCTCCTCGGGGTCGCCGTGGTGAGCGGCGACGAGTGGCGGGACCAAGAGATCGCCGAGGCCGTGCGCATGACCGAGCGGCTCGGGATCGGGGAGTCCGTCGGCGTGTACCCCGGAGCCGACCTGCCGCTCGCGCACGACCGCGCCGCAGTGGCCGCCGATTTCGCGGCGGGCGCGGGCGGCGACGGCTTCATCGGGGCCTGGGGGACGAAGAAGCCACGCTCGAAGGCCGACCTGGTCCCCCCGCCGGACGGCTTCGCCGAGCGCACCGAGCCCCGCAGGCAGCGCGCGGCGGACTTCATCGTCCAGTCGGCGCGCGCGCATCCGCACGAAATTACGATCGTCGCGATTGGACCGCTGACCGACCTCGCGCTCGTCGCCCGCGAGCACCCCGACGTGGTGGGGCTCATCAAGCAGGTCGTCGTCATGGGCGGCGCGTTCGACGTGCCGGGGAACACGACGGCGAAGGCCGAGCTGAACTGGTGGTTCGACCCGGTCGCGGCGGACGAGGTGTTGAAGCTGCCGGTGCCGGTGGTCGTCGCCCCGCTCGACCTCTCGGCCACCACGCCGCTGACCGGCGAGGTCTACCGGCGGATCGCGCGCCCGGCGCGCCCGACGGCGATCACCGACCTCTACCGCGAGATCGTCGGCGCGGGCCTCGACGGCAAGGGCGGGTTCGAAGACGATCCCGGCTACACCCAGCCGCTGTGGGACCAATCGGCGCTGGCGTACGCGGTCGACCCGAGTTTCGCCACCACGCGGCGCGTGGTGTGGCCTGCCGTGGTCGCGAAGCCCGGCGCGTCCGACGGCGCCGTCTCGTACAGCGCGGCCCCCGTTCCCGGCCGCCGTCCGGTGACCGTGCTCACTCGTTTCGACAACGACCGCTACTACAGCTGGTACGTGGACCTCATGACCCGTCCCGTCCCGCCGGGGGGATAGGGGCGTCTGCGTGGCGCTCCGAGAAAACCACTAGGCTGGGCCGTGCAACCGCACAACTGACTTACGAAGGAGTTCGCACGTGGCCATTCGAGTAGGCGTCAACGGTTTCGGACGGATCGGTCGGAACTTCTTCCGGGCGGCGCACGCGGCGAAAGCGGCCGGTCGCGCGGACTTCGAAATTGTGGCCGTGAACGACCTCACCGACCCGGCGCACCTGGCCCACCTCCTCAAGTACGACTCGATCCTGCGCCGCTTCCCCGAGGAGGTCTCGGTCGACGGCCAGGACATCGTCGTCGGCGGCCAGAAGATCCGCGCGCTCGCGATCAAAGAGGGCCCGGCGGCCCTGCCGTGGGGCGAGCTCGGCGTCGACGTCGTGGTCGAGTCCACCGGCATCTTCACCGACGCCGCCAAGGCCAAGGGCCACCTCGAAGCCGGCGCGAAGAAGGTCATCATCTCCGCCCCCGCCACCGGCGAGGACCTGACCGTGGTGCTCGGCGCGAACGAGGACAAGTACGACGGCAGCCAGAAGATCATCTCGAACGCCTCCTGCACCACGAACTCCATCGCCCCGGTGCTCAAGGTGATCGACGAGGCCTTTGGCATCGTGCGCGGCGGCCTCACCACGGTCCACGCCTACACCCAGGACCAGAACCTGCAGGACGGCCCGCACAAGGACCTGCGCCGCGCCCGCGCCGCCGCGCTGAACATCGTCCCGACCTCGACCGGGGCCGCGAAGGCCATCGGCCTCGTCCTCCCGCAGCTGGTCGGCAAGCTCGACGGCTACGCGCTGCGCGTGCCGACCCCGACCGGCTCGATCTCCGACCTCACGCTCGACGTCGAGAAGGAAGCGACGGTGGAGTCGGTGAACGCCGCCGTGCAGGCCGCCGCCGAGGGCCCGCTCAAGGGCATCTTGAAGTACTCGACCGACCCGATCGTCTCCGGCGACATCATCGGCGACCCGCACTCCAGCATCTTCGACGCGCCGCTGACCAAGGTCGTCGCGGGCCAGATCAAGGTCGCGGCCTGGTACGACAACGAGTGGGGCTACTCCTCGCGGCTTGTGGACCTGATCGGCCTGGTCGGCAAGTCCCTCTCCTGAGAAAGGACGTTGCTCATGGCGATCTCCACGCTTGAAGACCTGCTCGCCGCAGGCGTCGCCGGACGGGGCGTGCTCGTGCGCTCCGACCTGAACGTCCCGCTGGACGGCTCCGCGATCACCGACCCCGGCCGGATCGTCGCGTCGGTCCCGACCATCAAGAAGCTCGCCGAGGCGGGCGCGAAGGTCGTGGTCGCCGCGCACCTCGGCAGGCCGGACGGCTCTCCCGACCCGAAGTACTCGCTCGCCCCGGTGGCCGTCGAGCTCGCCGAGCGGCTCGGACGGCACGTCCAGCTGGCGGGCGACGTGGTCGGGCAGGACGCGCTCGCGCGTTCGGAGGGCCTGACCGACGGCGACGTGCTGCTCCTCGAGAACGTGCGCTTCGACCCGCGCGAGACCAGCAAGGACGACGCGCAGCGCGAGTCGCTGGCCCGCGACCTCGTCGAGCTGGTCGGCGAGGACGGCGCGTTCGTCTCCGACGGCTTCGGCGTGGTGCACCGCAAGCAGGCCTCGGTCTACGACGTGGCGAAGCTGCTCCCCGCGTACGCGGGCGACTTGGTCGCCGTCGAGGTGGACGTGCTCAAGCGGCTCACCGAGGCCCCGGAGCGCCCGTACGCGGTCGTGCTGGGCGGCTCCAAGGTCTCCGACAAGCTCGCCGTGATCGAGAACCTCGCCCCAAGGGTGGACACGTTGGTGATCGGCGGCGGCATGGCGTTCACATTCCTCGCGGCCCAGGGCCACTCGGTCGGGGCCTCTCTCTTGCAGGAGGACCAGATCGAGAACGCCAAGAGCCTCCTGGAGCGCTACGGCTCGGTGATCAAGCTCCCCGTCGACGTGGTGGTCGCGGACAAGTTCGCGGCGGACGCGCAGACGCAGAACGTCGCCGCGGACGCGATCCCGGACGGCTGGCTGGGCCTGGACGTCGGCACTGCGACGCACAAGCTCTTCGCGGCGGCGCTGCTGGAGTCCGGCGGGGCGGGGCCTGCGAAGACGATCTTCTGGAACGGCCCGCTCGGGGTGTTCGAGTTCCCGGCGTTCGCCTGGGGCACGCGCACCATCGCGGGCGCGATCGTCGAGGCGACCGCCGAGGGCGCGTTCAGCGTGGTCGGCGGCGGGGACTCCGCGGCCGCCGTGCGGACCTTGAAGCTGGGCGAGGACGACTTCTCGCACATCTCCACCGGCGGCGGCGCGTCCCTCGAATTCCTCGAAGGCAAGACCCTGCCGGGCATCGCCGTGCTCGACCGCTAAAGTCGTCAGCTATGACTTCTGCGGCGCGCAAGCCCCTCATCGCGGGCAACTGGAAGATGAACCTCAACCATTTCGAGGCCATCGCCTTGGTGCAAAAGCTCAGCCATGCGCTCAAACCGGAGCACTTCACGACGGTGGACGCCTCGGTGCTCGTCCCGTTCACGGACATCAGGAGCGTCCAGGCCGTGGTGGAGTCGGACGGCCTGCCGGTGAAATACGGCGCGCAGGACATCTCGCAGCATGACGCGGGCGCGTACACCGGCGAGATTCCTGGCGGCTTCCTCGCGAAGCTCGGCTGCACGCAGGTCGCCGTCGGCCACTCGGAACGGCGGGTGTACCACCACGAGACCGACGAGCTGGTGGCGGCGAAGGTCAAGGCCGCGCTGCGCCACGAGCTGACCCCGATCCTCTGCGTCGGGGAGGGCGAGGACGTCCGCGACTCGGGCGGCCATATCTCGCACTGCGACCAGCAGCTCCGCGCCGCCCTCGCAGGCCTGTCCGAGGAGCAGCTGCTCAAGGTCGTCGTCGCGTACGAGCCGATCTGGGCCATCGGGACGGGCAAGGTCGCAAGCCCGAAGGATGCCCAGGAGGTCTGCGGGGCGCTGCGCAAGATCCTCGCGGAGGTCGGCGGGGACGAAGTCGCCCGCACGGTCCGGATCCTCTATGGCGGCTCGGTGGGCAAGGGCAACGCCGCCGAGCTCCTCGCGGAGCCCGATGTGGACGGCGCGCTGGTCGGCGGCGCTTCGCTCAAGGTCGAGGAGTTCGCGGCCATCATCGCCTTCGCGTCGCTGGCCGCCAAGGCCAACTAGCGCAGCAGGCCGCTCAGCGCAGGAGCTTCTCGCGCAACCGGCCGAGCACCTGCTCGTCGAGGCCAAGTCCGCGCCGGAGGTACTCGTCCACCGTCCCGTAGTCGCGCTCGACCTGGGCGAGGCCGGTGCCCAGATAGTCCGGGTGCACCTCGAAGATGGGCGCCCGCGCGTTCGCGGCCTCCGGCCCGTCCTGCGCCTGGGCCTGCTCCAAACGCGTGCGGTTGACCTCGGCGAGGAACGCGTTGCTGAGCAAGTAGTCGGCGAGGACGTCGGAGTCGCTCACCCCCGCGATGAAGAGCAGCATGGCGGCGGTCCAGCCGCTGCGGTCCTTGCCGTACGAGCAGTGGAAGACCACAGCGCCATTGGGCCCGGCTCCGTCGGCCTCGGCGAACGCGTGGAACACCGCGCGGAACTGGTCGCGCTGCTCAGGGTCGGTCACGAAGCCCCGGTTGAGCTTGCGCAGCGACTCGCGGGCCTCGTCGGGGTCCGGAATATGCCCGTAGACCGCTTGTTCGGCCTGCGTCCCGGACCCGAGGACGCTGATGTGCGCGTACCGGGCCCCCGGCGGCACCCGGTCGGGCCTGCGCTCCACCTCCCATGGCGTGCGCAGGTCCACGACCAGCGAGACCGGCAGGCCAGAGAGCAGCGAGCTGTCGGCCTCGTCGGGGTCGAGCGTGCCCGACCGGTAGAACTGGCCGGGGCGCAGCGCTGCGCCGCCGTGTCCGGCGAGCGGACGGGGGTGCCCGACCGCGTCCCGGAAGTTCACCACGCTCGACAGGCTCAGCCGGGCCGTCGGGCAGTCCAACGCTTCGAGTGTCATGTTGGTCACGATAGCGGATGAAGATTGCGCGTGGGTCGCGCCGCAACGCGGGGCGGGGAAGTCGTCCGAGGGCAGCAGCTCGTCATCTGGGGCGGGCGGATGGGGTAGACTACCCCGCCGTGAGACTTACGCTTGAGATCACCATTATGGTGAGCAGCTTGCTGCTGGTCCTCTTGGTGTTGCTGCACCGGGGGAAAGGCGGGGGCCTGTCGTCCCTGTTCGGCGGCGGCGTGCAGTCGAGCCTCTCCGGCTCGACGCAGGCGGAGCGCAACCTGAACCGCATCACGATCTTCGTCGGCCTGGTCTGGCTCGTCGCCATTGTGGGGGTCAGCTACCAGATCAAGCTCAAGACCGAGCAGGACGAGCGCAGGACGGCCGATCCGGGCTACTCCGGAGTCAGCCGGGGCGCGGGCTCCGGCGGAGCCCCGCAGATTCCCCAGATCCCGCCCGCCCCGCAGGACCAAGCGCCCGCGCCTGGAGCGCCTGCCGCCCCTGCTCCGGCCGCTCCGGCCCCGCAGCAGGCCCCGCCCGCGCCGCAGGCTCCCGCCGGGCACTGATCGTTCCGGTGGCGAGCCGGGCGCCAGCCGAGGATACTGGGCTGTGTGACTGACGCGGTATCTCTGTTCGACCCGAACGATCCGGAACGAATCGCCACCGAGCCGTTGCGCGAGGACATCCGGCTGCTCGGCCGCGTCCTCGGCGACATCATCTGCGAGCAATCCGGCCAGCACGTCTTCGACCTGGTCGAACATGCCCGCAAGGAGTCGTTCCGGGTGCGCCGCTCGGAGATCGACCGCGCGGAGTTGGCGGACTTTTTCGCGAATGTCGGCGTCGACGAGGCGATCCCGGTCGTCCGGGCGTTCTGCCAGTTCTTGCTGCTCGCGAATCTCGCCGAGGACATCCACACCGAACGGCGCAGGCGGGTCCACGTCCAGGCGGGCGAGCAGTCGCCCGACAGCACCCTCGCCGCCACCTGGCGCAAACTCGAAGCCGCCGCGCCGGACGAGGAGCGCGTGGCCTCGGCGTTGGTCGGCGCGCTGGTCGCCCCCGTGATCACCGCGCACCCCACGGAGACCCGAAGGCGCAGCGTCTTCGAGGCGCAAGGCCGGATCACGGAGCTCATCCGCTACCTCGACCGGACCGCGCTGGACGAGGCCGAGCGCGACGAGGTGGTCGGCGAGCTGCGGCGGCAGGTGACCGCGTTGTGGCAGACCGCCATCACGAGGCTGTCGCGGGTGCGGATCCAAGACGAGATCGAGATGGGCCTGCGGTACTACCAGGCCTCGCTGTTGGAGATGATCCCGAAGCTCAACCTGGAGGTGGACCGGCAGCTGCGGGAGCGCTGGCCCGCCGCGCGGCCCGAGTCGGCGGAGCCGGTCGTCCGGCCGGGCTCGTGGATCGGCGGCGACCGGGACGGGAATCCGAACGTCGACGCGTCGGTGGTGGCGCGGGCGAGCTGTCGCGCCACGGCGGTGGTCCTTGAGCATTACCTCGCCGAGCTCGTCCTGCTGCAGGACGAGCTGTCGATGTCGCGCCGCCTGGTCGAGGTGGGGGACGCGGTGGCGCAGATCGCCGCCCAGGCCGGGCCTGCGGCGGCGTGGCGGGCGGACGAGCCCTACCGGCAGGCCCTGTACGTGCTGCTGGCGAGGCTCTCGGCGACGGCGCGAGCCTTGGTCCCCGACCCGGTCGAGGGCGCCTCGGACCCGGAGGGGGCGCCCGCGTACCAGAGCCCGGAGGCTTTCCTCGCCGATCTCGACGTGATCGACGCGTCGCTGCGCGAGCACCACGGGACGGCGCTCGCGGAAGGCCGCCTCGCGGTGCTCCGCGAGGCGGTGTCGACGTTCGGGTTCCATTTGCAGAGCCTCGACCTGCGGCAGAACTCCGAAGTGCACGAGCAGGTGGTGGCGGAGCTTTTGGCCTGGGCGGGCGCTTGCCGGGACTACGCCTCGCTCGCCGAGGACGAGAAAGTGCGGCTCCTCGTCGCCGAGCTCTCCACACGGAGGCCTCTTGTCGGCCACGGCCCCTGCGCTTCGGCCGGAGGCGGGCGGGACAACGCGAGATTCAGCGAGCTCGCCACGAAAGAGCTCGGGATCAACGCCGCCGCAGCGAAGATCATCCGCGAGCTGGGCCCGGCGGCGATCCCGAACTACATCATCAGCATGTGCACGTCGGTGAGCGACATGCTCGAAGTGCTGCTGCTGCTCAAAGAGGCCGGGATCTACGATCCGGGGTCCGCCGACGAGCCGCCTGCCTGCCCGCTCAACGTGGTGCCGCTCTTCGAGACCATCGAGGACCTCCGCCAGTCCGCGCCCACGCTCGTCGCGACGCTCGACGTGCCGTTGTACCGCGAGCTGGTGGCGGGCAAGGGCATGCTCCAAGAGGTGATGCTCGGCTACTCGGACTCGAACAAGGACGGCGGCTATCTCGCCGCGAACTGGGCACTGTACCGGGCGGAGCTCGACCTCGTGGAGGCGGCGAAGCTGACCGGGGTCCGGCTGCGGCTCTTCCACGGCAGGGGCGGCACCGTCGGGCGGGGCGGCGGCCCGAGCTACAGCGCGATCCTCGCCCAGCCGCCCGGCGCGGTGGCGGGGTCGCTCAGGCTGACGGAGCAGGGCGAGATCATCGCCGCGAAATACGCGGAGCCGCGCCGCGCCTACCGGAACCTTGAGATCCTGGTCGCGGCCACGCTGGAGGCCTCGCTCTTGGACACCGAGGGCCTCGGCGAAGAAGCCGAGGAGGTGTACGCGCTCTTCGACGACCTCGCCGAGCGGGCACGGGTGGCGTACAGCGCGCTCGTCCACGAGACCCCTGGGTTCGTGGAGTACTTCCTCGCGTCCACCCCGGTGTCCGAGATCGCCTCGCTCAACATCGGCTCGCGCCCCGCCTCGCGCAAGCCCACCGCGTCGATCCGGGACCTCCGGGCGATCCCGTGGGTGCTGGCGTGGTCGCAGTCCAGGGTGATGCTGCCGGGCTGGTACGGCGTCGGCACGGCGTTCGAGCAGTGGGCGGGGGACGACCCGGCGAAGCTCGGCAAGTTGCGCGAGCTCGACCAGCGGTGGCCGTTCTTCCGCGCGGTCCTCTCGAACCTCGCGCAGGTGCTCGCGAAGTCGGACCTCGGCCTCGCCGCCCGCTACGCGGAGCTGGTGCCCGACGCCGAGGTGCGCGAGAAGGTGTTCGGCGCGATCTGCGAGGAGCACGCCCGCACGCTCAAGATGCATGCCGCGATCACTGGCACGGACGACCTTTTGTCGGACAACGCGGCGCTCAAGCGCTCGGTGTACAACCGGTTCCCCTACCTCGAGCCGCTCAACCACCTGCAGGTGGAGTTCCTGCGCCGCTATCGCGCTGGCGACGAGTCGGACCAAGTCCGCCTCGGCATCCATCTGACGATGAACGGCTTGGCCACGGCGCTGAGAAATAGCGGATAGCGGGCAAAGCCGAGTTCCAGCCCCATGGAACCGCCGGGCTGCCCCGCGCGTCTAAGCTTGATGACAACATAATAATTCCCGAGGGAGGACCAGGGCAGCATGAAGCCGCTTGATAGCTACAGCGATCCGGAGACCTGGCTCGCGGACTTGAAAAAAGAGTTCTCGACGCTGCAGGAGAAGGGCCAGCAGGCGAAAGAGGCCCTGCAGCAGTCCCACGGCACCGGGGTCGCGGCGAACGGCGAGGTGACTGTGGTCGTCGGGCAGGGCGGCCAAGTGCAGTCGTTGAACCTCACCGACAAGGCGCTCCAGCTTGGCCCGACAAAGCTCTCGCAGGCGATCCTCACGGCGCTGCGCAAGGCGCAGAACAGCGCGATCGACTCGGCTCGGGAAGCGGTGTCCGGCCTGGTCGGGGAAGAGAAGTCGCATGAGCTTCTCGACCGCTACCGGCTGCCGGACGAAGACGAAGAGGACTCCGGCCCGCAGGCCGGGGCGGGCGCCCCGGCGGCTTCGGACGACGACCCGGAGGGCCGGTCGAGCTCGGCGTGGGTGCGCAAGGACGACGACCACAAACGGTGGTGACCTGCCCAGGATCGATCGAGACAGGGCAGATCGAGACAGGGCAGATCCAGACAGGGCAGATCCAGACAGGACAGATCCAAACAGAAAGGGAGAGCGATGGGCTTCAGTGTTGACCCGGACGCCATTCGCGACAACGCGCAGAGCCTTCGGGACATCAGCGACGGGTTCGGGACGATCGGCGAGTCGGGCAAGAACACCGACCTCGGCATGAATGTGTTCGGCGTCCTCGGGCAGCCGTTCGCGGCGGTGCTTCGCCTGGTGACCAAGGCCGCGGGCAGCGGCATCGAGTCGTACGGCAAGATCATCGGTCACACCGCCGAGCAGTTGGACAAGGCTGCGGAGCAGATCGACCGGCGCGACGAAGAGGCTGCGGACTACTTGGCGCAGTGATGCTCGGCGCGCTGGGATAACGTTGGTGGCATGAAAGCCGATCCGAAGGCCCAGCGCGAGCTGCTCGACGTCGTTGCGCTCGACACGCAGGTGCGCCAGCTGAACCACCGTTTGCACGCCATTCCCGAAGCGGAGCGGCTCGCGAACGCCAAAGCCGCCGCGAGGACGGCAGCCGACGAGGCGGCCGTCGTCGCGATGCGGATCGAGGACGTGGACCGGGAGATCGCCAAACGCGAGGGGGATGTCGACGCGGTCCGCAAGCGCGAGGAGCGCGACGAGCAGCTGCTCAAATCCGGCGCGTTGGACTCCAGGGTGCAGAACGACGTCCAGCACGAGCTCGGCAGCCTGCGCAAGCGCCAGGCCGTGTTCGAGGACGAGCTGCTCGTGCTCATGGAACAGCGGGAACAGGAGTTCGCCGCGCTCGCCGATGCCCAAACGCGCCGGTCTGCGGCGGACGAGGGGGCGGCTTCCGCGAGCACGGCGCTCGCGGAGGCCGAGGCGCGGCTGAAGGAGCAGCTCCACGAGGCCGCGGCTTCGCGGGAGGAGCACGTGTCCCGAGTGAAGGAGCAGCCCGGGGGGGACGATCTGCTGGGGCTGTACGAGCGGTTGCGGGCGCGCGGGGCCGCTGCGGGCAGGCTGGACGGGCGGCGGTGCGGCGCATGCAGGCTCGAGCTCACAGCGGTGGAGATGTCGCAGATCTCCTCCTCCGCGCCCGACGACGTGGCGCGGTGCCCGGAGTGCGAGGCGATCCTGGTCAGGACGGGGTCGTAATGAGGGTGGTCGTCGAGGCGGACGGCGGGTCTCGGGGCAACCCCGGCCCTGCCGCATATGGCGCTGTGGTGCTCGACTCCGAGGGCCCGGCGGCGCAGGTGCTCGCGCAGCGGGCCGAGCGCATCGGGCACGCCACGAACAACGTCGCCGAGTACAGGGGGCTGATCGCCGGCCTCGAAGCCGCCAAAGAGATCGGCGCGCGCCACGTCGCGGTGCGGATGGACTCGAAGCTGGTCGTGGAACAGATGTCGGGCCGGTGGAAGGTCAAGCACGCGGATATGCGGGAGCTGGCGAGCCAGGCGGCGGCCGTGAGCCGTGTTTTCGACGCGGTGAGCTACACCTGGGTGCCCCGGGAGCAGAACAAGCGGGCGGACGCATTGCTCAACACGGTGCTCGACGGCGCGGTGTTGGATATTGGAAAACGGATCGACGAGGCCCCGAGGCAGCGGCAAGCCCCGCAACAGCAAGCGGTGCAGCAGACGCTGGAGGCCGTCGCGGCGCAGCCTGCCGCCAGCTGGGAGCCGCCGAAGTCCTCGTCGACCCGGCTGATCCTGGTCCGGCACGGGGAGACCGAGGCCTCCCGGGTGTTCCGCCAATGCGGGCGGTCGGACCTCCCGCTCACCGCCACGGGGATGTCGCAAGCGCGCGCCGTCGCCCGCCGGATCGGATCGCGCGACGCCGTCGCGCAGGTCTACTCCTCGCCGCTGCTTCGGACTATGCAGACCGCGACGGCGGTGGCCGACGCGCTCGGCCTGCCCGTGCGCACGGACGAGCGGCTCATCGAGATGGACTTCGGCGAGTGGGAGGGGCTCACCGGCCAGGAGATCCAGGCCCGCGATCCCGAGCTGCGCGACCAATGGCTCTCCGACCCCACGACGACGGCGCCGGGCGGGGAGAGCTTCGCCCAGGTGGCGGCGCGTGTGGGCGCGTTCGTCGACGAGGTGGTCGAGAAGCATCCCGGCGAGAACATCGTCCTGGTCTCCCACGTGACCCCGATCAAGCTCACGCTCAAGTCCGCGCTCGGAACCGGCTGGGAGCTTTTGACGAGGCTGTTCTTAGACGTGGCCTCGTTGTCGGTCGTCGAGTTCGCCGCCTCCGGCCGCAGCTCGGTCCGATTGGTCAACGACATCTCGCACTGGCAACGCTGAGTCTGGGAGAGCCAGGGAGTTATGTGGCGTATTCTTTCCTGTGCGGCGAGCTGGCTAGGCGGTCGCGGCTTCGGAGACAGGCGCGCCGGTCGTGCCCAGTCCGAGGTCGAGGAAAGTCCGGACTCCACAGAGCATGGTGGTTGCTAACGGCAACCCGAGGCGACTCGCGGGAAAGTGCCACAGAGAACAGACTGCCGGCACATGGCTTGCCATGGAGCCGGTGAGGGTGAAACGGTGCGGTAAGAGCGCACCAGCGCCCCGGGTGACCGGGGCGGCTCGGTAAACCCCACCTGGAGCAAGGTCAAATGCCCGCACCCTCGCGGTGCGGGTGCGCAGGCGTTCGAGGGCTGCTCGCCCGAGCTTGCGGGTAGACCGCATCAGGCGTCCGGCGACGGGCGTCGCAGATGGATGGCCGCCCACGACAGAATCCGGCTTATCGGCCAGCTCGCCCGCACTTCCCCTTCTCGTGCCGCCGCGCCCGGCGGTCCGTCCACCGCCCTTATCGACAGTTGTGTCCGTTACAGTGTCTGGCATGAGTGATTACGATTACGATTACGATGTCGTTGTCGTCGGATCCGGCTTCGGCGGGAGCGTCGCCGCGCTGCGGCTCACCGAGAAGGGCTACCGGGTCGCCGTGTTGGACATGGGGCGGCGCTGGAAGCCCTCGGACTTCCCGCCGAACAACTGGCACGTGCGCAAGGCGATGTGGGCGCCTGGCCTCGGCTGTTTCGGGCCGCAGCGGCTCACGGTGCTGGGGAAGACGTTCATCGCGAGCGCGGTCGGGGTCGGCGGCGGGTCCCTCATCTACGGCAACACGCTGTACGAGCCGTTGGCGGGGTTCTACGCGGACAAGCAGTGGTCGCATATCTTCGACTGGAAGGCCGAGCTCGCGCCGTACTACGACCAGGCGAGACGGATGCTCGGCGTGGTCACGACCCCGCACACCACCCCGCCCGACGAGGTCCTGCTGTCCGTGGCGCGGGACCTCGGCGTCGAGGACACCTACCACGCCACCAACGTCGGCGTGTTCTTCGGCGACGAGCCGGGCAAGACGGTCGACGACCCCTTCTTCGGCGGCGCGGGCCCGGCCCGGACCGGCTGCGTCGGCTGCGCGCAGTGCTTCACGGGCTGCCCGCACAACGCGAAGAACACCACCGAGACCAACTACCTGTATCTCGCGGAGCGCGCAGGCGCCGAGATCCACCCGTTGACGATGGTCACGGACGTGCGGCCGCTGGACGGCGCCGAGGGGTACACGGTGCGCACGAAACGGACGGGCCGCTGGGTCCGTCGGCAGGAGCGCGACTTCACCGCGCGCCACGTGGTGTTCTCGGCGGCTTCGTTGGGGACCCAGCGGCTGCTGCACAAGCTGAGGGACACCGGCTCGCTGCCGAACTTGTCGCCGAGGCTCGGCGAGCAGACGCGCACCAACTCCGAAGAGGTGCCGGTCGTCTACGCCCCCGGGCGCGACGACTTCGCCCAAGGGGTGGCCATCACGTCGTCGATCCATCCCGAGCCCGACACGCACGTCGAGGTGTGCCGATACGGCAAGGGCTCCAACTTCATGAGCCTGATGCGGACGGACATGGTCGACGGCGGGCCGTGGCGGCTCGCGCGGACGGCGCTCGCGATGCTGCGCCGCCCGGACCGGGTGCTGCGCGCGGTGTTCCCACGGGGCTCCTCCGAGCGCTCGATCATCGTGCTGGTGATGCAGTCGAAGGACAACTCGTTGACCACGTACCGCAAGCGCGGGCTGTTCGGGGCACGGATGACCACCAAGCAAGGCTCCGGGGAGCCGAACCCGGACTGGATCCCCGTCGCGCACGACATCGCGCGCCGCATGGCGGAGAAGGTCGACGGATACACCAACAGCACCTATTTCGACGCGCTGAACATCCCGCTCACCGCGCATTTCATCGGCGGCTGCCCGATCGGCGACTCGCCGCAGACCGGCGTCATCGACCCGTACCAGCGTGTCTACGGCCATCCTGGCCTGCATGTGTCCGACGGCTCGGCGATCTCGGCGAACCTCGGGGTGAACCCGTCGTTCACCATCACGGCGCAAGCCGAGCGCGCGATGGCGTTCTGGACCAACAAGGGAGAGGACGACCCGCGCCCTGGGCTCGGCGAGCCGTACCAGCGCATCGCGCCGGTTCGCCCGGGCCTGCCGGCCGTGCCCGGCACGGCCCCAGGCGCGCTCCGATTGCCGCTGACCCCGATCTAGTCGGCGGCCGCCGTGGGCCGGGGCTTCTTGGCGATCACGAACGCCTGGGCGGCGGTCTCGCGCTGCGCGATATCGCGTTCGCGCTTGGCGGTGGCGAAGACGTCGAATCCGGCGCCGCGCAGCGCGGCGTGGACCGCCGCGACCTCGTGCCGGAGGAACCGGAGCGAAATCCGGCGCCCGAAGGCCTCGTCGAGGTCGAGCGTCGGGGCCTCGGTCTGGAACGCGAGGAGCAGCCAGCCGCCAGGGGCGAGGACGCGGCCCAGCTCCGCGAACAAGGCGCCCAGCCCGGCGGCGGGGGTGTGGATGATGGAGTACCAGGCGCACACGGCGTGGAACGCCGCGTCCCCGTGCGGCAACGCCGTCATGTCCCCGACGGCGAAACGCCGTCCGGGGAGCCGCTCCTCGGCGAGCGCCGCCATCGCGGGCGACGCGTCGACCCCTTCGACGGCGAGGCCCGCCTCGGCAAGCACCACGGCGGCATGCCCTGGGCCGCAGCCGGCGTCGAGCGCCGTGCTGCCGCCCGAGGCGGCGACGAGTCGGGCGAAGCCGGTCAGCACTGCCCGGTCGAACGGCTTTCTTTCCAGCTCGTCCGCGCACGCGTCCGCGTAGTCGCGTGCGATGAGATCGTAATCCGCCAGATCCATGGCTACCCCGTGAACGCTTGGAACCCTGCGCCGGGCTCGCCCGACCCGATGGCGGCGAGGACGGCGTCGATATTGGTGCCGCGCTCCGTGGCGCAGTCGTTGCTCTGCGGGTCCTTCATCACGACTGTGACGAGGCCGACGATGCGGCCGTCCTTGAACACCGGGGCTCCGGAGTCGCCCTCGTCCGCGCAGAGTGACGCGGCATGCTCCGCGCCTTGCGCGGAGGTGACGGTCCCGCAGCTGAGGCCGGTCGTGCGGCCCGCCTTGCACACCTTGTCTCCGACCTGCGGCCTGCCGCTCGCGTCCGTGACATCGGCCTCGTGGCCCTTGGCGCGGATCTTGGCGCTCGGCACGACTTTGTCCGGGTCGAACTCGATGACCGCGAAGTCGAGGTCCTCGACCCACGGGTGCGCGGTGTCCCCGGTCATGGGCAGGCTCATGTCGTGCTCGACTTTGACGATCCGTCCGACCGGGCCGAGCTCGGAGACGTTCTCGGGGTACACGATCTTGCCGGTGACGGAGCAGTGCCCTGCGGTGATGCCGACGAGCCGTCCCGTGTTGTCGTGGCCGATGGCGGTGAGCGTGCACAGCTCCGCGTTGACCTGGCGGCCGGGGGCGGGCGGAGTCGCGACGAGCGCGAGCGCCGATCCCGGGCCGAGCATGATCTGGCTCGGCTCCGCGAACGAGGATGGGACGGGCAGGGCCAAGGCTCCGACGAGGGACAATACGGAAGCCGCAGCTGCGAGACGGCGGGCCATGGGGGTCTCCGTTCCTTGCGGTTGCACGACGATGGGCTGCGCCAAGGCTACCCGTTCATCGAGCTTCTGTCGGAATGTGACACCGGCGTTACGGTTGACGCGACACGCCGACGTGAACATGACAGAAGCATAAAGAAGAATCTTCGGACTTGACCAGACGTCGGACACCATGTGTAATCACACATGTGTCATTTGGAAGTAAAGCCGACGGAATGAACGTCGCGGCTCTCAATGGGACACGCACACAGACAAACAGCAGTAGATCATCCGTTCGAGACCATGTCAACCAGGCGCGCCGCTGCGGCGACGGCTCGGTAACGCTGACGAGAGACTAGCCGAGGGACCACATGAAAGACTCGCTTGACATCACACAACAGATCTTCCTCGCCATAGCAGAGGAAGAAGGCACAGGGCAGTGGCAGGAGAACGCGCTGTGCGCCCAGACCGACCCCGAGGTCTTCTTCCCGGAGAAGGGCGGCTCGACCCGGGAGGCGAAGCGCATCTGCTTGAACTGCGACGTCAAGGACGAGTGCCTGGAGTTCGCGCTGCAGAACGACGAGCGCTTCGGGATCTGGGGCGGACTGTCGGAGCGCGAGCGGAGGCGCCTGCGGCGTCGTCTCGCCTGATTTCGCCAACAACCGACAAGGCGCTTCCGCCTGAGGGCCAACCCCTTTAATAGTCGTACGTCGTGCCCTCGGGGTCGATCGCCTCTTCGGTGAGCCCGAGGTAGGTCGCGATCTGGCGGACCAGGACGTGGTGCAGCAGGTCGACGAGCTCGTCGGTGTCCTCGGCCCGGTCTTCGAGCGGCCTGCGGAACAGCACGACGCGAGCGCGGGTGTGCCTGCCTGCGAGATCCACCCCGGCCGGAATGAGCCGGGCGAGCGGCACCGGGCCGTCCGCCGTCACTTCGGGGGGCCACTGCACGAACTGCTGGTTCAGCGGGTGCATCCGGGGGACTTCGTCCACCGCGACGTCCAGCCCCACGAGGTGGTCGTGCCAGCGTTGGTCGATGGGGGAGAGGGCCTCAAGCACGAGCGAGTCGAATTTCTCCCGTTTGCTGCGCCATGCCGGAAGCTGCTGCGGCACCAGGTCGCCGCGCAAGTCGCGTCCTCGCCGGTTGGCCCGTCGGGTGAGGCGCCCCGAGAGCCCCGTGTTCTGGACCGCTTGGCCCGGACCGGTCTGGCGTGGCCGCTGGCGACGCTGGTTCTTAGGCGCTTGAGGGCTGTGCGAAGGTCGAGCCGTCATCGCTTTATTGTAATCCCTTCCGAGCGGATTGATACCGACACTGTCACAGTCGCGTCGCGTCGCGCTCTCGACGACTCGCGTTTCAGCGCGGCGCCCGCTAGGCTAACCACCCGTGAGGATTCCACGCCGCTGCTCCAGGCCCGGTTGCAAGATGCCTGCCGTCGCGACATTGACTTACGTGTACGCCGAGTCCACGGCGGTGGTGGGCCCGCTCGCCACGAACACCGAGCCGCACGCGTGGGATCTCTGCGAGAACCACGCGCAGCGGATCACCGCGCCGAAGGGCTGGGCGATGATGCGCTGCGAGGGCTCTTTCACCGCGGTGCACGCGGAGGACGACGATTTGACGGCGCTCGCCGAGGCGGTCCGCGAGGCGGGCCGGGGCGAGCGGAAGTCCAAGGCGAAAGCCAAACCGGAGCCAGTGGCCACGGTCGCGACGGGCAGGCGGGGGCATCTCCGCGTCGTGCCGGACCCGGTTGAGTCGGAGTGAGCGGCGGACAGCGGGGAGCGCACTCCCCAGAAGCTATTGCCGCTGTGATCAAGGCCTACGACGTGCGGGGTCTCGTCGGGGAGCAAATCGACGAGACTCTGATCTCGGACCTCGGGGCTGCCTTCGCCCAGCTCATGCGGGCCGAAGGCGCGACGAGCCTCGTGATCGGCTACGACATGCGCGACTCCTCCCTCCCGCTCTCGGACGCGTTCGCGCGCGGAGCCGTCGAGCAGGGCCTCGACGTGACCAGCATCGGCCTCGCCTCCACCGACGAGCTGTACTTCGCCTCGGGGATTTTGGACCGGCCCGGCGCGATGTTCACCGCGAGCCACAACCCGGCGAAATACAACGGTGTGAAGCTCTGTCGGGCGGGCGCGAAGCCGGTCGGCAAAGAGACGGGCCTCGACCAGATCTCCAAGGCGCTGATCGCGGGCGTGCCGGACGGAGGCGGTGTCGCCCCCGGCGAGTGCTCGGCTAAAGACGTGCTCGTCGAGTACGCGCAGTACTTGCGCGACCTCGTCGGCCTTTCCGCCATCCGCCCGCTGACCGTCGTGGTGGACGCGGGGAACGGCATGGCCGGGCACACCGCGCCCGCAGTGCTCGAACCGATCGAAGGCCTCACGATCATCCCGCTGTTCTTCGAGCTCGACGGCAATTTCCCGAACCACGAGGCGAACCCGCTCGACCCGAAGAACATCGTCGACTTGCAGGCGAAGGTCCGCGAGACCGGCGCGGACCTCGGCCTCGCCTTCGACGGCGACGCGGACCGCTGTTTCGTGGTGGACGAGCGCGGCGAGGCGATCTCGCCGTCGGCGATCACGGCGCTGGTCGCCGAGCGCTCCCTTGAGAAGAGCCCCGGCTCGGTCGTCATCCACAACGCCATCGTGTCCCGCGCGGTCCCCGAGCTGGTGCTCGAACGCGGCGGCGTCCCCGAGCGGACCAAAGTCGGGCACTCGTTCATCAAGCAGCGGATGGCGGAGACCGGCGCGGTCTTCGGCGGGGAGCACTCCGCGCACTACTACTTCAGCGATTTCTGGGGCGCGGACTCCGGCATGCTCGCAGCGTTGCACGTGCTCGCGGCCCTCGGCGGCTCGGCGGGGACGGCTTCGGAGCTCATGGGCGGCTACGAGCGCTACGCGGCCTCCGGCGAGATCAACTCGACCGTCAGCGACGCGAAAGCCGCCATCGCGCGGGTGCTCGAGCGCTTCGCCGGGCGGGCCAAGTCCGTCGACGAGCTCGACGGCGTGACGGTGGACCTCGGCGACGGCGCGTGGTTCAACTTGCGCGCCTCGAACACCGAGCCGCTCTTGCGGTTGAACGCCGAGGCCCAGGGCCGCGCGGAGGTCGACACGGTCACGCAAGAAGTGCTCAGCGTGATTCGGGGAGAGTAGCGTCCGGTTCGCTCAGCCCTTGGCGAAATTCCCTCGCTGAGCAGCTTTTTCTATGAGTAATCCAAGGTTTTTCTGCTATCCTGCCAGCATGACAGGGATGGTTGGCCTGACGAACGCCCCCGCCGCGGACCGCGCGGCGATGGTGTTGTTCGAGGTCGCAGCCCACGGCGGAGCGCAGGCCCGCGCCATCGGCGCGGCGGCCTCCGGCGGCGCGCTCGGGGAGCTCGAATCCGTGCGGCCGAGGGCGCTCATCTCTCTTTCCGGATCAGGCGACGTGGGCCATGGGGCCGACGTGTTCGCCGCGGTCGCGGGCGCCGACTGGGACATCCCCGTGGTCCGCTCTCCCCGGCTGCCCTCCTGGGCGGGCCCGCTCGACGTGCTGTTGGTCGTCGGGGCGGACGCGGGGGACCCGTTGCTCGTCGAAGCCGTGGCAACTGCTTCCCGGCGCGGCGTGGCCACGGTGGTCTCCGCGCCGCTGGAAGGCCCGCTGCGAGCCGCCGCCGACAGCCGGGTGGTCGATCTCGCGCCCCGTCTCGCGGGCGGCGAGTCCTTCGGCTTCGTCCAATCTCTCGCGGCGCACATCGCCGTCGCCCGTGCGGTCCGCTCGTCGCGCGGCGGCTCGCTCGTCGACGTCGCCGCATTGGCCGACTTGATCGACGGGGAGATCTTTTTGGCCCACCCGTCCCGCCCGATTTTCGAGAACCCGGCCAGGGCGCTCGCGGAGCGGATGCGGGGACGGCGCGTCGTGCTCGCCGGGGACGGCCCCGCCGCCGTCGCCGTGGCGCGATACGGGGCCGACGTGCTCCTGCGCGTGGCGGGCGAGCCCGCGCAGGCGGCAGACCTCGCGACGGTCCTCGTTGCGGGCGAGCGGCTCGCTTCGGGCGGGCTCTCCGCCGACGCGGCGCTCTTCCACGACCCAGAGCTCGACGGCCCGTTGCCCGCAGCGTCGAGAGTGTTCGCGCTTTCCTCGGCCCGGAGCAAAGGGGATGTCGCGGCGCAGATCAGACGACTGCCGGACGCGGAGGTCCTCGTCGCGGAGGAGTCCGAGGCGGAGCAGCCGACGCGACGGTTCCCCCGGCAGGAGGAGTTCGCGGACGTGCCCCAGCTCGCCGTCCTCGCGCAGCGCCTCGCGCTCGCCTCGGTCTATGTGCGGTTGGACGAGGAACACTAATGCGCAGGCTGCACGGACAAATGCGGCATTACCCATGGGGTTCGCGCACGCATCTCGCCGAGCTCACCGGTCGGCCGGCTCCGAGCGCCGAGCCGGAGGCCGAGATCTGGTACGGGGCGCATCCGGCGGAGCCGTGCCTGCTCGGCGCGGGCGGCGACGAGGAAGGCCGGTCGCTCGCGGAGGCGATCGGCGCGGACCCGGCTGGCCAGCTCGGCGACCGCGTGGTCGATCAGTTCGGCCCGGAGCTGCCGTTCCTGCTCAAGCTTCTCGCCGCAGGCGAGCCCCTGTCCTTGCAGGCCCATCCTTCCGCGAGGCAGGCGCGGGAGGGCTTCGCGCGGGAGAACGCGTTGGGCTTGGCACTGGACGACCCGAAACGCAACTACAAAGACCCCCGGCACAAGCCGGAGCTTCTCGTGGCCCTCACCCGGTTCGAGGCGCTCGCCGGGTTCCTCGAGCCGAAGCAGGCGCTGGAGCAAGTGCGGCGCGTCGGGCTCGACCGGCATGCGCCGGAGACGGTGCTGCTGCGCGACGAGAACCTGCGCGGCCTCGTGCAGCAGTGGCTCGCCATGCCGGTGGACGGAGTCGCGCGCCGTGTGGCGGCCGTGCGCGAGCGGGGCGAGACCCCCGCGTCCGCGCTGGCGGAGCGCTATCCGCAGGACCCCGGCGTGCTCATCGCGCTGCTGCTCAACCATATCGTCCTCGATCCCGGCGAAGGCCTGTTCATCCCCGCAGGGGTGCTGCACGCGCATGTCGGGGGCCTCGGAGTCGAGATCATGGCGAACTCCGACAACGTCCTGCGCGGCGGGCTCACCACGAAGCATATCGACGTGGACGAGCTGCTCGACGTCACGGACTTCGACCCGACTCCGCCCGAATGCCTCGTGGTGCGCGGCGACGAAGGCCCCAAGACATTCCAATACCCCGTTTTGGCGGAGGAGTTCGGCCTGGCGACGACCCGCCTCGACGGGGGCGAGGCCCGCCGCGCGGTCGGCGGCTCCGGGCCGGAGGTCCTTCTCTGCGTCGCGGGCGAGGCGCAGATCGAGGCCGGAGGGGCGTGCGAGCGCATCAGGCCGGGCGAGGCGGTGTGGCGGCCTGCGGGCGAGAAAGAAACCATCATCACCGCTCGAACCGACGACACGGTCGTGTTCCGGGCCGGGGTGCCCGATAAGCTTTTCACCCATGTCAGCTGAGGGCAGCCGTAAGGCGATTATCGCGGCGTTGTCCGCAAATCTCGGCATCGCCGTGGCGAAGTTCGTCGGATTCGCGTTGACGGGATCTTCTTCGATGCTCGCCGAGGGCGTGCACTCCGTCGCGGACACCTCGAACCAGGCGTTGCTCCTCCGCGGGCAGGCCGCCGCGCGGCGCTCGCCCGACCCCGAGCATCCGTTCGGGTACGGCCGCTCGCGGTACTTCTACGCGTTCATCGTGGCGCTGGTCATCTTCCTGCTCGGCGCGGTGTTCGCGATCTTCGAGGGGATCGAGAAGATCCACGAGCCGCACAAGCTGGAGAACCCGTGGATCGCCGTGGCGATCCTCGGCGTCGCGGTCCTGCTCGAAGGCTATAGCTTCGCCACAGCGTGGGGCGAGTCCCGCAAGAGCATGGACGGCCAGTCGCTCTTCCAATTCGTCCGGCACACGCGCAACCCGGAGCTGCCGGTGGTCCTCTTGGAGGACGCCGGCGCGCTCATCGGCCTGGTCCTGGCGCTCGGCGGGGTCGGGTTGTCGCTGGTCACGGGCGACCCGGTGTGGGACGGGATCGCGACGCTCTGCATCGGCGTGCTGCTCGCGACCATCGCCTTGGTGTTGATCGTGGAGATGGGGAGCCTGCTGATCGGCGAGGGCGCCACCCCCGACCAGCAGCGCCAGATCCTGCTCGCGTTGCAGGAGGGGCCCGAGATCGAGCGCGTCATCCACTGTCGGACCCTCTACCTCGGCCCGGACGAGCTGCTCGTCGCGGCGAAGGTCGCAGTGCCGGGGAACACGGACCTCACGACGATCGCGAAGGCGGTGGACACGGTCGAGGCGCGGCTGCGCGAGCGGGTGCCCGAGGTCGATCTCATCTACATCGAGCCGGATGTGGACCGGCGCCGGTAGGCTTTCGGCATGGATGCCGAACCTGTCCTGCGGCTGCGTCCGCTGGAGCGCCCCGACCTGCCGTTCGTGCATCGTGTGGCGAACGACTCGCAGGCGATGTCGTATTGGTTCGAGGAGCCGTACGAGTCGCTGGCGGAGCTTGTGGACATCTACGAGCGGCACATCCACGATGTGCGGGAGCGTCGTTTCGTCATCGAGCACGACGGCCAGCAGGCGGGCATCGTGGAGCTGGTCGAGATCGACTACATCCACCGCAACTGCGAGTTCGCCATTGCCATCGTGCCGGAATTCCAGGGCCGGGGGCTCGCGTACGAGGCGACGCGGGCAGGGATACGCCACGCGTTCGACATCCTCAATCTGCACAAGGTGTATTTGATCGTCGATGTGGAGAACGTCAAGGCGGTCCACATCTACGAGAAGGTCGGTTTCGTCGCGGAAGGGGTGCTTCGCGAGGAGTATTTCGCCTCCGGCGGATACCGGGACGCGGTCCGGATGGCGATTTTCCAGCGGGACTACTGGGCGCAGGCGTAGCGGCTCAGCCTGGGCTGGTGAGGTAGTGCTGGCCGGTTGGGCTGGTCCAGTGGACGGTTCCGTCGGGTGATTGTCGGTCTCGCCAGTGGCCGTGTGTTTTTGCTCTGGGGGCACCTCCCACGAGTTCTGCGAGTGGGGGAGGGTGGTGTCGGCAGAGTCTCTTGAGATTGTCTGGTGTGGTTTGTCCGCCTTTTTGTGGATCCTCATGGTCGAATGGGATGTGGGGGTACCGCCCGCGGCCCCCTCGGGGCCGTGGGGGAGGGTCTAACTCGGTGCGGGCTCTTCGGTGGCAGCCGGGGAATCGGCAGTGCTGGTCTCTGGTGTTGACGTGGGTTTCGACTGCTGAAGTTGGCTTGTATTGTGCGGGATCAGTGGTGAAGCGGATGCGTTTGGCGGCTTTCGCCAACATGTGCGCGAGGTCCGCGTCAATCGGGGCTCCGTCCAGGAGCGCGGGGAGTTCTTCGTGTTTGACCAGCGCCGGCAGTTGCACGACGAGTTCGATGTTCTTGGGGTGGCGGGCTGGCCGTGCGGCTGTTTGGCAGGTGTCTCGTCCGCATTCGCAGACGAGTTGGTGCTCGCCGCGTGCGAGTGCGGCTAATGCGTCGCTGTGCCGGGCGAAGAGGGGACGCGGATCGTCGGGGCACACCGTGCGCGCGATGGCATCGAGGCGTTCGCGCAACTCTGCTGCCGCTTCGAGCGGCATGGTGCCACGCAAATCCGCCATGCCGTCGTCCCCCACTCGCAGAGCTCGTGGGAGGTGCCCCCAGACGGGGGTGATGGTGAAGGAGCGTTGTTTCCTCGCTCTTTCCCGCCGCCGCTTGCACCAGTCCGGGTCGAGCCGCAAGTACTGGGCCTCCATCAATTGCGAGATCTTCCCGTACGAGCACATCCGCCAGCGCGGTGCCTGCACGGCGAGCCACGCGTCCAGCTCCTCCCGACAACCCGAAGGAGCGAAACCCAAGTTCTCCCCGATGTACCGGGCGGCTTTCGCAGTGACCTCGGCCGCCGCCAGCTTCGCCCCGAGCTTCGGGTAGTTCACCGTCATATCCTCCGCGAACGACAACATGGCTTCTGCCCCGCGCGAGGAGACCCCAACGCCGGGCCCAGCTCCAACAACACTGCCTCACGAGTCGCGAAGGAGAAGATGCCTTTTCCAGCTTGGCGCTCCTCCACGATCTGGCGCTGCGCCACCTCCTCGGCGATCCTCGCCACCAGCACGGCCTTCGCGAGAGCAGCAGGGACTCCTCGCGCTCCACATCCGCAAGCGCGGCAAGCAGATCCTTCACCGCCGAACCGGTTCCCGCCACACTGTCCATACGTTCGATTATAATCGAAAACACCAGGCAGGGCAAGGAAAATTATGAAAAATATTGCTCAGGAGAGCGCTGCGGCCCGCGACTGCATTGCGCCGATGAGTTTGCCGAGCGGCGCCCCGGTCGGGGCGTACTCGCAGACCTTCGCCTGCAGGACGAGGTTGCCGTGGGCTTCGCTCGCGAAGTCGCATTGCCAGTTCGCCTCTTGCGTCTCGTCCTTGTGCCACGTGGTCTGCGGGCCGGCCACGAGGCCCTTGAACGCCCAGTGCTCGGGATCGCTGCCGCCTGCGGGGAAAGTCATCTCGATGGGCGTGCCGAGCTTGAAGCACTGCTGCACGGCGGAGACGGCCTTGCTTTGGACTGCGGCGGCTTCGGCGGCGCTGTCGAAGACCCCGACGACCTGTTTGACGAAATAGCCGCCCTTCTCCGGCTTGTCCCGCATCAGCGAGATCCGGAAGCCCGAGAGGCCGTCGCCGCCGAACTCCGAGGGCAGTCCGATATCCGCCGCCGCCACGCAGCCGGGCGTGTCGGTCTCGAAGTCCTGGTACGGCTCGGCGGAAGGGTTGTCCATGGCGACCGGGGCTCCGACAGCCGTCCTGACCTCGTCGACGGAGAGCAGGATCCGGGGGATGTCGTCCGGGGTCGCGGGCGCGGCTGCGGCGCTCGGCGCGACCGCGCAGGCCGAAACCAGCAGAGCGGCAATCCCACGAACCGGAAACACGATCATGCCCGCAGATGGTAGCGGGCGTTGCTGGGCGCTAGTTGCCCGGCGCCTGCGCCTCGGGAGCCGTCGGCGGGATCCGTGCGGCCATGGCGTTCAACAGCTCGGTCGCAGGCCCCTTCGGCGGCGGGTTCCGCTCGCAGACAAGCGCTTGGAGCAGCGTGTTGCCCTGCGCTTGGCTGACGAGGCCGCATTGCCAGCCGTTCTCTTGGTTCTCGACCTTGCGCCACGAGAGTCGCTCGGTAGCGGCGTTCATGCTGGTGAACATCCAATTCCTGCCTGTGCTGCCAGGGGAGTCCGCGTTATCGGCGCGGTCGAGGCCCTGGGCCTTCAAGCATGCCGCGACGTGCGTGACGAGCTCGCCTTGCGCTGCGGCGGCCGCGGCCAAGCTGCCGAAGACGCCTGCCGCCTGTTTCACGATGTAGCGCCCCTCCGCCGAGTCGTCGCGGAGCAGCGAGCCGTGGAAGCTCGCGAGGTCGGGGCGCCCGAAAGTCTGAGGCGTCCCGATGTCCGCCGCGTCGGCGCAGGCGGGGAGGTCCGCCTGGAAATCGCGACGTGGCTGGCCGAACGGGCTCTCGGCGGTGAGCGGGATGGCGAGCAACGTGGCGGCTTCGGCGAGCGGCAGCACGATCTGGCTTGCGCTGTTCTCGGGCGCAGCGGAGGCCTGCGGCAGAACGGAGAGCGTCCCGGCGAGGCCGAGGACAGTCGCGCACGTCAGGTGAGCGCAGGACTTTCGGAGGCGGGGCAGCGTCATGCCCTCTGATGCTAGCCCTGCTCGGCGCTCGGGACCAGGGGCTGCGCCAACTGGGTCGGCTTGGTCCGCCCGCGCAGCACGATTTCCTCGCAGAGCTCCCATTTCGTCGCCTCGGACGGGGACGTGCCCGCCGCTTCCGTCGCCACGACGGCCGCGCGGGAGGCGAGCACCCTGCCGGGCTTGGTCTTCGCGAGCTCGCACAAACGCGAGGCCTCGTTCACCGGATCGCCGATCACCGTGTATTCGAACCGCTGGTCCGAGCCGATGTTTCCGGCGACCGCGACCCCGTACGAGACGCCGACGCCCGCCTGGATCTCGGGCACTTCCTTCCCGAGGCGGCGGCTGATCGCCCGCGCCGCCTGCAACGCGCTGCCCGAGGGGTCGTCCAAATGGGAGGGCGCGCCGAAGACCGCCAGCGCCCCGTCGCCCTCGAACTTGTTGATGAAGCCGCCGCGTTTGTCCACCTCGGCGACGACCACCTTGAAGAACCGGTTCAAGAGGCCGACCACTTCGATCGGGGGCCGCGTGGCCGCGATCGTCGTCGACCCGATGATGTCGACGAACAGCACCGCGACGTTGCGGTCTTCGCCGCCGAGCGCGGGGGCCTGCGCGAGCGCCGCGCGCGCCACCTCTTTCCCGACGTGCCTGCCGAAGATGTCGCGGATCTCCTCGCGCTCCTGCAGGCCCCTGGCCATGCTGTTGAAGCCGCTCTGCAGCTCGCCGATCTCCGTGCCGTCGTAGACGACGACCTGCGCGGCGAAATCGCCCTGTCCGATGCGCTTCATCGCGTTGCGCAGCCCGCTGATCGGCACAGTGATCGCCCGGATCGTGAGGTATGTGACGTAGAGGCCCGCGATGAGGGCGACAAGGCCGAGCGAGAGCACCACGACGGCGAGGCGCTGCTTCGACAGGGTGTCCACCGCCATCGCCTCGATGGCGAGGATCATGAGGACAAGGATCGGCACCGCCGTGGACAGCGCCCAGTACACGATGCTCCGGCGGGCGACCCCGGTGCGTTGGCGCAGCTGGACGGACTGGAGCGCGAGCGCGGCGATCGGGCGCAGCGAGAACTCGGTGAGCAGGTACGCCACCGTGCAGACGAGGATGGCGGAGAGCGTCGTGCCGAGCAGCACCTTCCCGATGAGCGCGGGCTCGATCAGCCCGAACAGGAGCGTGAAGAGCCCCGCGCCAGCCGCCCACAGGACGCCCTGCATCCGGGTGAGCCGCCAGGGGATCTGGAACACCCGTTGGACCTCGTCCTCGGTGGGCGTCTCCTCCGCGGTGGCCCAGTCCATCACTTTCAGGCTCTCGATCGTGCCGACGATCGCCCCGATCACGACGGCGAACGCGACGAACAGCGGCAAGGCGACGAAGTCGATGAGGAAGAAGTCGTGGCCGAAGATGCTCGGCCCCGGCAGCACCGCGCCGATCAGCACCGAGTCCAAGAACACGCCGCCGAGGTTCGAGATGATGATCGAGAAGGTCAGCAGCGCCTGCACGCGGATTCGGCGGATCCGGGCGTTCTCGTCCGGCTTGCCGAGCAGGCGCGAGCCGAGTGGCGCCGCGCTCGCTCGATCTTTGCTCATAGGGATGAGACTACCGGGGGAGCCTCGGCCCGGTACCATACGCTGCGTGCGTTTGGTGATTGCGACTTGCGAGGTCGAGTATGCGGGCCGCCTTTCGGCGCGCCTGCCCGCGGCGAAACGGCTCATCGTCGTGAAGGCCGACGGGTCTGTGCTCGTGCACTCCGACGGAGGCTCGTACAAGCCGCTCAACTGGATGTCCCCGCCGTGCTGGCGAACCGAGGGCGACGCGGGCTGGACGGTGGTGAACAAAGCGGGCGAGGAGCTGCGGATCACCTTCCTCGACGTCGAGCACGACTCCGACCACGAGCTGGGCGTGGACCCCGGACTGGTCAAAGACGGCGTGGAGGCGCAGCTCCAGGCGCTGCTCGCCGAGCGCCTCGAAGCGCTCGGACCTGGCCTCACCCTGATCCGAAGGGAGTTCCCCACCGCCATCGGGCCAGTGGACCTGCTCTGCCGGGACTCGGCGAACCAAGTGGTGGCGGTCGAGGTCAAACGCGTCGGCGAGATCGACGGGGTGGAGCAGCTGACCCGCTATCTCGAACTGCTCAACCGCGACCCGAAACTCGCTCCGGTCGCGGGCGTGTTCGCCGCGCAGAAGATCAAGCCCCAAGCCCGCGTCCTCGCCGAGGACCGGGGCATTCGGTGCGTCGTCGTGGACTACGGCTGGCTGCAGGGCCAGGACGACGCCGAGGGCAAGCTTTTCTGAGCCGAGCGCCGTTCAGCCGAGCGGCAGTCCGGCCCGGCGGGTAGAGTTCTTCCCACATGCGCACCTTCCTGGCCTCTCCGATGCGGATCGTCCTGGTGCTCGCCGCTGTCGCGCTGCTGGCCACGTCCGGGTATGTGTGGCAGTTGCGCGGCACGGACCCGGCCCCCGGCGCAGAGCAGGGCCATGTGCCCGAAACCGCCGCCCCCGAGTCCTGGATCCACACCGCCGACCGGTACACAGACGACCCTTATGCCCGCGTCTACCTGGGCAACGGGCGGATCGGCACGACGCTCGCCGGGGCGGGGCAGGGGTACGAGTCCTTCCCCGGCCGCTTCGGCTCCTACCCGCTGCTTGCCGAGCGGTACACGGGCACGTTCGTCGCGGGCTACTACAACCGCCTCGTCGTCACGGACGAGGTCGCGCAGTTCGGCGGCGACGAGGACATTGTGGCGCTCCCGGCCTGGTCCGGGCTGTCGGTGACGGTCGACGGCCACGAGTACACGCCCGGCGTGGACCCGGCGACGCTGTCGGGCTTCCGGCAGACACTCGACGAGAAGAACGCGGTCGCCACGACGCAGGTCGTCTGGACTCCGGACCCGGACCACGTCCTCGACCTCGCCTACCGGGCGCTCGTCTCGCGCGCCGAGCCGAATCTCGCGGTGATCTCGGTCGAGGTGAAACCCCGCTTCACGGGGCAGATCACCGTCGCCGACCGGATCGACGGGCGGGCTGTGCGGCGGGCGAAGCCCGAGCGCGAGACGACGGACCAGGCCGCGCTCACAAGCGCCGTCGTCGTCCGGGCCGACGGCGAGGGCGGCAGGCTCGCCGCCGTGTCGTCGGTGTTCCAACCGGCCCCTGGGTCGCAATCCGCGCCTGGGGCGCAGGCGGGACCCGGCTCCGCAGAGCTGGTCGTCGACGAGCGGGTCGAGCGCGGCCAGGCCTACACGTTCACGAAATACGTCGGGATCGCGACCGAGGACGACAGCCCGGACCCCGAAGGCTTCGCCCGCCGGGCGGCGGCGCATGGCGCGGGCGAGGGATGGGACAAGGTCCTCGCGGCGCATGAGCGGGAATGGGCGGACTTGTGGTCCGCAGACATCGTCACGCCTGGCGACAAGGATTTCCAGTCCTGGATCCACAGCTCGTTCTACGCCCTGTACTCCAGCGTCCGCGCAGGCGCCCGCTGGTCGGTGCCGCCTGCGGGCCTCTCTTCCGACGACTACGCGGGATGGCTCTTCTGGGACGCGGACACCTGGATCTTCCCGACTCTGCTCGCCACGCATCCCGAGCTCGCGAGGGCGGTGGTCGACATGCGGGCGGACGCGCTGGACCAGGCGAAGGCGAACGCGAAAGCCTTCGGCCACCAAGGCGCGGTCTATCCGTGGAACACCGGGCCCGCGATGCGCTGCCCGCCGAACCGCTACAAATGCGACTGGTACGAGGATCACTTGCAGAACGAGGTCGCCCTCGCGCAATGGCAGTACTACCTCGCCACCGGGGACCGGGACTGGCTCGCGCAGAAAGGCGCCCCGGTGATCGCCGCGATCGCCGACTACCTGGTCTCGCGGATCGGCCCGCCCGGCGACGACGGCCAGTACCACTACCGCAACGCGGCGGGCGCGGACGAGTACGTCGAGCAGATCGACGACCACGCGCTCACCGTGGTCGGCGCCAAGAACACGCTGCGACTGGCGCAGCGCGCCCGCGACATCCTCGGCCAACAGGGCGACCCGCAATGGGCTCAGACAGCGGACAGCCTCGCGATGCCCGCCGACATCGCGCCCGGCGTCCCCGCCGAATACGACGGCTACGCGGGCAAGCAGATCAAGCAGGCGGACACGGTGCTCTTGAGCTACCCCTTCGAGGACCACGACCAGGGCTATAGCGAGCAGGCCACGGTGGACTACTACTTCCCCCGGACCGACCCGACCGGGCCGAACATGACCAACGGCATGGGCGCGATCCTCGAAGCGCAGCTCGGCCAGCCCGGCTGCGCCACGGACACCTTCCTCGACCAGGCCGCGGGGCCCTACATCAAAGGCCCGTTCGACATGTCCGCCGAAGTCGCGCCGGACACCGCGGGCGGCAAGCTCGACCCCGTCTGGGGCCGCAACGAGGCCGCGTGGATCTTCGTGACCGGTCAGGCGAGCTTCTTGCAGGCGCTGCTGGTCGCGCCGACCGGGGCGCGTTTCGCCGAGGACGCGCTGCGGCTGAGCCCGATGCTGCCCAAGCGGTTCTCGCAGGGCCTGCGGATGACCGGCTTCGCCTATCGGGGAGCCGTGCTCGACATCGAGATCGGGCCGAAGGACACCACGGTGCGCCTCGCGTCCGGGGGCTCGGCGCAGATCGAGGTCCAGGACACGGCGGGGCAGAGCGAGAAGAAGCTGGTGGCCCCCGGCGAGCCGGTGACGCTCCCGACGCGCCGCCCGGACCTCGCGCAGAACCATGATCCAGAACAGAGCGACGACCTCGCGCTGTGCAGCCCGGTCTCCGCGACCGCCAGCGCGTACGACTCCTCGCCCGCCGCCGCTGTGGACGGCAGCGCCGCCACTGTGTGGCGCGCTGCGGGCGAGGAGGCTTTGCTCACCGTGGACCTGGGGGAGGAACGCCCGGTCCGCGAGATCTCGCTCGACTTCGGGCCGACGCCGCCGAAGGAGTACGACCTGGCGATTTACTCCGGCGGGGACGGTTGGACCGCTGTGGGCAAGCGTCCCCCGGCCGGGTCGCGGGCTCGGCTGGTGCGGGTGACGCTGCGCGGCGCGCCCCTGGCAGACGGCCCCACCGGCATCGGCAAAGGCTCGAAGCCGACCCTGTCCCTCGCGGAGCTCTCTGTGAAATAGTCCACGGACCCGGATCGCCGATTTTCATTAGGGTGAAGGCATGGCCAACACCTTGCTCGACCCCAAAGTCGCCACCGTCCTCGACCGGCTCTACGCGAAGGCTGAGTCGCAGATCCCGTTCCTGCGCTCGGGCGCGCTGCAGGCGAAGCTGGCCCCGTCGGCGAGCGCCCAGGAGGCCGCCGACGTGTTCGACGAGATATACATGGCGGTCACGCCCGCGACCGGGCGGCTGCTGTACTCGCTCGTCCGGGCGGCACGGCCCGCTGTCGTCGTCGAGTTCGGCATGTCGTTCGGGATCTCCGCGCTGCATCTTGCCGCAGCCGCGCGGGACAACGGCTTCGGCCGCGTTGTCACCACGGAGCTTTCGGAGAAGAAGATCGAGGCCTCGCGCGCCGTGTTCGCCGAGACGGGCCTGGACGACCTCATCGCCATCCTCGAGGGCGACGCGACGCAGACCCTGGCCGATCTCGCGGGGCCGGTCGACTTCGTGCTGCTCGACGGCTGGAAGGACCTCTACCTCCCAGTGCTGCAGCTGCTGGAGCCCCTGCTCGCCCCCGGCGCGTTGGTCGTCGCCGACAACACGGGGCTTCCTGGGCTGGAGCCGTATTTGGAGCATGTCCGGGACTCTGCCAACGGCTATGTGAGCTCGAACTTCGTGGTCCGGGGCGAGGACGGGATCGAGATCAGCTGCCGAGCGGGGTGACCGAGGCCCCGGGCGCTCCGACGCGGTGCTCGTTGACGCTGTGCTCATTGACACTGCGCTCATGAATACCGTGCTCGTTAATAAAGGCGACCCCCGCGAGAATGCCCGGGCGGTGCCGGAGGATCCGGTAGTGCGCCAGCCTGCCGAGCCCTTTGGTGGGCAGCAGGCGCGCCCCCGGCCAGGCCTCGGCGATCTCCTCGCTCGTCTCGTAGAGGCTGTCGAGGTCGTCGGGGTCGTGGATGAGCAGCAGCGGCGGATAGCCGGTCGCGGACGCGGCCCTCGGGATGTCGGTGTCGAACAGCGGGACGCCGAGCCGCTGGTCGAGGCGGCGGCGCAGCCGGTCCCGGATGCGAGGGCCGAAGCCGTGGCGGTGGGCGAACAGGTCGAGGTAGAGCGAGAAGTCGCCCATCGGGGCGAGGAAGACGAAACGCTCGACCGCCGCGCCCCGGCCCGCCGCGAGGACGGCGGCCTTGGCGCCGAGGGAATGCGCCACGACCGCGCGGGCGGGCCCGTGCTCGCGGATGACCGCCTCCACAGCCTTGCCGCACTCGACGATTGTCGTGCGGCCGGGCTTGAGCGCGCCGGACTCGGACTCGTTGTGGCTCGGCAAATCGAACGCGACGACCCGATGTCCCGCTTCGACGAGCGGTTTGACGAACATGCCCATGTGCGGGCGGCGGCCGCCCCAGCCGTGCACCAGGTACACCGTCGGCCCCTCGCCCCAGGACTCGCCCGCGATGCGGTGCCCCTCCCAACTGGCTTCGAGCGGTTCGCCCGCGGCGACGCCGGGCGGCATGCGCAGGTCCGACTCCATGACCGGGGGCGTGCACCACAGCTCGGCGGCCCATCTCGCCCCGAACGCGGGCGCGGCCTGCTCCAGATGCCCGAACGCCTGCTGCACCTCGGCGGCCACCGGCGGCTCGACCCCGGACCCGGTCACCTTCGGGGCGGGGACCGTCTCGGCCCCGGATGCTGCTCGCGTGCCATGTTCCATCACAGTCTCGGATTCTAGACTCGGCAGAACAGGTCGTCCGCCCGTCATGCGAGCAGGCCGTCGGGAAGGGCGATGCGACACACACTGCGCGGTGATTGTGACATAGGTTTCAGGAATGTGACATCATGGGGAAATGTCGCAAGCTCTCAGTGAAAGCCAGGTTTCGCGCGAGGACGAGCCGCAAGCGGTGCATGGGACCGCCGACCTGCGGTTCCAACCCCTCGTCCGGGCGTTCGGAAAGGTGTTCGCCGACCTCCGCCCCGGCGGCGGGGCGTTGGCGGTGTGGCTGCGCGGGGAACCGGTCGTGGACGTGTGGGCGGGCACGACGGACGCGGCGGGGGCCGAGCAGTGGGAGCGGAACTCGGCTCCGGTCGTCTTCTCCGCGTCCAAGGGCCTGTCCTCCATCGTGGCGCACCGTCTCGCAGATCGCGGGCTCGTCGACTACGAAGCCCCGGTCGCGGAGTATTGGCCCGAGTTCGCGGCGAACGGCAAAGCCGCCGTCCGGGTGCGCGACGTCCTCAACCACACGGCGGGGCTGTCGCAGCTGCCCGGCGTCGCGAACAACGCGAACGAGCTGCTCGACCACCGGCTCATGGAGGAGCGGCTTGCGGCCGCGCCGCTCGACCGTTTCGCGGGGCGGCCCGCGTATCACGCGCTGACATTGGGCTGGCTGCTTTCGGGCCTCGCCCGCGCGGTGACGGGGAAGGACATGCGCGAGCTGTACCAGGCCGAGCTCGCCGCCCCGCTCGGGATCGACGGGGTGCATTTGGGCCGCCCGGCCTCGGACAGCTCGACACGGCTGGCGCCATTGGTCGACCCGTATGCCAGGTTCTCCCGCCTGTGCAGCGATCAAATGCTCGACGCCTTGGCCCGCCGCCGCGCGACGCGGCCTTTGGCCGAGAGCGTGTACGCGGGCTCCGGCAGCGCCCGGATCCTCAACGAGATCCATCTGGCGGGCGTCGACGCGCAGATGCCCGCGGCCAACGCTGTGGCGACCGCGCGGGCGCTGGCGACGATCTACGCCGCTATCGCGGGGGACGGCAGCGTGGGCGGGGCGCGGCTGCTCTCCCCGGCGGCGGTCGCGCGGTTCCCGCGCAAACGGAGTTTCCGCTTCGACCGGGTGCTCGGCGTCCCGATGATGTGGCATATGGGCTTCCACTCGGCGCCGCTGCCGGGGCTCGTCAAAGGCTTCGGCCATGTCGGCGCGGGCGGTTGCTTCGGCTGGGCCGACCCCGCGCGGGGGCTCTCCGTCGCGCTCGTGCACAACCGCCTGCCGTCGACGTTCGTGCGCGACCTCGGGGTGTTCACGTGGGTGGTGCCGCTCGCGTTGCGCGCCGTGCGGCGGGCGGGCTCGTTTCCCGGATAGGCCACGGGCTGCTCGCGGCCCGACTGGGGCGCCCGGGGCGGAACGTGCCGTGACCCATATTGGGCGCTCGTTGTGAGACCTGTCCGAATCGGCGGCTCCTGAGCTGCCCGTCTTTATTGGTTCGTTATTATTCTGTGACACGTGTTGTTCGGGCCAAAGAAGAAGGCGGTCGTGATGGCGCAGGTCGAAGATGTTTCGGTTTCGTTGGGAGAGAGGGCGCGCGCTGCGGTGCTGACCGCAGTGCGCCGTTATGACCCGGCGTTCGCGGACTCGCTGGAGTCTGGGCGCAAGTCGTTGACGATGACGGAATCGGTGCAGGTGTGGAACGCGGTCATCGACGAGGTCGACATCGCCCTTGCCGGGGGGGAGGACGCGAGGTCGAGCCCGTTCTTCGGGGATCTGGCCCTTCTCGACGAGGTGCTCGACGAAATGGCAGAGCTCAAGCGCGCGGCGGTCGCCGGAAAGGAAGTCGCGCTCTCGTAGCCCGCGCTCGCGCGCAGCTGCCGCCACGCGCGGCGGAAACCGGGGCAGGCCACGTCCTCGGGCAAACAGGGGAAGGGCGGGCTCGTCAAACTCGCAGCTAGAGGCGATGTCCGCTATGATGCTTGCGTCCCAGCGCGTGTAGCTCAGGTGGTTAGAGCACTGGTTTTACACACCAGTTGTCGGGGGTTCGAATCCCTCCACGCGCACCCGCGGCCAGGGATGGTCATGGCGTGGTCAGCGCGACGAGTTGCGCGCGGACCGTGTCGATGGGCCGTGTGGAGCGCTGGACCCTCGCCATCATGACCGCGCCTTCGATCGCGGCCACGCACACCTGGGCGAGCGCTTCGGCCTCCGTCTCGGGGCGGCCCTCGGCGCGAAGCGACCCGGCCAGTGCTGTCGTCCATTTCTCGATCGCGGCCCGGGCGCTCTCCCGCAGCTCGGGGATGTCGTACCCTTCGTAGGCCGCGGCGGCCACCGGGCAGCCCGCGCGGAAGTCGGTCTGCGCCAGCCCGTGCTCGAAATAGCCGCAGACTCCCGCGACCAGGTCGCTCGCGCTGGCCCCCGCCGCCACGAGGCCGCGCAATTGGGCGGCGACCTCTTCGCCCGCGGCTTCGACCGCCGCCACGATCATTTCCGTCTTGCCGCCGGGGAAGTGGTGGCTGATGGAGCCCCGTGGGGCGCCGGAGTGCTCCAGCACTTTCCCGAAGGACGTGCCGTGGATCCCGTGCCGCCGCAGCATGACGGCGGCGCTGCGGACCATCTTGCTCCGGGTGTCTCTGCTCATGGCGCTGTGGCTCCTTTCTCGCGACGTGCATGTTCTCACGATGTGGCGGACGAAGAAAATTATGATATGACTACTATCATATTTTGATTCATCTGATGCACGAGGAGAAACGATGCGCGAGCTCAATTTGGTCGCCGCGGGCAAGCTGGCGTGGTTCGACCGGCCAGAGCCCGCGCTGTCTGGCGACGAGGACGCGATCGTCCGGCCATTCGTCGTGAGCCGCTGCGACGGCGACTGCCTGCCGATCCACCGCAACGTCTCCCGCGTCATGCAGGCGGGGCTGCGCGCGGGGCTGTTGGACCCCGCCGTCGGCGGCATCTGCGGGCCCGTGCCGTTCGCCGGGCCGTTCCCGATCGGGCATGAGTGCGTCGCGGAGGTCGTGGAGGTCGGGACCGCTGTCACCGGGGTGCGCGCGGGCGACAAGGTCGTCGTCCCGTGGGCGGTGTCCTGCGGCCGGTGCGGCAACTGTCGTCGGGGCCTGACTTCGAAGTGCTCGGCCGCCCGGCGCGAGGACGGGGCGGAGCGTGTGCTCTCGGCGTACGGCTTCGGCCGGGCGAGCGGGCCGTATGGCGGCATGGCGAGCGATCTCCTCCGGGTCCCGCACGCCGACCACATGCTGGTCCGCGTCCCTGACGGGCTCGACCCGCTGCGGGTCGCGGCGGCCTCGGACAACCTCGCCGACGGATGGCGCGCCGTCGTGCCGTATCTGAGGTCGCGGCCAGGGGCGACGGTGCTGGTGGTCGGCGGCGGAGCGCAGTCGATCGGCCTTTACGCGGCAGGGCTCGCTGCCGCGCACGGCGCGTCGGTCGACTACGTCGACTCCAGCTCCCGCAGGATGGCGATCGCCGAATCGCTCGGCGCGACCGCACGTGAGCGCTCACGCCGCTCCACCCGGCCCGAGGGCGCCTACGACGTGGTCGTGGAGGCTTCGAGCAGCACGGCGGGCATCCGCGCCGCTATCCGCTCCACTGCGCCCGGCGGGGTGTGCACAGCGGTCGGCTACTACGTCGCCGCCAATACGGGAATCCCATTGATGCACATGTACGCGAACGACGTCACCTTGCGTCTCGGGGTGTCCCACCCCCGCGCCGTGCTGCCCGAATTGCTCGACTGGGTGCGCGACAACGATTTCCCCGCGGAGAAGGTCACCACGGAGCTCGCCGACTTCGACGAGGCCCCGAGCGCCTACGCCGCACGCACGACCAAACTCGTCCTGCACCGTCCGCCCCTGTCCTGACCCGTCTCGAACAAGGAGAAACCGCACGTGGCAGTCCTTCCCGCCCTCAGCCGGCGCATTGCTGGCATCCGACGCTCGCCCGAGCAGCTGTTCCTCCTCGCCATGGCGGTGTGGTTCACTAGCAACGGGCCGGTGGCGTATGCGATGTGCCCGAGCTTCTCGTTCGGGCATTCGATGCAGTCGTGCACCATCATGCTGCTCGGGTTCATCCCGGTCACAGTGAACGGATGGCATGCTCTGTTCCATTTCGTCACCGGCGTCGTGGGTTTGGCCCAGGTCCGCAAGGGACCTCGCGCCGCGTTGGTCTACGGCCTCGTCTGCGGCCAGGTGTATCTGGTGGTGGGGGCGCTCGGCCTCGCGGGCGGCACGAACGTCCTCGGCTTCATGGCCGTCGACGCCTTCGGGAACTGGGTACACGTCGTCGAAGGGCTGCTGGTGCTCGCCCCGGTGACGGTCTTGGCTGTGGGCGGCTCGATCTGGGGAGGCCCCAGGCGGTCGCGGGGTTAGACGAAAACGCCGCGCTCGCGGTCGCGGGCGAGGGATCGGTCGCGTTGTTCCTCGAATCGCGGGACTTTCACGGTCTCCATGTCTTCGAGGTACGCGGCGAGCTCGTCGCGGGCCTTCTCGCCTCGGCCGCCGAGGTCGGCCCGCTCGAAGACGCGCCAGCGCCGCAGGACCGGTTTGACCACCTCGCCGAGGTGTTGGCTCAGGTCGTAGATGCCGTGCTTGGCCATGAGCACGCCGTTGCGGCGGAAGTTCGGCATCCCGGTCCCCGGCATCTGGAAATGCGTCACGATCGCGGTGACCGCCTCCATCGCCAGATCGGGGACGGCTTCGAAGGCAGCCTCGAAGACGTTGCGGTAGAAGACCATGTGCAGGTTCTCGTCGGTGGCGATCCGTTGCAGCATCCGCTCGGCGACCGGGTCCGCGCACACTTGTCCGGTGTTGCGGTGGCTGATCCGGGTGGCCAGCTCCTGGAACGTCACGTACGCGAGGGTGTGCAGGAAGAGCTCGGGGGTGCCTGGGGGGATCGACAGGATCGGCTCGAACCCGTTGGTCATGTGCGTCATCCGGTCGTTCTCCAGCGCCACCGGGTCGACGCCTCGGGTGACCACGAGATAGTCGCGGATGACGATGCCGTGCCGGTTCTCCTCGGCGGTCCACCGGCCGACCCATGTGCCCCAGGCGCTCTCGCGGGTGAACGCGGCGGCGATGTCGCGATGGTAGGCGGGCAGGTTGTCCTCGGTGAGGAGGTTGACGACCAGCGCGGCTTTCGCCAGCTCGGAGAGCCGGGACTGTTCGGGGTCCCAGTCCGTCCCGCCCATGGCGGCGAAGTTGCGGCCCTCGTCCCATGGCACGTAGTCATGCGGGTGCCAAGGCTTCGCCAGCGAGAGGTGACGGTTCACCTCCTGCTCGGCGACGGGTTCGAGCTCTCGCAATATCCCGATTTGGGTCAGATGTTCGGCCAAGCTTCTCTCCTCTCGAAATATGGACCACTTCGGGGAGATTCCCGGCGAACCACATTGTTCTTCGGTGCAAGCTAAGCCGTGTGTCGCTCTTGCTCGGTTCTTATGGTATTGCCTGAATCACTTTTTCCACATCACGATTTCGTGAGGATTTGAGACGGTGGCCGGGGGAGGGCCGGCTCGGGAAAGGGCGGCTCGAAGACGGCTCGAAGGAGTGCGGAACGAGGCCGCTCCGCTACCAGAGCTTCACGGAGCCTTTGCTGATCGTGAAGCCGTGGCCTGCGCTGTTCGCGCAGGTGAGGCCTTCGCCTCGCTGGCCGCATGTGACCGTGGCCCCATGGTCGGGGTCCACTTGGAGGATCAGTTTCTTCCCGTCTGCAAGTGCGGGGGCCGAGTCGGGCCAGTCGCCGCCGAGCAGGGTGTGGCACGCCTTTTGCCGGTAGTCCCCGTCCCAGCCGACCAGGCTGGACTGGGCGCCGTCGGGGTCCTGGTCGCGATGCAGGTCGCAGACCGAGCTGGGGCTCCACGCGGGCCCGGAGTCGTCTGTGACGTGGCAGAAGCCGTTCTCTCCCGCGACGAATTTGCAGACAGCGGTTCCCGACGCGGTCGAGAACGACCAACGCCCCGGCCCGTTCGTGAACGCCGAGGGGTCGCCGAGCTGGAGGTCGTGCAGCTCGGCGGGCTCGTTCGGGGCCGCAGGCGCGGCGACGGGGCTCGTGCTCGCGGCGGTCGGCGGTTGGCTGCTGCTCTCCGGCGTCACGGTGACCGTGGCGGTCGCGATGGTGACGCGGTCGTTCCCGGTGATGAACCCGCAGCCCGCGCTCAGCACGAGCGGGGCGAGCCCGGCCACGAGCCGGACCGGGCCGAGACGGAGCAAGGGACCGAGACAGGGGACACCGGGCGGACGCACAGCTGCCTATTCTAGGCTTCACGAGATGCGTTGGAATCGGCTCGTGCCACCCCTCGTCGCCTCGGCCGCCGCGCTGGGCGGATGCTCGTCCGCGGCCCCGCCGCCGGACCCGTCGCGGATCCCGGCCTCGTTCGCGCTGGCGAAGGAGGATTTCCCCGACGGCTACGAATTCCACGACGACCGCGATCTTCGCGGCCTCGACATGCTCGAGCTCGGCCCGAAAGGCAAGGAAGCTCAGGGGAAAGAGCGGCAGGGCGCGGATCCCCGGCTCGCCGACTACTCGAAGCTCACCCTCGACCATCTCTCGATCGACCAGCAGGCCTGCGAGGGATTGTCGGAGCTGGGGCGAAGGCCCGCGTACCACGTGGCGGCGGGGCCGCTGGCCCCGACTTCCGCCGACGCGCGCAGCTCGCTCGGGCTCGACCGGCGGTCCTCGACGACGCTCACGTTCGTCGTCACCCGCATCCCCCTCCCGCTCGACCAGTACCGGCAGGCGCTCGCGGGCTGCGGGCAGCTGACGGCCGCGTCCGAGAAGATCGGCCAGGGGCAGGCTGCGATGTCGCCGGTGGACGCGCCGGACGGCGGCTTCGCCTACGCGCTGGAGGCGAAGCTCCAATCCCCGTCCGGCATCGCGTACGCGTTCTCCAGGGTGCTCGTCGCGGCGCCGGTCGGGCAGAGCACGGTCCTCGGCTCGATCAGCCGCACGGCGAGCGCCGAAGGCGGCGAGAAGCCGCTCGACCAGGCGACGCTCCGCGCGATGTTCCAGAAATTAGTGGCCAAGGTGAAGGCGGGCTAGTTCGCCCACAACAGCGGGCCGCTCTTCGAGGACCATGTGGTCGACGTCGAGTCGCGTGACGACCAGCGAATCGCCGAGCAGCCCCCGGAGCTCTTTCTCGTACTCGGGGTTGAAGAGCGGCGGCTGCACTTTCTCCGCCACGAGCACGGTGGTCGGGATCCCCGCAGGCGGCAGCGCCCAGGGCCGGGCGAGCTCGCTCCAGCTGGCGATCAGGGCGGCGGGGGAGAACCGCCAGAAGAACCGCCCGCCGGGCAGCTCGACGAAGTGCTCGTCGAGCTCCCTGTCGAGCACCTCGTCCGGCACGTCGGCCCAGGCTTCGCCCTTTTTGTCGGCGAACGCCTCGTCCCGGTCCGCGTAGGAGTGGTGGTCGACGAACCAGTCGGCGTACTCCGTGAGCCGCTCTCGGCCCGCGCCGATGGCGGGGTCCAGCAAGAGCAGGGATTTCACCAGATCCGGGGCCCGGTTCGCGAGGTGCACGGACAACAGGCCGCCGTAGGAGTGGCCGATGAGCACCGCCGGTCCGCTCGCGTGCTCGCGCAGCGCCGCCTCCAGCGCGTCCACTTGGGCCTCGATGCCCCACGGAGCGGTCCACGAGGAGTGGCCGTGGCCGAGCAAATCGGGGGCGATGACCCGCGCCTGCGGCACTTCTGCGGCAGCCCAGCTGCGGAAACGGCCGCCGTAACCGGTGACCCCGTGGACGGCGAAGATCGGCTGGCCGTGCTCGGGGCCGAAAAGATGAGTGTTCAGCGAGGGCATACCAGACGGAAACTCCATGATCGCGCGGTCTATTCCGCTCAATTGGAGCACAAGCGCGCCGCCGGGTCTGACGAGGGATTCGAGGCCTGCGGGGCGGATTCGCGCCGTGGCCAGCCCGCAGGTCGCGCGGGATGATCGTCGGCTATGAGATTGACCGCTGCCACCAGCAAGCTGTTCTCCGTCGCCGGGGCGGCGGGCGCTGTGTTCATGGGAGGCACTGGGCTCGCGGGGCAGGCCACCGCCGAGCAGGACTTCCATCCGATCTGGTGCCCGCAGGCAACGACGTACTACATCCAGCTGCGTGAGGCGTTGGACCCGCTGCGCGCGGCCACGGTCGCCCACGATCTGGACGTCGCGAAAGCGCGACGGCAGGCGAGCGGGCCCAAGCAGGGCGCGCCGCAGGCGGCCCAGAGCGCCAACAGCCAGGGCTCCAGCTCGGACCAGCCGCCCCACACCGCCGACGGCAACCCGCTGCAGCCCCGCCACACCAGCCCTCCCGTCCCGCAGCAGCCCGCGCCGCAGCAGCCTGCGGACCAAGCCGCGCCGCCGCCCGCCGCTCCGACGGGCCCCGCGCCCGCGAAGCAGTGGACGTGGAACGACCCCGAGGTGCAGGACGCGGTGGAGCAGTTCGAGGACAAGGCCCCGCTGCTGTTCCGCCGGATCAACACCCTGGTCGCCGAGACCTGGTGGGCGGAGCTGCAGGACGCCGGGGGCGCGCTGAGCGCGAGGTTCGGCGAGATCGTCGGCGACGAGCGCGACCAGGTCTCCGCCCAAGACCTGACGAAGGACTGGACCTCGCTGGAAGAGCAGTTCGACGTCGTCAAGAACCTCTGCGTCGGCTGGGGCGAGACCGCCGTGCCCGGCGTGGCGCCGCCGGGGCAGCCGGAATGGCCCGCAGGCACGAGTCCCGACACGGCCCGTCCGCCGGGGATCGAGAACAGCGCGTGGCCGCACACCCCCGGCTGGGTCGACGTTGACGTGCCCGACCCGGACGACCCGAATGTGCCGCACCGGCCCGCTCCGCCGCCCGCCGACCCCCACCCCGCTCCGCTCGCGCACCAGGGCTGCGAGCGCTACGACTACCGCGCGGGCGGTTGGGGGCAGTACCCGTACTGCCCGGGGGAAGGCCCTGACGACAACGCCGGGCCGGACGATAGCGGCGAGTAGGGCTCCGGCGAAGAGGCCGGACAGGGCGGTCGCCGCCTGGGCCGCGCTGGGCGCTGTTATGTTGGACACTATGCGGATCTCTCGTTCTTGCCAGTGGGCGCTCTCTCGTCGGCGGACGCTCGCCGCGGCCTGCCTGCTGGCCGTGCCCACGGCGCTCGCCGCCCTGCCGCAGGCCGAGGCCCGGCCGAACTGGTGCCAGATGAACCGGGGCGTGACGGGCGTCGTGCAGCGCGACCTCGACCACCTGGCCGCCGCGACGGCGAAGCCGGGCTGGAGCTGGGACGATCCCGTCGTGCAAGAGGCGGTGGCGTGGATCGGCACGGACCTGTCGACGACGATCGGCAGGCTCGACCGCGTGACGGGCGGGGCCGCCCAGGGGAATATCTGGGTGAACGACCCGAACCCGTGGGACGGCGAGTACGGCGAATACGCCGACCTGCTCCGCGAGCTGGACGGCTCGATCGACGACCGGGCCGACGCGGGGACGCTCAAGGCGAACGTCGAAGCCGTCGAGTCCAAGACCCGCGAGCTCGCCGCGAACTGCGACGGCGCCCCGGTGCCGCCCGACGCGGGGCCGATCCACCCCAACCCGCCCTTCAACTGACGTTTCCGGGATCCGCGCGCCCGGCGTCTCATCCGCGCCGGTTTCCCTGGAAAGAGGGCTCTTTGCGGTGATCAACCGCATTTGCTCTTGCGCGGCAGAGCGGGTAGTCTGATCTATCACACGTATGTTTTGCGTGCAGGCCGCGTGTCGGCCGCAAAATGTCGCTGTAGGTCTTGGAATGCATCAAAAACATGCCTGGCCTGCGGCGCGCGTGGAAGCCTGACCCTACAAGCAAAAGAAAATTCCGGAGTCCCCGAACCTTATGCCATCCCCTACGACCACCTCCCCCTCTGTTGCCGTCAACGATGTCGGGAGCAGCGAGGACCTTCTCAAGGCCATCGACGCCACGATCAAGTACTTCAACGACGGGGACATCGTGTCAGGCACGATCGTGAAAGTCGAGCGAGACGAGGTCCTGCTCGACATCGGTTACAAGACCGAAGGCGTCATCCCCTCCCGCGAGCTGTCCATCAAGCACGATGTCGACCCGAACGAGGTCGTTTCCGTCGGTGACACCGTGGAGGCCCTCGTCCTCACCAAAGAGGACAAAGAAGGCCGTCTCATCCTCTCCAAGAAGCGCGCCCAGTACGAGCGCGCCTGGGGCGAGGTCGAGGCCCACAAGGAGAAGGACGAGTCCGTCAAGGGAACCGTCATCGAGGTCGTCAAGGGCGGCCTGATCGTCGACATCGGCCTGCGCGGCTTCCTCCCGGCCTCCCTCGTGGACATGCGCCGGGTGCGCGACCTGCAGCCGTACATCGGCAAGGAGATCGAGACCAAGATCATCGAGCTCGACAAGAACCGCAACAACGTGGTCCTGTCGCGCCGGGCTTGGCTGGAGCAGACCCAGTCCGAGGTGCGCACCGAGTTCTTGAACCGCCTGCAGAAGGGCAACATCAAGAAGGGCGTCATCTCCTCGATCGTCAACTTCGGCGCCTTCGTGGACCTTGGCGGCGTGGACGGCCTCGTGCACGTCTCCGAGCTGTCCTGGAAGCACATCGACCACCCCTCCGAGGTCGTCAAGGTCGGTGACGAGGTCACCGTCGAGGTGCTCGACGTGGACTTCAGCCGCGAGCGCGTCTCCCTGTCCCTCAAGGCGACCCAGGAAGACCCGTGGCGGCACTTCGCCCGGACCCACGCCATCGGCCAGATCGTGCAGGGCAAGGTCACCAAGCTCGTCCCGTTCGGCGCGTTCGTCCGCGTCGGCGAGGGCATCGAGGGCCTGGTGCACATCTCGGAGCTCTCCGAGCGCCACATCGAGCAGCCCGAGTCCGTGGTCGCGGTTGACGACGCCGTGCTGGTGAAGGTCATCGACATCGACCTGGAGCGCCGCCGCATCTCGCTGTCCATCAAGCAGGCCAACGAGGACTACCCGGAGGAGTTCGACCCGGCGCGTTACGGCATGGCCGACTCGTACGACGACGACGGCAACTACATCTTCCCGGAGGGCTTCGACCCCGAGACCAACGAATGGCTCGAAGGCTTCGACACCCAGCGCAACGAGTGGGAAGCCCGCTACGCCGAGTCCGAGCGGCTGTGGAAGCTGCACGGCGAGCAGATCGAGCGTTTCGCGGCGGCCGTCAAGGCCGCCCCGGCCCGCAGCGGCGGCAACGGCCGTGGCCGCCAGGACTCCGGCGAGCCGGAGTCCGGCAGCCGGATCGCCAGCGAGGAGCAGCTTGAGGCTCTTCGCGAGAAGCTGGCCTCGAAGGCCTAGTCCTTCGCACAGCTTTATCGCTGAGCGGCTCGCCCGCTAAGAAATGCCGATGGCCGCCTGTTCCGACAGGCGGCCATCGGCATTTCTTAGCATGAAGCCTGTGGGATGAAATCAGTGGCGTGCGCTCTGTGGCATAGACTCGCCTCATGTTGAAGATCGGGCTCTCGGGCGGCATCGGCTCTGGCAAATCCACCGTCGCGGCGGCGTTCGAGGAGCTCGGGGCGCTCGTCGTCGACTCGGACAAAATCGCCAGAGAAGTGGTCGAGCCCGGCACGCCAGGGCTCGCCGCGCTGGTCGACGCGTTCGGGGACGGCGTCCTCGCGGCAGATGGGACGCTCGACCGCCCGAACCTCGCGGCGCGGGTGTTCGGCGACGAGGAGGCACGAGCGAAGCTCAACGCGATCACGCACCCGCTCGTGGCAGCCCGCAGCCACGAGCTGATGGCGGCAGCCCCCGCCGAGCAGGTCGTGGTCCGCGACATCCCGCTCCTGGTCGAGCTGGGCCTCGCGCCGTTCTTCCATCTCGCGATCATCGTGGACGCGCCGCTCGACGAGCGGCTGCGCCGGTTGACCGAGGTGCGGGGCATGAGCCGGGAGGACGCGCTCGCCAGGATCGGCGCGCAGGCCTCCGACGGGCAGCGCCGCGCCGCCGCCGACATCTGGCTCGACAACAGCGGCTCGCCCGAAGAGCTCCGCGCGCGGGTGCGCAGGCTGTGGACCGAGCGGATCGAGCCGTTCAACGAGAACGTGTTCGACGGGACGTATTCGCCGCTGCACGGGGGCTATGTGCTCGCCAAGCCCGATCCGGCCTGGCCTGCCGATGCGGAGCGGCTCGCCAACCGGATCAAGGCCGCCGCAGGGGCAAAGGCGCTCCGCGTCGACCACATCGGCTCGACGGCGGTGCCGGGCCTGGCGGCGAAAGACGTGGTCGACCTCCAGCTGACCGTGGACTCGTTGGAGACGGCGGACGATCTTGCGGGCGCGCTCGCCGGAGCGGGTTTCATCCGGGTCGTCAACATCGACCACGATGACGAGCATATGGACACTGGGCGTCTCGGCGAAGGAGCCGCTGCGGGCCCGGACCAGGACACGGGCCGTTGGCGCAAACGGCTCTACGTCTCGGCCGATCCGGACCGGCCCGCGAATCTGCACGTCCGCGTGGACGGCTGGCCGAACCAGCGGTTCGCCCTGCTCTTCCGCGACTGGCTGCGGGCGGACACCGCCGTCGCGGACGAGTACACGCGCGTCAAGCACCTCGCCGAAGAGCGCGCGAGAGAGACGGAGAATCCTGCGGACGGGTACTACGAGGTGAAAGAGCCCTGGTTCGCCGCCGCGTACCCGCGCGCGCTGGCCTGGGCCGAGCGGGCTGATTGGCTGGGGGCGCCTCCCACGGGCCCTGCGAGTGGGGGAGCGTGACCGCCGAGGACAAGTCTGCGACCAGGCCGCCGAAGATTCCCGCGCGATTGGACTCGTACCCAGCGCAGGGGGAGCTCGTCGACTGGCACGACAACCAGTTTGCCTCGCTGGACGTGCGGGGCGGCCAATTGCCGCCATTGGGGGACGAGCTGCTGTGGCTTTCTTTTCACGCATCCCGCCTCACCGAGGTGGATCTCGCTGGTATGACGCTCACGCAGTTCAGCCTGCTCGACGTCGAGCTGGTGCGCTGTGATCTCTCCGGCGGGATTTGGGACGGAGCCCGCCTTGACCGGGTGGTGTTCCGCGACTGCCGGATGACGGGTCTGACGCTGAGCGGGGCCAAGCTCACGGACGTGCGGATCGAAGACTGCGGAGCCGAGCTGATGAATATCCGCATGACCAAAGCCAAGCGGCTCCATGTGGAGTCCTCGATGTTGCGCGCTGCCGATTTCCAAGAGGCCGAACTCGCGCGGTCGCGGCTCGTGCATTCCGATCTACGTGGCGCGAGCTTTCAGCGGGCGAAACTGCAGGACGTTTCGCTGCGCGGCTCGAAACTGGACGACATTGCCGGGGTCGGATCCCTGCGCGGAGCCCGGGTGGCCCCAGACCAGGCGGTAGTGCTCGGCAATCTGCTCCTCGCGGAGACCGGGATCGAAGTCGAAGATTTTCGCGGCGGTCATGGCATGAGCTCCTAGAAGATGTCGTCGAAGATCTCGTCGACGACTTCCTCGCCGACTGCGAATCCGGCCCCCATGGCCATCGCCTGCCCGAAGCCGCTGCCCATGAGGCGGCCCAAGAACCCGCCGCCTTGGCGGGGCTGGTCTTGGGGGTACCTCCCGCTTGCGGGGGAGTAGTACGCGGCGGCGGGCTGCTGGGCGTAGGGCTGCCCGTAAGGAGCCGATGGCTGGGCGTAGGGAGACTCGGGGTAGTGCTGCTGCACGGCATACGGCTGCTGCGCGGCGTACGGGGACGCGCCGAAATTCGGCGCAGGTCCAGCTGCCACTCCCGGGCGTTGAGGTCCCCGAGGTCGGCGGAAGCCTTCAACTTGTCGCTCAGCCTGGTGAGCAGGGTCGAAGACTGGGCCTGGCGGTCGGCGAGGGCGGCTTGGGCCTTGGCGAGCACGTCGGGGTTGCCGAGGCTCGCGATGTTGACCAGGCTCTCGGCGAGGCTGGACTCCTCCCTGAGGGACAGCCCGGCCTCGCGCAGGTCCAGCTGCCATTCCCTGGCGGGCTGGTCGCCCGAGTCGGCGGCCGCCTTGAGCTTGGCCGCCAGGCCGTCGAGAAGGCTCGTGGTGTTCCTGCTGCTCTGCTGGAGCTCGGCTCGCGCCTTCGCCACCGCGCTGGTGTCCATCTGGGCTCTCTTTCCGGGAGATCGGCTTTCCTTGGGCTCGGCGCCAATGCGCCGGTTCTCTTGTGGAACGAACTGGGGGCGCGCGGAGTTCCCGGAACGAGGATGGGCCCCGCAGGCATGCCTGCGGGGCCCATCCGAGAAGCACGGATCAGTGCTTGGTGTGCTTCTGCCACTCCGGGGTGTCCGGGTCGGAGATGTCTTGCTGCTCGGGCTCGTCGCCGAGGCCGAGGGGGTTCGCGAGCTCGTGTTCGGGGTTGGTCATGACACGCCTTTCAAGTAGGAAGCGGTGAGACGGCCCGGCTTGTCGCCGGGCAGTCCGGGGGAACGTTAGCAGGGTCACAGAGATGTGGTTCCCTTGGCTGCGCGAAAGGCCCTGCCGGACATGTCCGGCAGGGCCTTTCGCGTGCGGCTTCAGATCAGAGCGCCGGGATCACAAGCTCCTGCCCGACGTTGATCAGGTCGGGGTTCGCGATGCCGTTGGCCTCGGCGATCTTGCCGTAGAGGTTCGCGTCGCCGTAGAAGCGCTCAGCGATGGCGGAGAGGGTGTCGCCGCCCTCGACCACGTAGGTCTGCGCCTCGGGGGCGGGCTCTTCCTCGGCGGCCGGCTCCTCGACCTCTGCGGCGGCAGGGGTGGCGGGGATGTCGGTCACGGTGCCCGAAGTCCACAGGGCGGTGTTGCCCGCGCCGTAGACGACGAGGTTGCGGTCGTTCTGGAGCTCGAGCCGAACCTCGCCGGAGGTGCTGGTCGCCCACTTCGACTCGTTCGAGTCGGTGTACAGCACGACGTTGCCGTCAGTCTGCACTTCGAGCCGGGAAGCGCCCGTGCCGTTGGTCTTGGTGGACCAGACCGCGCCAGGGTTGAGGACGAGGTTGCCGTCGTCCTGAAGGGTCAGGGTGAAGGCGCCGTTGTCGGAGGAGAGGCTCTGCCCCTTGGTGAGGGACTGGCCGGCGTGCAGAGATGCCACGATGCCACCTTTCGATTGGTTGAAATAAGGGCGCTGCGCTCGCCATCCGGCAAAATGTCCGGTCTGTCGGGCGCGGCGAAGTCAAGCTACCAGAGCTTTCTGGGCGCTTGAAGGGGTCCTGGGGAGTAACGCTGTTTGTTCAACTCGGATTCATAGAAGTGCTCGTCCGCGATCTTCGTCATGGAACCGGTGAGACATGGATTACGTCTTATTCAAGAGGAGGAGGGGCGCGGCGCGTGCCTCCTCGGCGAGGGAAGCGGAGGGACGGTGGTGGATTGTGGCCGAGGAGGCCGAGGAGGAGGAGCTATGCCGATGTTCGCGGTGCCGGGCGCGCCCGGTCGGGGGCCTCGTGTTGGCGAGGAGGTGCTGCCAGGGGCGGTGCGGCGGCGCAACAGTTCCGCCGCAGGGCTCCGCGCGGAAATCGTTTCCGCCCTGCCACGGGCCGGGCGACGGCGAATGATCTGAAGCCTCGGGCGCAGACGGGGGACAAGTTTTCACATTGCGCGCAACTCATGCCGGAAACTGGGGCTTCTGCAGCTGGGGCCTCGGGCGGCTCAGCCGCACCAGGCAGCCGACCAGCACGAGCCCGACGAGCAGCGGCGCTCCCGCGTACGCGGCGAGCGCGGTCCAGCCCCCTCGTCCGTAGGCGAAGCCGCCGAATTCGCCGAGGACAGCGCTGCCGAGGTAGTAGCCGAAGAGGTAGAGCGACGAGGCGCCTGCCCGGTTCTTGGCCGCGATCTGGCTCACCCACCCGCTGGCCGTCGAATGCGCCGCGAAGAACCCCCCGGTGAACAGCAGCATGCCCGGCAGCACCGCCCAGATCGAGTCCGCAACGGTGACCAGCAGCCCCGCGGCCATCACTGCCGCCGAACAGGCGAGGACTCTCGCCCGGCCGATCCGGTCCGAGAGCTTGCCCGCCTGCGCCGAGGAGAGCGTGCCCGCGAGATACAGCAGGAACACCAGGCCGACGACGCTCTGGGGCAGCGAGAAGGGCGCGGCGGCCAACCGGTAGCCGAGATAGTTGTAGACGGTGACGAATCCGCCCATGAGGATGAAGCCCAAGACGAACAAGCACACCAGCGCCGGATTGCGCAGGTGGCCGAGCATCCCCCGGACGACGGCCCCCAACCCGGCCCGCTCGGGGCGGAAGAACCGCGACTTCGGCAGGGAGCGGATGAACACGACGGTGAACGCCAGCGAGACGACGCTCGCGGTCTCCATCGCGTACCGCCACGGGACGAAGTCGAGGGCGAACGACGGGATGACCCGGCCGAGCAGGCCGCCGATGCTGGTGCCCGCGACGTAGCGGCCCATGGCGCGGCCGAGCGAGTTGCCGTGGACTTCTTCGGCGAGGTAGGCCATCGCCACGGCGGGCACGCCCGCGAGTGCGACTCCTTGCAGCGCCCGGCCGACGAGCAGCGCGTCGATGGTCGGGCTGAACGGGAGAAACAGGCCGATGGCCGAGGCAAGGGCGGCGGAAGCCAGCATCACTCGGGTGCGCCCGTAGCGCTCGGAGAGGACGCCTGCGGGGATCATGGCCAGCGCGAGGAAACCGGTCGTGAGAGAGACCGACAGCGCCGAGGTGGCGGGCGCGACCCCGAAGTGCTCGGAGAACGCCGGGAGCAGCGCCTGCGCGGAGTACATCGACATGAAGGTGGTGAGGCCCGCCGCGAACAGGGCGAGCGTGACGCCGCGATACCCGGCGGAGCCGTGCGCGTGCGGCTCGCCGCTCGCGATGTGCGCGGTTGGTTCCCGGTACGTGGTCATGGCGCCTCCTGTCCCTCATCCTCTGCCGCCGGGGAGCAGGAGGGAAATGCGCCGGGGAGCGGAAACCGATGCCGCTGCGGAATAAACCGGGGTCGGCTGCGCGCCCGATGCGCCGCAGGTCAGGAGGGAGTGAGCACTGTCATATGCGGATCAGGACTTTTCGGCCAGCGCCCAGCGCTCCATGCCGGTGAGCGGCAAGGCCCGCCCGCTCGGCTCGACGTACCGCTCGGCGAGCTCCGCCGCGCCCACGTCCTCGACCACCCGCCAACCGTGCTCCGCGAGCAGCCCGGCGAGCTCGTCGGGCTCGAACCCCGTCTTCCAGAGCCGCTGCCCCGCGACGAACTTGCGGTAGACGGACTCTGCCCCGTAGAACTCGCGGCCCGACATGAAGCCGCCTCGCACGTAGGTGAGCGCCACGAGGCTCCCCGGGCTCGCGCAGCGCAAGAAGCCGAGCGTCTGCTCGACCGCCGCGCGGGGCAGGTACTGCGTGACGCCCTCCCACACGAACAAGGTCTTCGTGTGCGGGCTCCAATCCGCCTCGATCAGCTCCCGCCCGAGGCTGTCAGCCTCGAAGTCGACCGGAGCCAGGACGACGTGCCGGGGCACTTCGCCGAAGGCGCGGACCAGCGCGGTCCGTTTGGCCGCGATGTTGCCGGGGAGGTCCACCTCGTAGACCCGCGTCTTCGCGAGGGCGGGAACGCGGTGGGCGAGGGTGTCCAACCCCGCGCCGAGCACCACCACCGCCTCTGCGCCGTTTGCGAGCGCGCGCTCCGCCGCGTCGTCGGCGTATCGCTTGCGGCAGAGCATCCAGCCCCAGATCCCGGGGATCTGGCGGTCGGTCGCCGAGCGGACCAGCATGCGGACCAGTCGAAACGAGAGCGCTCGGCGCACGGCCTTCGGCAACATCAGCGGCGCGGTCGCGTCGCGGACGATCGGATGCGCCTCGTACTGGTCCGCCGCGACGACCAGCATCGGCCCGGACGCGGTGCGCATGGCTGCCTCGTTGCCCATGGACGCATCCTAGGACCGGGGCGGCCCTCGCAGAAGCCCCGGCGGCTCTATTCGCCGCGCGGGCGGCGCGGCGCTCCGATACTGTTGCGCTGTGATCCTCGCCGTCTGCCAGATCGCCCCTCGAGTGGGCGAGCTCGCGGAGAACCGCGCGCTCGCTGCGGAAACAGTGCGATTGGCGGCGGACGGCGGGGCGGATCTCGTCGTCCTGCCGGAGCTGGCGACGAGCGGCTACGTCTTCGCGGACGAGGCCGAGGCCCGGTCCTGCGCCGAGCAGGCGGACGGCCCCTCGCTGCGGGAATGGCAGGCCTTGACGGCGCGGCTCGGCCTGGTCCTCGTCGCCGGGTTCTGCGAGTCGGGCCAGGACGGGCGGCTCTACAACAGCGCGGCCCTGGTCGACCGGGGCGAGGTGCGGGCGGTCTACCGCAAGGCGCACCTCTGGGACCGGGAGAAGCTGGTCTTCGCCGCTGGCTCCGCCCGCCCGCCCGTTGTGGACACCGAGCATGCCCGCGTGTCGATGATGATCTGCTACGACTTGGAGTTCCCGGAATGGCCCCGCGCGGCGGCCCTCGCCGGGGCCGACGTGCTCGTGGTGCCGACGAACTGGCCGGTGACCGGGGCCCCGGCGGGAGAGCGGTCGATCGAAGTGGTCAAAGTGCAGGCTTCCGCCGCCTACAACCGCATCTTCGTCGCGGCGGCGGACCGGCACGCGGTCGAGCGCGGCGTGACGTGGATCGGCGGCAGCGTCATTGTGAATCCGGAGGGTTTCCCGGTCGCCGGGCCGATCGAAGCGGACGAGGACGGGATCCTCTTCGCCGAGATCGACGTCGCCAGGGCGCGGGACAAGACCGTCACCCCGCACAACCACGCCTTCGACGACATGCGGTCGGAGCTCTACGCCCCCTAGCGGCTTCTTCGCCGCCGAACCTGTCGGCGCCCCTGGGTACTCTGGAGCCATGGCGTTCGCAAGCGAGATGGACCACGAGCATGACTACCCGCTCGGCGCGGTTCCGCCGGGCATGCTCGCCGAGGTCCGCAGGCTGGAGCAGCCCTTCGAGGTGGTGAGCGAGCACCAGCCCGCCGGGGACCAGCCGAGCGCCATCGCGGAGCTGCAGCGCCGGGTCGAGGCGGGGGAGCGCGACGTGGTCCTCCTCGGCGCCACCGGCACGGGCAAGTCGGCGACCACGGCCTGGCTCATCGAGCGCCTGCAGCGGCCCGCTTTGGTGATGGCCCCGAACAAGACGCTCGCGGCGCAGTTGGCGAACGAGCTGCGCGAGATGCTGCCCAAGAACGCCGTCGAGTACTTCGTCTCCTACTACGACTACTACCAGCCCGAGGCGTACATCGCCCAGAGCGACACCTACATCGAGAAGGACTCCTCGATCAACGACGACGTCGAGCGGCTGCGCCACTCGGCCACCCGGAGCCTGCTGTCCCGGCGGGACGTGGTCGTGGTCGCGTCGGTGAGCTGCATCTACGGCCTCGGCTCGCCGCAGTCCTACCTGGACCGCTCGGTGCTCCTCGTCAAAGGCCAGGAGGTGGCCCGCGACCAGCTCCTGCGGCTCCTGGTCGACATGCAGTACGCCCGCAACGACGTCGCGTTCACCCGTGGGACGTTCCGCGTCCGGGGCGACACGTTGGAGATCATCCCCGCGTACGAGGAGTTCGCGATCCGGGTCGAGTTCTTCGGCGACGAGATCGACGGGCTCAGCTACCTGAACAAGCTCACCGGCGACGTGGTCGCCGAGGTGGACCAGGTGCGGATCTTCCCCGCGACCCACTACATCACCGGCGAGAACCGGATGGGCCACGTCATGGAGGCGATCCGCCAAGAGCTCGCGGAACGCCTGGAGGCCTTGGAGGCGCAGGGCAAGCTCTTGGAGGCGCAGCGGCTGCGCATGCGCACCGAGTACGACCTGGAGATGATCCAGCAGGTCGGGTTCTGCTCCGGCATCGAGAACTACTCGCGGCATATGGACGGGCGCGGCCCCGGCACCGCGCCCGCGACCCTCCTCGACTACTTCCCCGAGGACTTCCTCACCGTCATCGACGAGTCCCACGTCACGGTGCCGCAGATCGGGGCGATGTTCGAGGGCGACATGGCGCGCAAGCGCAACCTCGTCGAATACGGCTTCCGGCTGCCGTCCGCCGTGGACAACAGGCCGCTCACCTGGGAGGAGTTCTCCGAGCGGGTGGGGCAGACCGTGTACCTGTCCGCGACCCCCGGCAAATACGAGCTGGGCCAGGCGGGCGGCGAGTTCGTGGAGCAGGTGATCCGCCCGACCGGCCTGGTGGACCCGCAGGTCGTCGTCAAGCCGACGCAGGGGCAGATCGACGACCTGGTGCACGAGATCCGGCTGCGGGCCGAGCGGGACGAGCGCGTGCTGGTCACCACGCTCACCAAGAAGATGGCCGAAGACCTCACCGACTACCTCTTGGAGCTCGGGATCCGGGTCCGCTACCTGCACTCGGACATCGACACCCTCCGCCGGGTCGAGCTCCTTCGGGAGCTGCGGCGCGGGGAGTACGACGTGCTCGTCGGCATCAACCTCCTCCGCGAGGGCCTCGACCTGCCGGAGGTGTCGCTCGTGTCCATCCTCGACGCGGACAAGGAAGGCTTCCTGCGCTCGACCACGAGCCTCATCCAGACCATCGGCCGCGCCGCGCGCAACGTGAGCGGCGAGGTGCACATGTACGCGGACAAGATCACCGACTCGATGCGCAACGCCATCGACGAGACCGAGCGCCGCCGCGAGAAGCAGGTCGCCTACAACACCGAGCGCGGGATCGACCCCCAGCCGCTGCGCAAGAAGATCGCCGACATCCTCGACCGGGTCTACGAGGAGTCCGCCGACACCGCAGAGGTGGACGCGAAGAACGGCAAGACGGAGAAGCGGACCGCGAAGAAGAAGGCAGGCTCCGGCGGCACGCCGAGGTCGGATCTGGTCGCGCTCATCGACGAGCTGAACGAGCAGATGCTCTCCGCCGCCCGCGATCTGCGCTTCGAGCTCGCGGCTCGGTTGCGCGACGAGCTGGCCGAGTACAAGAAAGAGCTCAAGGGAATGGACGCGGCCGGGGTGAAGTGAGCCGGTGAAGTGAGCGCTATCTCCGCCTGGCGCGTTGCGCGATGAGGTTCGCGACGGCGGCGGTCACGCCTGCGTCGCGACTCGTTTCGACCTCCACGATGACGTTGCCGACCAGGCGGGCCTCCCCTGTCAGGGGAATGGGTATGCAGGGGGTCAGAGGATCTGTCCCGAGGGGCTGGCATGTCTTGGACCCGTGCCACTGGATCGTGTCTGCGGTCGTCTCGGCCGCGTGGCGTTTGCGCATCTCCCCGGTGTCGCAGGCGAATGATGCGCTCGCGGTTTGCGGGTCGGGGTACACGCCGACGGCGATCTCGCCGGAATATCCCCCGTCCACCGACCAGCGCCGGGTGTCGGCGACAGTGCTGTCGAACGCCAGCTCGTCCTCGACCCCTCTCGCCCCGGGGCATTTGAGCCAGCTGCCAGTGACCTGATCTTTGGCCATCCGCGAAGCTTTGACTTCCAAGGCCTTCGGCGGTGCGAGCGAGAGGAGCTCGTCGCGGGCCGGGAGGAGGCTGTCGATCTCGCTCGACGGGAAGGGCGTGGTGTCGGCGGCGCTGGCAGGCGCAAGCGCGACAACAAGGATCGCGACCGCTGAAGCGAGGTAGTTTCTGCGCATGGGACTCCTGATACTCACGGCGGCGCTCGGGCGGGCTATGCGGCCATTGTAGGGCGTCACATACTGAATAGTGTCGGATATCTCTTGTCGGACGCCTCGCGGAGAGGAACGGCAGATTCCCATGATCGATCAGCTTGTCGATCCGGTGGCAGCCATGAGTAGGCTCATCGCCATGACTGCCATACATCTCCTCGAAGCCGAACGCGCCGACCTCGTGTCGCTGCTGCAATCGCTCTCCCCCGAGCAGTGGGACGCCCCGACGCTCTGCGCGAAATGGCGGGTGCGCGACGTTGTGGCGCACGTGATCAGCTACGACAGCCTCGGGCCCGTCGAGCTGGCGAAACGCTTCGTCTCGGGCGGGCTGACCCCGGACCGGGTGAACGAGGCCGAGGTCGCGCGGGCCGCGGGGCAGAGCACGGAGGAGCTGCTCGGGCGGCTGCAGGCGAACCTGCGCCCGCGCGGCCTGATGGCATTGTTCGGCGGGAGGGCGGGGTTGACGGACTGTCTGGTCCACCACCAAGACATCCGCCGCCCGTTCGGGCTTGCGCGGGAGATCCCGCAGGACCGGTTGCGCGCGGTGCTCGACTTCCTGCCGACGCACCCGATCCTGCGCGGCGGGTTGCGGGCCCGTGGGACCCGGCTCGTCGCGACGGACCTGGACTGGTCCTGGGGCAAGGGCCTTGAGGTCAAGGGGCCGGGAGAGGCCTTGGCCATGGCGTTCGCCGGGCGTCCGTCGGCGCTCGAAGACCTCTCCGGGCCGGGTGTGGCGAAGCTCAGCGCCAGAGCGTAGCGGGGTCGCTCGGCTGCGACGGCGGCGGCCCGGCCAGCTCGCCCGGAGTCCGGGAGAACCGGGGGGCGGGGGCGGGCAGGGTGGTCCCGTCCACGTCGAGCAGGTTCGCGCGTGCGGCCATGTGCGGATGCTTCGGGGCCTCGGCGAACGACAGCACCGGCGTCGTGCAGGCGTCCGTGTTCTCGAAGATCGCGGCCCACTCGTCCCTGGTCTTGGTCTGGAAGATTCCCGCGAACGTTTTGGACAGCTCCGGCCAGCTGCTCTTGTCGAGCTGGAACGGCAGGTCGTCGGCCTGCAGTCCGAGCCCGGCGAGCAGCTGGGCGTAGAACTGCGGCTCGATGGCCCCGACCGCGATGTATTTGCCGTCCGAGGTCTCGTAGGTCCGGTAGAACGGAGCCGCGCCGTCGAGGAGGTTGTCCTCCCGCTCGTCGGTCCACAGCCCCGCGTCGCGGAACGACCAGATGAAGTGCGAGAGCGCGCCGACGCCGTCCACCATCGCCGCGTCGACAGTCTGGCCGAGCCCGGAGCGCTCCCGCTCCACCAGCGCGGCGAGGACACCGAGCACGAGGAACATCGAGCCGCCGCCGAAGTCGGCGACCATGTTGAGCGGCGGCGGGGGAGGGGAGTCCGCCGGGCCGATGGCGTGCAGGATCCCGGTCAGCCCCACGTAGTTGAGGTCGTGCCCGGCGCGCGGGGCGAACGGCCCCTCTTGGCCCCAGCCGGTGATCCGCCCGTAGACCAGCTTGGGGTTGAGCGCGGCGCAGTCGTCGGGGCCGAGCCCGTTGCGCTCCATCACGCCGGGGCGGAAGCCCTCGATCAGCACGTCGGCGCGCTCGACCAGGGACTTGACCTGTGCGAGCTGCTCGGGATCGCGCAGATTGGCGATCACTGTGCGCCGTCCGCGCAGCTGCTGGTCCGGGGTCAGCGGCTCGGTGGGCCGCTGCACCCGGACCACGTCGGCACCCAGGTTGGCGAGCAGCACGGCGGCATGCGGCCCTGGGCCGATCCCGGCGAATTCCAGCACTCGGACGCCTGCGAGCGGTCCTGTCGTCATAGGTGTTGCTCCTGATTGTCCGGGCCGCCCGCCTGTTCGCGAAGGGCCACGAGGATGGATGAGAAGTCGAGCCGCGCGGCTCCGCTGTCGGCGTGCTCCCGGAAGAGCTTCGCCGCGAGCCTGCCGAACTCGGTCGCCGTCCCTGCCCCGTCGGCGGCCTCTGCGGCGAGGGCGAGGTCCTTGGCGATGAGCGCCGTGGCGAACCCGCCCTGGTAGTCCCGGTTCGCGGGGCTCGCGGGCACCGGTCCTGGGATGGGGCAGTTCGTGGTCAGCGCCCAGCATTGGGCGGAGGAGGTCGAGGCCACGTCGTAGAACACCTGCGGGTCGAGCCCGAGCTTCTCGCCGAGGACGAACGCCTCCGAGATGGCCGCCATGGAGACGCCGAGCACCATGTTGTTGCAGATCTTCGCGGCCTGCCCGGCTCCGTGCGGCCCGCAATGCACGATGCGCTTGCCCATGGACTCCAGCACGCCCTTCACCTGGGCGACTTCGGCCTCGTCGCCGCCCACCATGAAGGTGAGCGTGGCGGCTTGGGCGCCGAAGACCCCGCCCGAGACCGGGGCGTCCACCGCCCGCCTGCCCGCCTCGGCGGCGAGCTGCGCGGCGGCCTTTGCCTGTCCGACGGAGATGGTCGAGCTGTCGATGAACACGGTGTCCGGCCTGGACGCGGCGAGCGGTCCCGCAGGGTCGGCGTACACGTCGAGGACGTGCTGCCCGGTCGGGAGCATGGTGATGACGAAATCGGCCTCGTCCGCGCCCGCGCTCGGGCGGTCCGCGACGCGCACCCCGGCCGCCTCTGCGTGCTCCCGCGCCTGCGGGGCGAGGTCGTAGCCGACGACCTGGTGCCCGGCTTTGACCAGGTTCGCGGCCATCGGCCCGCCCATCTGCCCCAGGCCGAGGAATGTGATGGTGCTCATGAGACCACCCTACTGCATGGCTAGGGTCACATCTACTGCATGGTGGGAATCACAAAATGTCCGCCCGCTGCCGAGGCTCCGCCGTCCGCCCAACGCGAGGTGACGGTCTTGGTCTTGGTGTTGAACCGGATCGAGTCCGGGCCGTGCTGGCCGAGGTCGCCGAATCCGGAGCGCTTCCAACCGCCGAACACGTGGTAGGCGACCGGGACCGGGATCGCGACGTTCACCCCGACCATGCCGACCTGCACCCGGTCGACGAAGTCCCGCGCCGCGTCGCCGCTGCGGGTGAAGATCGCGACACCGTTGCCGTACTCGTGCTCGCTCGGCAGGCGCAGGGCCTCCTCGTAGTCCTTCGCCCGCACGACGGAGAGCACCGGGCCGAAGATCTCCTCGCGGTAGATCCGCATCTGCGGGGTGACGTGGTCGAACAGGCAGGCTCCGAGGAAGAACCCGTCCTCGTGCCCGGGAAGCGAGAAGCCCCGGCCGTCGACCACGAGCTCCGCGCCCTCCTCGACGCCGATATCGATGTAGCCGCGCACCCGTGCCAGCGCGTCCGGGCCGATGAGCGGGCCGAAGTCCGCCCCGTCGTCGAGGCTGTGGCCGACTTTGAGCTGCCGCGCGCGCTCGGCGAGTTTGGCGACCAGCGCGTCCGCCGTCGCCTCGCCGACGGGCACCGCGACGGAGATCGCCATACAGCGCTCGCCCGCGCTGCCGTACCCGGCGCCGAGGAGGGCGTCGACCGCCGCGTCCAGGTCCGCGTCAGGCATGATCACCATGTGGTTCTTCGCCCCGCCGAAGCATTGGGCGCGCTTGCCGCCCTGCGCCGCAGTCCGGTACACATGCTCGGCGACCGGGGTGGAGCCGACGAAGCCGATCGCGGACACCTTTGGGTCGGCGAGCAGGGTGTTCACCGCGTCGTGCGCCCCGTTGACCACGTTGAACACGCCGGGCGGCAGGCCCGCCTCGAGGAACAGCTCCGCGAGGCGAAGCGGCACCGAAGGGTCGCGCTCGGATGGTTTGAGCACGAACGCGTTGCCGCAGGCGATCGACGGGGCGGCCATCCACAGCGGGACCATCGCGGGGAAGTTGAACGGGCTGATCCCGGCGACCACGCCGAGCGGCTGGCGCAGCGAGTGCACGTCGATCCCGGTCCCCGCCGAGTTGGTGTGCTCGCCTTTGAGCAGGTGGGGGATGCCGGTGGCGAACTCCACCACCTCGAGGCCGCGCTGGATGTCGCCGTGCGCGTCGGCGAGGGTCTTGCCGTGCTCGGAGGAGAGCAGCCGGGCGAGCGAGTCGCGCTCGGCCTCCACGAGCTCGAGGAACTTCATCAGGACGCGGGCCCGCCGCTGCGGGTTCACCTTCCCCCACGCGGGTTGCGCGGCATGCGCGGAGGCGATGGCGGCCTGGGTCTCCTCGGCGCTCGCCAGCGGGGCGAGGGACTGGACCTGGCCGGTGTTGGGGTCGTAGACCTGGCCGAAATTCCCGGAGGTCCCCGGGACTGGCTTGCCGTCGATGAAATGTGTGAGTTCGCGCACGGTCATAGCTGCGATCCTACGCCTCACGCTGTTCCATGTTTTTGTCGGCGCTCTGCCCTAGCATGGGCGCTGTGAGTTCCCCGCGCAGCGTCAAATTCCTGCACACTGCCGACTGGCAGCTGGGCATGACGCGGCATTTCCTCGACGAGGACGCGCAATCCCGCTACACGGCGGCGCGGCTCGCCGCGATCGGCTCGATCGGCGCGCTGGCGGCGCGGGAGGGCTGCGAGTTCGTCGTGGTGTGCGGCGACGTGTTCGAGAGCAACCAGCTCGCCCCGGCGACGGTGAGCCGGGCGTTGGAGGCGATGCGCCAGGCCGGGGCCGACTTCTACCTGCTGCCAGGCAACCACGACCCGCTCTCGGCGGGCTCGATCTACACGAGCGCGCAGTTCTTGGCCGAGCGCCCGCCGAACGTGACGGTGCTCGACTCCACGCGCGAGGTGCGGCCGGGAGTCGTCCTCGTCGCCGCGCCGTGGCGCGTCAAGCGCCCCGGCTCCTCGCTCGTCGCGGAAGCGCTCGCCGAGGCGGGCGCCGGATCCGAGGGCGAGCTGCGGGTGCTCGTTGCCCATGGCGGGGTGGACGTGCTCGTCCCGGACGCGTCCATGCCGGGCATGATGCGGCTGGCCGACCTGGAGCGGGCTCCGGTCCATTACGTGGCGCTCGGCGACCGGCACTCCACGACCAAGGTCGCGGACCGGGTCTGGTACTCGGGGAGCCCGGAGGCCACGAACTTCGACGACGTCGAGACGGATTCCGGGGCCGTCCTTGTGGTCGAGCTGGACGGCGACCGCGCCCATGTGGAGCCGAGACGGGTGGGCCGATGGCGGTTCTCGACGCTGCGCCACGATATGAGCTCGGGCGCGGACGTCGCGATCCTCGAAGCGGCGCTGGCCAAGATCCCCGACAAAGACGCCGCAGTGTTGCGGCTGGCGTTGCGCGGCGCGCTGTCCGTCGCCGAGCGCGCCTCCCTCGACGAAGTCCTCGAACGGCACGGCAGGTTGTTCGCCAGCGTGAAGCTGTGGCAGCGGCACACCGAGCTGGCGACGATGCCTGCGGACGGGGAGTTCGCGGGCTTCACCGGGTTCGTCGGGGAGGCCGTCGCCGAGCTCTCGGGGCAGGCTCGGTCGGGCAGCGGCGACGCGCAACGGGCGTTGGGCCTGCTCCTGCGGCTCAGCTCGGGGCAGGGGGACGGAGCGTGAGGCTGCACCGGTTGAAGTTGGTCAACTACCGAGGCGTGGCCGGGCGCGAGGTCGTCTTCGCCCCAGAGGGGACGACTGTGGTCGAGGGCCCGAACGAGGCGGGGAAGTCCTCGATGATCGAGGCGTTGGACCTTCTCCTCGAAGTGAAGGACTCCTCGAAGACCAAACAAGTGCGCGCGGTCGCGCCGAAGGGCTCCGACTCGGCCCCCTTCGTCGAGGCCGAGGTGGAGAGCGGCCCGTATCGGTTCGTCTACGCGAAGCAATGGCTCAAGCGCCCGGCGACCACGCTGGACGTCCTCGCGCCGAAACGCGAGCAGCTCACGGGGGAGGCCGCGCACGAGCGGGTGCAGTCGATGCTCGCCGCGACGGTGGACCTCGAGCTGTGGAAGGCCCTGCGCATGCTGCAGACCGCGCGGGGCCAGGCGGATGTCGACGGCTGCCCCGCGCTGCTCAAGGCGCTCGACGCGGCGGCGGGGCCGGTGACGCTCAGCGGCACGGAGACCACGCTCTTGGCGAGGATCGAGGCCGAGGTGCGGCGTTACCACACGCCAGGCGGACGGCCGACCGGCGAATTGCGCGCGGCGCAGGAGCGCGCGGCTGGCGCGCAGACGCGGCATACGGCGGCCCGCGAGGCGCTGGAGTCTGTGGAAACGGACTCCCAGCGGCACGACGAGCTTGCCGCCCAGCTCGCAGCGTTGCGGGTGGAGCGGGAGGAGGCAGCCGGGGCGCTCGGGCGGGCGAGGGAGAGGTGGGAGTCGGTGCGCGGCCTCGACGGGCATCTCGACCTCGCGAAGGAGCGCGCCGCGCTGGCCCAGGCGCAAGCGCAGGCCGCCGCGAAGGAACAGGCCGACCGGCAGCGTCTCGCCGCCGAGCACGACGAGCGCGCGAAGGCCGTCGAGGGGCTGGTGGCGCAGGGCGGACGCCTCATGGCGGGCTTCGTCGCAACCGCCGAGGAGATGGTGGTCGAGCAGACCGCCCGGCTGGAGCGCAAACGGGCCGAACTGTCCCAGCTGCGGGCGTTGTCCGGCCAATCGGCCGAGGCCGTGGAGGCGCAGCGGCGGGCGAGGGCGGCGCTGTCGGGCGCGATCGACCCGCAACTCGCCAAGAGGGCGCAGGAAGCGGCCCGGAAAGCGGAGGTGGCGCAGGCGCAGGCGCTCGCCGTGTCCGCTGCTGTCGACATTGGTTTCCACGCGGCGCAGCGGATCGAGGTCGACGGCGAACCGCTCGAAGCCGACGCGGGCGCGTCGGTGCGCCGCGCCGTGCTGCGCCCGCTCGACATCGTCGTGCCGGGCCTGCTCACGGTGCGGATCACCCCCGGCGAGCAAGGGGAGGGGATCGAGGCCCGGCTCCGGCAGGCGCAGGAAGCGCTGGCTGAAGCCTTGGGCCGGGCGGGGGCGCAGTCGGCGGAAGAGGCGGAGCGCCGCCTTGAGGAGCGGGCGCTGCTGGCCGAGGAGCTGGAGCGGCGGACGCTTGCGCTCACGGCGCTGCTCGGCTCACGGACGCAAGAAGACCTTGACGGCCAGGTCCGGGCGCTGGGCGCGGAGATCGACAGCGCCGCCGATCCGGGGGCGCAGCCGGCGGAATGGCTGCAGGCGAAAACTCGCGAGGTCCAGGAACGGGAGTCTGCGGCAAAGGCCGAGTTGGAGCGGATCGCGGACCGGCTCGCGCAGGCCCGCGCGCAGGAGGCCGACGAGCCGCTGCGGGAGCGGGCGCGGCAGTTTGAGGCGGCGGCCGATCAGTCGCGGGGCGCGCTCGCCGAGCTCCGCGCCCGGGTCGCCGAAGCGGATCTTGGCGCCGCGCGGACCGAAGTCGCGACAGCCGAGCAGCGCGACGAGGCGCTCGCCAAGCGCTTCGACTCGGTCCGCGACGAGGCCGCGCAGACGGCGGGACGGCTCTCGGTCGGGGCGCGGGCGGGGCATCAGGAAACCTTCGACGCGACCGGGGCCGAGCTGGCGCACGCGCAGGAGGAGCTGGACCGGGTCGCGGAGCGCGCCCGAGCGGCCCAATTGCTTTGGGAGACGGTGAACGCGCGGCGCGACGCGGCGCAGAGCCGTTACGCCGCTCCGCTGGAGCGGGCGGTCAACGAGCTCGGCGCGGCGGTGTTCGGCGACTCTTTCGCGGTGCAGCTCGACGGGCAGCTGCGCGTCGACACCAGGACGCTGCGCGGGACGACGGTCGACTTCGACTCGCTCTCCGAAGGGGCGAAGGAGCAGGTGAGCATGCTGGTGCGGCTCGCGTGCGCGAAGCTGGTCGACCCGCTCGAAGGCGCGCCAGTGGTCATCGACGACGCTCTCGGCCACAGCGATCCGCAGCGCTTGGCGAAGATGCGCGACGCGCTTGCCGCCACGACCGGGCAGGTGATCGTGCTGACCTGTTTCCCCGAGCGGTTTGCCAACATCGGAAAAACCATACGTCTGTAATGCGACCTTGCCGCTCAGGCGGATGAGAGGCAAGGCAGCAGGAGTCGACGCGTACGGAGGCGGTATGGGTACGCGAGGCTCCGATAACGCCGCAGATCGCCGCCTGCGCGGCAGGGGCTAGAAGTTGGCCTCGGGGTCGGGGCTGGTGCACACGCCGACCACGTCGGTCGCCACGTCGTCGTAGCGCGCCAGGTAGAGGTGGATGTCCTCGCGGTCGAGCTCTGGCATCGCGCGGATGCGGATCGTCTCGGCCAGGTTGCTTGCCCGGCTCACATAGCGGTGGGCGATGTTCGTCCACCACTGCGGGAAGCCGTTGTCCGGCATGAGCGTCACCGTGAGGCGCGCTTTGCGGATCTTGTTCCACACGTCGTCCGCGAGATACTCCATGCCGGGGTCGTTGTAGCTCCAGCCGTCGGCGTCGATCCGTTGGCGGAACGGTTTGAGCGCGGCGGCGACGTCGTCCACGGCCTTGAGCATGACCTGACACGGGCCCGTCGGCGCGCCGGGGTCCGCGTTGGCGGGCGCGACCACGCCGCCGACGGCGAGCGAGGCGATGACCGCCGCCTTCGTGAGGATATGTGTCATAGGCGACAGCATACTGCCTAGAGCGCGGGCTTCTGGCTCGGGGCGAGCTGGTCGATGAGCCCGCTGATCTTGTCCGGCCGCGCATTCGTGGCGTAGTGCTCGTACGCGATGTCGAGCACCGAGTCGTCGTCGCCTTCGAGGAGGGCGAGCAGGGCGACGCCCGCGGAGATCCTCGTGTGGTCGCTCGCGTACTTCACCATCTTCTGGTCCGCGGGCGGTTTGGCCTCCTGCTGGCTCCGCTCGATCTCCGCGCTGCCGACCGCGGCCACGATGTCCTCGCGCAGCGCCTCGACCATGTTCTCGGTGATCGGCTCGCCGCGTTTGAGCGCGCCGACCACTTCCAAGAACGCGGGCCGGTCGTACGCGAACGAGGCTTCGACCGTGTCGACGGCCAACTCCATGGCGAGCGAGGAGACATCCGCCTTCTCGGCGAGCAAAGCGGAGATGCGCCGGTGCGCGTCCGGGGCGACGGCCTCCAAACGGTGGAGCAGGACCGTGGCGCTCTCGGCGGCCTGGCCGCCCGAGCTGGTCGCAGGGTCGACGAACCGAGGCTCCGCCGCGATCGCGACATCGCCGACGATCTTGTCGTTCGCCTGCAAGATCGCCGTGTTCAGCTCGTCCCGGACCTCCATGCTCGTGGCGACGGCGATCAGCCGGTAGCGCTTCCCGCTGGCGATGTACTCCTGCGAGACGGCCTCGAAGTGGCGCAGCGCCTGCAGGCCGGGGTCGCTCCTGCCGAGGATCCCGCCGCGGCCCGCGGGCGGCACCGTCTCCCAGCCGAGCTGCGTGGCGCGCGGCACGACGACGCCGGGCGGCGTCCATCCTCGGCCCTGGTTCGTGAAGAAGAAATAGTGCACGATCTCGTCGGGGTCGGCGTGCGCGGCGATGGCGTACGCGGGGCGGACGCCCGGCGGGTAGTTCTCGCGCGCGACCCGGTCCGAATCCAACACGAGCCGCAGCAGCCGGACGATCGTGTCGATCGCGTCTTGGTTGGGGTGGCTGTTCCCCAGCGGGTCGATCACATTGGGCCCGGTGTAGTTCGGGTCGGCCTGCCACGGGCCGAGGCCTCCCCGGGAATGCCGCCCGCCCGCAGCGGCGGCAGGGCCGCCTGCGTAGGGGGACATGGGGTAGGCCCCGCCCATTGGCGAGGTGGGAGCGCCGCCCTGGCCTGCGGGCCCCTCGGCGGGGGGCGTTTGCCCGGTGTTCGGCGGCGGCGGCGGTGTCGGCACGCCTGTGGGCGGCGCTTGCTGCAGCGGCGGTTGGTGCGGCGGCGCGGCTCCGCCGGAACCGCCAGAGCCGCCGCCAAAGCTCGCCGGGGTGGCGTTGCCGGGCGCGGGCTTGTAATCGGAGCCCGAGAAACCGGAGCCCGTCCCCGTCCCCGCCGCCGATGGCGCGGTCGGCGTGGGGGGCTGGCTCAGCGATCCCGGCGCGCCCGCGAGGTTCGCGATGTTGCTCCCGACCCCTGTCGCCGCGTTGGCGAGGTTGCCGAGGGGGGAGGCGGCTTGCGCCGCCGCGTTGGCGAGGTTGCCGAGCGGGCCTGCTGGGTTGGCTCCTTGGCCGAGCGGGCCTTGTGGGGACGCGGGCGCGCCGCCCTGCGCGCCGCCGCTCTGCGACGGGCTGGAGGTCTGGCGGGATTCGGCGTTGCTCGGCCCGCCCGACGTGCTCGTCGCCGGGGAGCTGCTCTGCGGGCTGGTCGCGGGCGCGCCGCCCTGCAGCCCGGTGGTCGCCATCGGTCCCACGGGGCCCGTGCGGGTGTCCCCGATCGCCCCGGTGGGATTCGCGGTGTGCTCCGAGTTGCTCGGGGTGGGGGAGGAGACGGGATTGTTGCGGTTGTCCTGCTGCTGGGGGTTCTGTTGTTGCGAGGGCTCATGGCCGCCGCCCCACGCCCCGTTGTTGCCCTGGTTGCCAGGGTTGCCGCCCTGGTTGCCTCCGCCGCCGCCGTGGAAGCCGCCGTCGCCTCCGCCGCCGTGGAAGCCCCCGTTGCCCCCGCCGTGGAAGCCGCCGTCGCTCGGGCCGCTCGGGGTGCTGATCAGGCCGGACTGCGACGGCGATCCGCCATCGCCCGGCTGCTCGTGCCCGTCTGCCCGTCCAGGAGCCGGGGTGTCGCCGTTGCCCCTGCCCGCGCCCGCGTCCTGAGCGTCCTGCGGCGGCTCGTGCTTGCTCTCCTGCGTGCCGTCCGGCTTGGTCTGCGTTGTGGTCTTCCCGCCGTCCGCCTGTGTGGTCGTGTCCTTTTTGTCCTTGGCGCCGTAGACGTTCTCGGTCTTGCCCCCGTTGGCCTGCGTGGTCTTGGAGGTGACGTTGCCGTCTTTGTCCTTCGTCGCGACCAGCGTGTCGGACGAGCCGTTCTGATGCGTGGTCGTGGCGACAGGGTTGCCGTCTTTGTCCTTGGACGTGACCGTGGTGTCGACCGACCCGTCCTTGTGCGTGGTCGTGTACGTGACGTTGCCGTCTTTGTCCTTGGACGTGACCGTGGTGTCGACCGACCCGTCCTTGTGCGTGGTCGTGTACGTGACGTTGCCGTCTTTGTCCTTGCCGGTGACGGTGGTGGAGCCGTCTGCGTTGTGCTTGGTCTGGGTCTGGTCGATCTGGACCCCCTGGCCCTGGCCCCCTGGCGAAGCGTTGGCCTCCCCGTCCGCCTTGGCGTCTTTCTTGCCGCTCTGGAAGCGGCTCGCCGCGTCCTGGTTGGAGTCGTGCATGTTCCGGATCTGCCCGAGCAGCTGGATGATCAGGTCGTCCACCGCCTTGCGGCCGTTGTTGACGACCGACATCGCCTTCGGGCCGAGGCCGCCCGTGCTCGATGTGCCGCTGACCCCGAGCTGCCCGATCTGGTCGTAGGCGTTGAGGACGATCCGGTGCATGTCGTCCTTCGCCTGGCCGATGAGCTGGCTGAGCTGTTGGTTCTGCGAGTTTTGCAGGCCGAGCTGGTCGGCGAACTTGGAGAGCGAGGCCTCGTCCCCGCTGGCGATGCCGGAGAGCAGGTCCGACGCGGTCCCGTAGGACTTGCCGTGCCACCACCCACTGGCCGCGCTGTTGATGGAGTTGACCCCCTCGACGGCCTGGCCCAGCAGCTGCGACAGCGGGTCCCGGCTCTGCTGGAGCTGCGCGAAGAAGCTCACGTCCAGCTCGATCTTGTTGTCCCCGATGATGAGGGTCGCCATCTGGTCGAACTCCACGCCCGAGCCCGACGAGCTCACTCCCGCCGACACGCCCGCGTTCACTGCGGCCATTATTCTGCCTCCTTCAATTCCCGTAGTGATAAGACAAACCTGTCGTAGCGTTCCTGCTCGTACTCGTCTGGGAAGTACGGGCCGGTCAGCTCGGGTTGTTGATCGAGGTCTGCGAATTTCGGAGCCCCCTCGGCGAGGTCGGCGAGCTCGAAGGTCCCCCTGCGCAGCTCGTGGGTCTCGCTCCGGAGCTGCTCGCGCATTCGGCGCGCGCCCTCGTGCGCCATCCACACGACGCTCTCCGAGTGCTGGCGCGGGAGCCTCGAAAAAATATGCACCGGCAGGCCGAGCCGGTCCACCGAGGCTCCGAGCTCGCCGCGCGGCGTCTCGAAGTTCAACGACAGTGTGGAACGGCCGACCGGCCGGGTCGGCTGCTCCCCGGAAAGCTCGGCGGCGAAGCCTGCCCGGACGAAGGCCCGGAACTCTTCGGCGAGCTCAGGGTTCGCCGAGTTCTCGGCCATCTCCGACGGGAATTCGCCGGGATCGAGGAGCGCGTCCTCCTCGGACACGGTCGGGAAGAACGGAGCGGCTTCGCCGAGGCCGCCCCCGCAGGCCTCTTCCTCCTCCACGACGATCTCCCTCGCCCGTTTCGCGGTGAGCCGCAACGCGTGGGTCAGATACGGCGAGAAGGAGACATGCTCGCGCAGGAGGACCTTCTGGGGGAGCAGCAGGTAGTTGGTCTCGAGCCGCACCGATTCCGACGGCGTGGCCAGCACGACACGGCGACGATGGACGCTGTCGAGGAATTCGCGGCGACGGTTCTGGCGTTCCAACAGCTCGTACGCCAGCTCCAACGTGGCCGGGCTGAGCTGGGCCATCCATTCAGGCACGTCCCTGTTCGACGGCGTGTCTTGATTCGACTGGGTCCCGTCGGGTTCGGTCACACTCGTGCTCGCCGTTCTCGTCGAAGTGAGCACTAAGCTCCCGTGGTCAGATGCGCCGTCAGCGAGATCGAGTTGGCCGCCTCGGTTTCGTGGACCTCTGTGGCGGAGGACGTGAAGTGGCCTGCCGCCGCTTCGAGCCTGCCGGAGAGATGCGCCGAGCCTGCGGAAATGACCTCGTTCTGCGCGGCGATGATCTCGGCGACTGCTTTGCTCACGCGGTCGGAGCCGAGGCTGGGCGCCCCGTTCTGCGCCCCTGCCTGCTGCGGCAGGCTTCGGATGCTGTCCGCGAGCGCGGAGATCTTGCCTCCGGCGACGGTCGCTTGGTCGCTGTCGAAGGCGAAATCCTCGCCCCCGGCCCCTTTGCCGAGCGGGATAGTCATGCTCCGCGCCCCTTCCTGTCTGTCGCTCTATTCATGTTAGACGCGCCGGCCCCGGTTTTGGTTCCCCCCGATTTCGGAGCGCCTGTCTCGTCCATTGTGGCACTTGCCGCGCCGGGGCGTCATCTGAGACGGAGAAGTATTTTCGCCGCACGGGTCACGGAAGGCCGTGCGGGGCCGAGCGGGCCAGCGGGTGGTGCTCCAGCGGGTTGAGCCGAACGGCGAGGGGCGCGCCGAGCCGATAGGACAGCGCCGCCCGCGACCGGGGCCTGCTCGTCGCCTCCTTGCGCAACGCCTGCGTGAACTCCGAGGCGAACCCGGTCCGAGGGTGTGCGGCGAGGACCGTCGCGCGGTCCGCCTGCGTGGTGCGGCGCACGCCGGACCCGACCACGTCGAGGAACGCCGCGTCGTGCAGCAGCGCGATTTCGCTGGCCGCGCCTTTCGCGGGGCGGGCGTCCATATGCAGCGCGATCGCCTTGGCCACGAGCTCGACGGTTCGCCCGGGCGCGCCCCAGGCGGCGAGCAGGCTCGCCGAAGTCCGCGCGCCGCTCACCGCGAAACAACCGCAGCCGCTGTCGGGGGCGTGCGCCGAGGTGAGGCCGACGTCGTGCAAAAGCGCGGCGCAGTAGAGCGCTTCGGGGTCGTACGGCAGGCCCTCGTGCTCGGCGATGAGCGTCGCCCAGCTCCAACAACGGTACACATGGCCGAGGACCGCCGAGCTGTAGGTGGAGACGGCGACGAGCTCGGCGTTCTTGCAGAGGTCGGTGTCGGGGGCGGGGGCGAGCCGGGACAGTGCCGTGGCCGGGCGCCTGTCCTGCAGGATCGCTTTGACCGCGTGCGGAGCGCCCAAGAGCTGGTCCGCGAGGATCCGCCTGGCCTCGCGCAATTGCTCGCGCAGGCCCAACTTCCCGAAGGAGGGGTCCGACAACCAGCCGGGGGAGGTGAAAGTGCTATCGGTCAAGACGGCCTCCTTGTCGGTCGGCTTTCATCCTAGACGCAGAGGCTTGCGGGTCTGTGGGCGCGTTTCGGCCGCGCTGTTAGGGTTGCGCATGGCTTCGTTACGGCGCGCGTGCGCGATCCTCGGAGTGTGGCTGGCGGCAGTCGGGCTCAAGCAGATCGCATCGGGCACGAAGGGGATGCCGGATGGCGGGCCTTCGGGTCCGGTGGTCGACAGCCAAGCCCGCGCGGCAGGCGCGATCGTGGTGTGGCTCGGCGTGGTCCAGATCTGGGCCGCCCAGCGGCCTTCGCCAGCTGTGTTGCGGCTGCTGTCGGGCGTGATGGCCTCGATCGCCGTGGCGCGGCTGGCGGGAGTGCCGGAGCATGGGAAGCCCAAGGGGGTCCTGCGTGTGGCGCTGGCCACGGAGGTGGCTTCGGCGGTGCTGCTTTTGGCGGCTTCGGAGACTTCGCTCGCCGCGTCGTGACGGCTCGCGTCACTCTCGCGCCGGATCCCGATTCCTGCTAGCATCCAAGGGAGCCGAGAGGAGGACCACGGACATGGCGGAACGGGTGGTCAGGCTGAGCGTCCGGGGCCGTGAGATGGCCGTGGACCTCCACGAGGAAGGCTCGGCGGCCCAGGCGTTGGGGATGCTGTGCGACAAAGACATGGCGGGCAAGCGCAACGAGAACGCCCAGTGGCCCGAACGGGGGGAATGGAGATCGCCGTGGCACGGGGCTTGCGGCGGTCCCGGCCCATTGGGCGTGTTCGGCGACGGCTTCGAATGCCCCGCCTACTACGGCACCGGCTACGGGATCTGAGCGGAGCCCCAGCGTCAGATCGGTCTGAAATGGTGGTGCCTCCGGTAGGATTCGAACCTACGACCTTTCGCTCCGGAGGCGAACGCTCTATCCCCTGAGCTACGGAGGCGTGTGCAGCAGTTGGGACGGTTCATCCTACCCCACGGGGGCTCGTGCGCAAAAACGGTTGAACGCGCTGTTCGAAGCTCGCGCGGCTTAGCGCGGTCCGACGTGTCCTCCGTCGGGCGCACGCCCTAAGATGACACCTCGTGACTCCGGTGGACCAAGCGGCGGCGACGCTCGCCGCGCTCGCCCCTGAGGTTTGGCCGAAACACGCGGCCCGCGGCGGGGACGGGGTCGTCCGCATCGCAGGTCTGCGGGCGGACGAGCTGATCGAGCGTTACGGCAGCCCTCTTTTCGTGGTGGACAAAGACGACTTCAGCTCCAGATGCCGCCAGTGGGCCGACGCGTTCGGTGCCCGGAACGTGCATTACGCGTCGAAGGCGTTCCTCAGCGGGCAGTTGGCGCATTGGCTCAACGAAGAGGGCCTCTCTCTGGACGTCTGCTCCGGCGGGGAGCTGGCCATCGCGCTGCGCGGCGGGTTCCCGCCCGCCCGGATCACGTTGCACGGCAACAACAAGTCGGTCCCAGAGCTCCGGCGGGCGGTGGACGTCGGGGTCGAGGCGGTCGTGCTCGACTCGTTCGAGGAGATCGAGCGGCTGGACGCGGTCTGCGCCGAATTGGGCCGAGACCAAGACGTCCTCATCCGGCTCACAGTCGGTGTCGAAGCGCACACCCACGAGGCCATCGCCACGGCGCACGAGGACCAGAAGTTCGGCTTCTCGGTCGCCTCGGGGGTCGCGTTGGAGGCTGCGCGCAGGGTCCTCGCCCGTCCCCGGCTGCGCCTGGCGGGCTTCCACAGCCACATCGGCTCGCAGATCTTGGACCTCGACGGGTTCCGGCTCGCGGCGCAACGGGTCGCCGCGTTCGTCGACGAGACGGTCCGCGCCCTCGGGCCGATCCCGACGCTGCACGTGCTCGACCTCGGCGGCGGCCTCGGCGTCGCCTACCAGCCGGGCGAGCGCCCCCCCTCGCAGGCAGACCTGGCCGAAGCCGTCCGCAAGGAGGTCGACCAGTACGCGGCCGCCGCGCCCCTCGCCATCGCCGTCGAGCCCGGCCGCTCGGTCGTCGCGTCGGGCACGGTCACGCTCTACACCGTCGGCACGGTGAAGGACGTGACGCTTCCGGAGGGGAAGACGCGCAAATACGTGAGCGTGGACGGCGGCATGAGCGACAATATCCGCCCGGCCCTGTACGGCGCGGAGTACGACGTCCGGCTCGTCTCCCGGGCAGGCTCGTCCGTGCCCGCGCAATCGCGCGTGGTCGGCAAGCATTGCGAGACAGGGGACATCCTGGTGCGCGACTGCCTGCTGCCGGAGGACATCGCGGCGGGCGACATCCTCGCCGTCGCGAGCACGGGCGCGTACTGCTACTCGCTTTCGAGCCGCTACAACGCGCTGCTGCGCCCCGCCGTCGCCGTCGTGGAGGACGGGCGCTCGTGGCTCATGCTGCGCAGAGAGACCGAAGCCGACCTGTTGAGCCTGGAGGTGCCAGATGGCGAATAACGAGGACCGAGAGACACGGGAGATAGGGGTCGGACTGCTCGGCCTCGGCGTCGTGGGCAGCGAGGTCGCCCGGATCCTGATCGAGGACGCCGAGGAGCTGGCCGCCAGGGTCGGCGCGAGGCTCGTGCTCCGGGGCGTCGCGGTGCGCAAGCTCGACGCGGAGCGCCCTGCGGCGAGCCGTCTGGTGGACCCCGCGCTCCTCACCACGGACGCGCAGGCGCTCGTGGCCAGGCCCGACGTGGACGTGGTGGTCGAGCTCATCGGCGGGATCAACCCCGCGAAGGACCTCATCCGGCAGGCGCTGCGCGCGGGCAAGTCTGTGGTCTCGGCCAATAAAGCGTTGTTCGCCGCGCATTCCGCGAAACTGTTCGAGGCGGCGCAGAAGGCCAAGGTCGACCTGTTCTTCGAAGCGGCGGTCGCGGGGGCTATCCCGGTCATCCGTCCGCTCAAGCAGTCGTTGGCAGGCGATCGGATCACCGCCGTCGCCGGGATCGTCAACGGCACCACGAACTTCATCCTCTCCGCCATGGACTCGGAGGGCAAGGACTACGCCGACGTGCTCAAACAGGCGCAGGCGCTCGGCTACGCGGAGGCGGACCCGACTGCGGACGTCGGCGGCCACGACGCCGCGGCGAAGACGGCGATCATGGCCTCCATCGCCTTCCACACCCGGGTGACCGCCGACGACGTGCACGTCGAGGGGATCACCGAGATCTCCGCGGCCGACATCGAGTCCGCCAAGCAGCTGGGCTACGCGATCAAGCTGCTCTCGCTCTCCGAGCGTGTGGTGGGCGAGGACGACAAGGAACGGGTCTCGGCCAGGGTGTACCCGGCGCTGGTGCCGCGCTCGCACCCGCTCGCGAGCGTCAACGGCGCGTACAACGCGGTCGTGGTCGAGGCGGTGAACGCGGGCAGGCTCATGTTCTACGGCCAGGGCGCAGGCGGGGCGCCCACCGCGTCCTCGGTCGCGGGCGACCTCGTCGCCGCGGCCCGCAACGTGGTCCTCGGCCGCGCCGTGGCCAGCGAGTCCACCTACGCGAAGCTGCCCATCGCCCCGATCGGGGACGTGGCCGCGCGGTATTTCGTGCGCATGCGGGTGGACGACCGCCCCGGCGTGCTCGCCTCGGTCGCCGACATGTTCGCCAAGCGGGATGTCAGCATCGCCACGGTTTTCCAGAAAGGCGTGACGGATCATGACGGAGGGCCAGGCGGAGGGGCAGAGATCATCATCATCACCCACTCCGCGCTGGGCCGCGCGCTCGCCGAAACGGTGCGCGACGTGGAGAAGCTCCCTGCGGTGATCGAGGTGGAGAGCGTTTTGCGATTGGAGTTCGAGAATGACTAAGGCGTGGCCCGGATTGATCGAGGCGTACCGGCGTGTGGGGTCGGCTCTGTGTTGGACCTCGGGCCGGGGCGAGCGGTGATCGAGGTGGAGAGCGTTTTGCGATTGGAGTTCGAGAATGACTAAGGCGTGGCCCGGATTGATCGAGGCGTACCGGGAGTGGTTGGACCTCGGCGCCGCCCAAGGCTCCGAGGCCGCGCCGGTGACGCTCCTTGAGGGGAACACCCCGCTGGTCCCCGCGCCTCGGATCGGCGAGCTCGTCGGGTGCGAGGTCTGGCTGAAAGTGGAGGGGGCGAACCCGACCGGCTCCTTCAAGGACCGCGGGATGACTGCGGCGGTGACCGACGCCGTGGCGCGCGGCCAGAAGGTGCTGTTGTGCGCCTCGACGGGCAACACCTCCGCTTCGGCCGCGGCGTACGCCGCGCGGGCGGGCCTCGCCTGCGCCGTCCTCATCCCCGAGGGCAAGATCGCGGCGGGCAAGCTGGCCCAGGCCGTGGTGTACGGCGCGAAAATCATCCAGGTGCGCGGCAATTTCGACGACTGCTTGGAGCTCGCGCGCAAAACGGCGGCCTCGTTCCCGCAGGTGGCGCTCGTGAACTCGGTGAACCCGGTGCGCATCGAGGGGCAGAAGACGGCTGCCTTCGAGATCATGGACGCGCTCGGGCGCGCCCCGGACATCCACGCGCTGCCGGTCGGCAACGCGGGGAACATCACCGCGTACTGGCGCGGCTACAAACAATGGCACGAGGCAGGCGTGGTGTCGTCCACGCCGAAGATGCTCGGCGTCCAAGCCGCCGGAGCGGCCCCGCTTGTGCTCGGCGCCCCGGTCAAGGACCCCGAGACGATCGCGACGGCGATCCGGATCGGAGCCCCCGCGTCCTGGGATTCCGCCGTCGCCGCGAAAGAGCAGTCCGGCGGCCAGTTCCGCGCCGTCACGGACGAGGTTCTGCTGGAGGCGTACCGGCTTCTGGCCAGCAAAGAAGGCGTTTTCGTCGAGCCCGCGTCCGCGACGTCCGTCGCGGGCCTGCTCGCGGCCCACGCCGAGGGCTGGGTGCCCGAGGGCAGCCTCGTGGTCGCGACAGTGACCGGCAACGGCCTCAAAGACCCCGACACCGCGCTCAAGTCCATGCCGGAGCTCAACGCGATCGACGTGGACCCCGCGCAGGTACTTGTCGGGATCGGCCTCAGCGAGCTCGGCCTTGGCTGACCAGCTGCCCCTTGGGCTGTCCGCGACGGCGAGGGTGCCCGCCTCCAGCGCCAACCTCGGCGCAGGCTTCGACTCCCTCGCGGTGGCGCTCGCCATCTACGACGAAGTGACCGCGACGGTGACGGAGGGCGGCCTGCGCGTCGAAGTCGTCGGCGAGGACGCGGACGTCGTGGCGCATGACGAAGCCCATCTCGTCGTGCGCGCCGTCCGGCGGGGGCTCGCGGCGCGGGGCAAGGCCGCTCCGGGCCTGCTGGTCCAATGCCGCAACGCCGTCCCGCACGCCAGGGGGCTCGGCTCCTCCGCGACTGCCATCATCGCGGGCCTCGCCGTCGCCCAGGCCCTCGTCGCGAAGGCGGAGGGCTCGGAAAGCCTGCTGGACCAAACGGAGCTTGTGCAGCTGGGCGGGGAATTCGAAGGACATCCCGACAACGCCGCCGCGAGCGTGTTCGGCGGCGCGGTGGTGTCGTGGACCGACATCGAAGCCGCGACCGGCGCGGCGCGGTACCGGGCCGCGCCGGTGCAGGTGTCGTCGCAGGTGGCGCCAGTGGTTTTCATCCCGCAGTCGCGGGGGCTGACGCATGTCTCGCGGGGCGTGCTGCCCGCGCTCGTGTCCCGCGAGGACGCAGTCGCGAACCTGTCCCGGAGCGCGCTCATGGTGCTGGCCCTCAGCTCCGACCCCGCGTTGCTCTTCCCCGCGTCGGACGACCGGCTCCACCAGCCGCACAGAGCGGCGGAGCAGCCCGCGACCGCCGAGCTTGTGCGGGAGCTGCGCGCTCGGGGCGTCGCGGCCATGGTCTCCGGCGCCGGCCCTTCTGTCCTGGCTCTGACCTCGCAAGAGGCCGAGCGGGCCAGTTGCGCCGAGGTGGTCGCCGGAGACGGCTGGGAACGCCGGGAGGTCTCGTTCGCCCAGGCCGCTCAGGCCTGGTGAGCGCGCCACGCCGGGGGGCTGTTGCGAGGGGCGAAAGAAAGTCGCTATAATTGCCGCTGTCCAGCAGGGACATTCTGCGCTGAGGCAGCAATCATCAATTTTGCAGTTGCGCTCGAGTCCGTTTGCCGTTTCGTCGACAATTTCGATCAACGGTTTTATGCCGCAGTCCCCGCTGGATATAGACAGTGAACGCAGGGAAGCATCAGCACGCGAAGGTTGGCGACGTGGTCGTGGGCCGTTGTCGCATGCCCCGAGGACGGGCCGACGGCCTCTGCTCCACGGGAGTGTCGTGCGCCGTGAAAACCTGCGCGATGAAAACTTCAGACTCAGAGAAGAAATCAAGAAAGGATCATCCGTGACCAATACGGATTTGTTGACCGCTCCGGCCTCTGGCCCCAGGTTGAACACCATGGTCCTCACCGAGCTCCGGTCGATCGCCTCCGGCCTTGGCCTGACGGGCATTTCCGGCATGCGCAAGAGCGACCTCATCGAGGCGATCGAGAGCAAGCAGAAGGGCAGCGGTGGGGGAAAGCAGGCCAAGCGCGCCTCCGCGCCTGCCGAGGCGAAGGCCCCGGCGGAGCAGCCCGCCGAGCAGCAGACGCTGGCGGCGCCGTCGTCCGAGCCCGCGCCGTCGTCCGAGCCCGCGTCGGCGGCCTCGGACGGGGGAGAGCACGACGGCGACCAGTCCGACGAGCGCCGCTCCTCCCGCAGCTCGCGCAGGCGCCGCTCGGGCTCGCGCCGGGACCAGGACCAGGACAACGCCCCTTCGGCCGAGGGCGCAGGCGCGGAGCGCGGCGAGCGGGGCGAGGCCCAGCCCGCCGAGAACGGGCACGCGGCTTCGGACAACGGCTCCACGGCCCAGAACGCGCCGCGCTCTGCCGCTGCGGACTTCGATGACGACGACGAAGGCGGCCGTGGCCGTCGGGGCAGGCGGTTCCGCGACCGCGACCGCCGTCGCGGACGCGGCGAGCGCGGCGAGAACGACGTCGTCTCCGCGCCGCGCGAGGACGACGTGCTCCAGCCCGTCGCCGGGATTCTGGACCTCATGGACAACTACGCGTTCCTGCGCACCTCCGGCTACGTGCCGGGGCAGGGCGACGTGTACGTCTCGATGAACATGATCCGCAAGTACGGCCTTCGTCGCGGCGACGCGATCATCGGCGCCGTGAAGGCGCCGAAGGACAGCGGCGGCCAGGGTGACGGCGGCAACCAGCGCCAGAAGTTCAACCCGCTGGTGCGGATCGACTCGGTGAGCGGCATCGAGCCCGAGCGCGCGCTGCGCCGCCCGGAGTTCTCCAAGCTCACCCCGCTCTACCCGAACCAGCGGCTGCGGCTGGAGACCACGCCCGACCGGCTCTCCACGCGTGTGATCGACCTGATCATGCCGATCGGCAAGGGCCAGCGCGCGCTCATCGTGTCGCCGCCGAAGGCGGGCAAGACCACGATTTTGCAGGACATCGCGAACGCGATCGCGCAGAACAACCCGGAGTGCTACCTGATGGTGGTGCTCGTGGACGAGCGCCCGGAAGAAGTCACCGACATGCAGCGCTCGGTGAAGGGCGAGGTCATCGCCTCGACCTTCGACCGGCCGCCGAGCGACCACACCATGGTCGCCGAACTCGCCATCGAGCGGGCGAAGCGCCTCGTCGAGCTCGGCAGGGACGTCGTGGTGCTGCTCGACTCGATCACCCGTCTGGGCCGGGCGTACAACAACGCCTCCCCGGCTTCGGGCCGGATCCTCTCCGGCGGTGTGGACGCCACGGCGCTCTACCCGCCGAAGCGGTTCCTCGGCGCCGCCCGCAACATCGAGAACGGCGGGTCCCTCACGATCATCGCCTCCGCGCTGGTCGAGACCGGCTCGACCGGCGACACCGTCATCTACGAGGAGTTCAAGGGCACCGGCAACGCCGAGCTCAAGCTCGACCGCAAGGTCGCCGAGCGCCGGGTCTTCCCCGCCGTGGATGTGAACCCGTCCAACACCCGCAAGGACGAGCTGCTGCTCGGCTCGGACGAGTTCCAGGTCGTGCACAAGCTGCGCAGACTGCTCTCAGGCCTCGACACGCACCAGGCCATCGACCTGCTCATCTCGCAGTTGCGCAAGACCAAGTCCAACGTCGAGTTCCTGGTGCAGGTTTCCAAGACTGCTCCCGGCCAGCTCGACCAGGACAACTAAACCGGGCTCAGCGGCGATTGGTGTTTCCGCCCGTCGCCGCTTAGACTGGAATACTGGCCGCGCTCCGCGCGTTACACACACGACCAACTAGCCGGCCCTGACCAAGACCAGGGCCACAACGATAGGCTGAACCATGAAGACTGGGATTCACCCCGACTACGTGCTGACGACCGTGAACTGCGGTTGTGGCAACACGTTCCAGACCCGGAGCACCGAGACGAAGGGTTCGATCACGGTCGAAGTCTGCTCGGCGTGCCACCCGTTCTACACCGGCAAGCAGAAGATCCTCGACTCCGGCGGCCGTGTCGCCCGCTTCGAGGCTCGCTACGGCAAGCGGAAGAAGTAAGGCTCAGCTGACGAGGCTTAGGTCGGCGCACGCATTGCGCGCGCCGACCTTCTCTTTTTGAGAGACCGCCTTGAGCGCATAGCTATGACGAATTCATTAGACGAGCTCATCGCCGAGTACGAGAGCCTGCAACAGCGCTGGGCCGACCCATCGCTGCAGGAGGATGTCGCCGCCGCGAAAAAGGTCGGCAAGCGCGTCGCCGCGCTCGCGCCGATCTACGAGGCGCACGCCCTTCGCGAGGCCGCCAAGGCGGACCTCGACGCGGCGCACGAGCTCGCGGAGCTCGACCCCGAATTCGCCCGTGAAGAAGTCGAGCGCCTCACCGGCCGCATCGCGGAGCTCGAAGCCGAATTGGCCGAGCTGCTCGCGCCCCGCGACCCGCACGACGGCGAGGACATCGTCCTCGAGGTGAAGGCTGGCGCTGGCGGCGAGGAGTCCGCCCTGTTCGCGGGCGATCTCATCCGTATGTACACGAAATTCGCCGAGCGCCGTCGTTGGCGCATCGAAGTGCTGAGCATGGCCGAGTCGGACCTCGGCGGCGTCAAGGACGCGACCATCTCGATCAAACGCACCGGGGGCGACCAGACGCCCGCGCAGGGCGTGTGGGCGTGGCTGAAGCACGAAGGCGGGGTGCACCGGGTGCAGCGGGTGCCCGCGACCGAGTCGCAGGGCCGCATCCACACCTCGGCAGCCGGAGTGCTCGCGTACCCGGAGCCCGAAGACGCGCCGGAGATCGTCATCGACGAGTCCGAGCTGCGCGTCGACGTGTACCGCTCCTCCGGCAAGGGCGGCCAGGGCGTGAACACCACGGACTCGGCCGTCCGACTCACCCACCTGCCCACCGGGCTCGTGGTGACCTGCCAGAACGAGCGCTCCCAGATCCAGAACAAGGCGCGGGCGATGGTCGTGCTGGCGGCGCGGCTGCAGACGCTCGCCGAGGAGAAGGCCGCCGCCGACGCGGCTTCGGGTCGCAAAGAGCAGATCCGCACGGTGGACCGCTCCGAGCGGATCCGCACCTACAACTTCCCCGAGAACCGCATCGCCGACCACCGGATCGGCTACAAGGCGAGCAATCTCGACATGGTGCTCGAAGGAGATCTGGAGCCGATGCTCTCCGAGCTGCGCCTGAAGCTCAAGCCAGGCGAGTAGAATCCCTCCTCGTGACGAATTCGCCGCGAGCCAAGCTTCCCAGCCTCAGGGAGGAGCTCCGCAGCGCGGAGCAGACGTTCCGCGCCGCCGGGGTGCCCAGTCCCGAGCATGACGCGCGAGTGCTGGCAGCCCATGTCCTCGGGGTGAAGCCGGGATTCGTGTGGCAGGTCGACTCGCTGTCCGAAGAGCAACGGGAACGGTTCGGCTGGCTGGTCCGCGAGCGCTCCCGGCGGGTGCCGCTGCAACATCTGCTCGGCAAAGTCTTTTTCGCGTCGGTCGAAGTCCTCGTCGGCCCCGGCGTGTTCATCCCTCGGCCCGAGACCGAGCAGCTGCACGTCTGGGCGCTGGCGGCGTTGCGCGCCAGGCTGTGGGAGATTCCGGAGCCGGTGGTGTTCGACTTGTGCGCGGGCTCCGGCTCGCTCGGCCTCTCCGTCGCGCGCAGCGTGCCGGAGGCGCGGGTGACGCTCGTGGAGAACGACCCGGAGGCGCTGGTGTGGGCGCGCAAGAACGTGCAAGCGGACGCATCCGGCTCCCGCCCGCCCGCCCGCGTCGTCGAGGGCGATGTGACCGACCAGGCGCTCCTGTCGGAGACGGACGCCGAGGTGGACCTGGTCGTCGCCAATCCGCCGTATGTGCCATCGGGCACCCCGACGCCCCCCGAGGTCGCCGATTTCGACCCGCCGCAAGCCGTGTTCGCGGGCCCGGACGGGCTCGACGTCATCACCGGCCTGGTCGGCAATATCGCGCGATGGCTCAAGCCGGGCGGCGCGTTCGGCGTGGAGCACGACGAGGGGCACGCGGACCGGGTCCGGGAGCTTTTCGCCCAAGACGGAAGATTCCGCGATGTCAAGACGATGAACGATCTGTCGGGGCGGCCGAGATTCGTGACCGGGAAGCGCGCATGAGCATCGAGCGCGACGAGCAGGCGAGGAGCGCGGCCCGATGAGCATTGTGTACGACTGTTCGACCGAGCACGGCAGGGAGAGCGGCGTCGGCGCGGCGACCGCCGCCGCGCAGGGCGGGCATCTCGTGGTGATCCCGACCGACACGGTGTACGGGCTCGGCTGCGATGCCTTCGACCAGGGCGCGGTGGCCGCGCTGCTGGCCGCCAAAGGGCGGGGCAGGGATATGCCGACCCCGGTGCTGGTCGGCTCCTGGGCGACGATCGAGGGCCTCGCGTCGACGGTCACCGACCAAGCCTGGCAGCTCGTCCACGCGTTCTGGCCGGGCCCGCTCTCGTTGGTGCTGCCTGTCGCGCCGTCGCTGGCCTGGGACCTGGGGGAGACCAGGGGCACGGTGATGGTGCGCATGCCGCTGCACCCGGTCGCGCTGCAGGTGCTCGGCAAAGTCGGGCCGATGGCGGTGTCCAGCGCGAACCGTTCCGGGCAGGCGCCCGCGAAGACGGCGGCCGAGGCAAAGGAGCAGCTCGGCGACTCGGTGGCCGTGTACCTCGAATCCGGGGCCGCTCCGCTCGGCGAGCCGTCCACCATCCTCGACCTGTCCTCCGGCGGGCAGCCGAGAGTGCTCCGCGAGGGGGCGTTGTCCTCCGCCCGGATCGCCGAGGTCTTGGGCGTTTCTGCGCTCTGAGCCATCGCGCCTCAGTCGTCTCTCAGGTCGGGAAAGGTAATCTCCTGAGGGTGTACTTACTGGGCGTCCCGTATCGCGAGCTCGCCCTGGTCTTTCTCACGGCGGCCGTGGTCACGTATTTCTTGACCGGGGCGGTCGGCGCGGCGGCGGTCAAGGCGGGGGCGGTGCATGTGCCGAGGGAACGGGACATGCACCATATCCCGACCCCCCGGATGGGCGGGGTCGCGATGTACACCGCCGTGGTGGCGGCGCTCTTGCTCGCGTCCCAGCTCCCCGCGCTCAAACGAGGCTTCTCGTATTCGACGGACATGGCGGCGGTGATGGTCGCGGGCGGGATCATCGTCCTGGTCGGCGCCATTGACGACCAGTTCGAGCTGGACTGGGCGACCAAATTGGTCGGCCAGTTGACGTCTGCGGCGGTGCTCGTGCTCCTCGGCCTGTCCTGGGAGTACCTCTATGTGCCGTTCAGCGATGTCGGCGTCGTTGTGCTCGACCGGCTCCAAGGGGGGCTCATCACGGCGGGCGTCACCGTGCTCGCGATCAACGCGATGAATTTCATCGACGGGCTCGACGGCCTCGCCGCCGGATTGGGGTTCATCGTCAGCGCGGGGATCTGCCTCTTCTCCATCGGTCTCTTGCAGAAGCAGGGCGGGGACGTCGGGAGCTATCCGCCCGCGCTGATCTCGGCCGCGCTCGCGGGGACCTGCTTCGGATTCTTGCCGCACAATTTCCACCCCGCCAAAATCTTCATGGGGGACTCGGGGGCGATGCTCATCGGGCTCATGCTCTCGGCAGGGGCCACGTCGGCCTCGGGGCGGATCACCCAGGCCGCGTTCGGCACGACCGACGGATACGCCCTGCTCGCCCCGCTGCTCTTGGTGGTGGCGACGCTGTTCGTGCCGTTCCTCGACGTGCTTTTGGCCGTGGTCAGGCGGGTGCGGGCGGGGCAGAGCCCGTTCGGCACGACGGACAAGCTGCATCTGCACCATCGGATGATCGCGCTCGGGCACAGCCATCCGCGCGCGGTGCTGGTCTTCTACTTGTGGGTCTGGGTGCTCACCTTCGGCGTGGTGGCGAGCACCCGGTTCCCGAGGCTGGCCGTTCTCGCGCTGACCGTCGCAGGGCTCTTGGCCGCCGGACTGGTCACGGTGTGGCCGAAGCTCAAACGCTCGCGCGGCAAGTGACGGGGCCGCTCGGGACAAGAGCTACTACGACCCGTAGTGGACAGGTGGTTTTCCGCTGTGGTAATCTGCTGCGCGACGAGGTTATTGCAGTTCAACCGCTATCGGGACCCGATATCGGTTGAGGGCGAGAAGGGGGCCGCGTCGGACCCCGGCAGTCGCCCTGCCGCCCCACAGACTGCTGAACCGGAAGGAGCTGGAGCACAGAGATGGCCGCTTCTGGCCCGAGCTCGCGGGAATTGATCGGCCTTGGCGCTTCTGTCGCCGGGTCGGTGGTCCTGGGCTTGGTCGTCGGGTATCTGCTCGACGGGCTCTGGGACACGTCTCCCGCCCTTCTGTTCGCCGGTCTCGCGATTGGCGTCGTCGGCGCGGCCACGATGATCGCGCTCCAAGTGCGCCGGTTCGCGAAAGCGGACTCCGAAGCTGAGAAGCACCACCCCGAGGAGGGCCCGAGTTGCAAGGAGGCACTGGGTTGAGCGAGCAGACTCCCGCTCCGCAGGGCTCGGAAGGGGCTCCCGAGGAGCATGACGGGTTCGTCATGCCGGTCGCGTCCCTGAGCCTGCAATGGCCCATCATCGTCTCGGTGGTGTTCGGCATGGTCTTCATCGCGGCGTGCAGCGCCCTGCGCCACCCGTTCATGGGCGTGTACGCCTGTTTCGGGCTTGTGCTCGGCCTCGCCAACCTCTGGATGGTCCAGCGCGCGGTGGCGAAAGTGACCGCTGAAGCCAATCCGAGCAAGGCGCTTTTGGCAGTCTCCTCCTTCAAGCGACTGGGCGTCATTTCGCTCTTAGCGCTTGTGGTAGGGTTCCTCGACCGGCCAGATGGACTGGGAGTTTTCCTCGGCCTCGCGGTCTTCCAGGTTATTTTCCTGGTCAACACTTCCGTGCCCGTTCTGAAAGGACTTCGCCAGCACTCATGACTGACCAGGTTCCTTTGGCTCAAACCCGCCTTCTCGCCGAATCCTCCATCAAGGTCGGCGAGCACTGGAAGGCCGAGTTGTTCGGCTTGTCGTTCAACCTCGACACGATCTTGGCGACGGTCGTCTCCGCCGCCATCGTCCTCGGCCTCGCGTTCTACTTGCGCGCGAAAGTCACCTCCGGCGTGCCGGGCGGGGTGCAGCTCTTCTTCGAGGCGATCACAGTGCAGATGCGGGGGCAGATCGAGAGCGCCATCGGTTTGAAAGTCGCGCCCTTCGTGCTGCCGCTCGCGGTCACCATCTTCGTCTTCATCCTGATCTCCAACTGGCTCTCTGTGGTGCCCTTGCAGATCGGCGACGAGGAGCTGATCAAGCCGCCTGCCTCCGACATCAACTTCACGCTGGCCTTGGCGCTGTTCGTGTTCGTCTTCTACCACGTGGCGGGCGTCCGCAGGCGCGGCGGCGTCGGCCAGCACCTCAAGCAGGTCGTCAAGGGCCACTCGCCGATCCTCTTCATCATCAACATCATCGAAGAGCTCGCGAAGCCCATCTCGCTCTCCCTCCGTCTTTTCGGCAACATGTTCGCGGGCGGCATCATGGTGGCGCTCATCGCGATGTTCCCCTGGTACATCCAGTGGGGGCCGAACGCGATCTGGAAGCTCTTCGACCTCTTCGTCGGCTTGATCCAGGCGTTCATCTTCGCCTTGCTCACCGTCTTGTACTTCAGCCAATCCATGGAGCTGGAGGACGAGCACCACTGAGCAGAAAGCTCTGAGCAGGACATCCTGACAACTGGCGGCGGGGAACTCGCCGCCCTGGCACAGCGTAAAACCCCAAAAATGAAAACACACCCGCGCAGCACGCGCGGAGAAGTATGAGGAAAAGGAACACTCATGGCTGATGTGCAAGGCGCGAACGCGCTCATCACTGCTGGCGCTCTCGTCGGCGGCGGTATCATGCTCGGCGGCGGCGCCATGGGCGCTGCGATCGGCGACGGTCTGGCCGGCGGCCAGCTGATCGCTGGCGTCGCTCGGCAGCCGGAGGCGCAGGGACGGCTTTTCACCCCGTTCTTCATCACGGTCGGCCTTTGTGAGGCTATGTACTTCATCAACCTCGCGTTCATGGCGTTCTTCGCCTTCGCCACCCCTGGCCTGCTCCCGACTCAGTAAGTAGCGAAATAGGACGCGAAAACCCATGACTCTGACGACCGTCTCCGTGCTCGCCGAAGGGGAGAAGAAGGACAACTTCCTCATCCCCAACGGCACCTTCCTTGTGGAGCTCGTCATCTTCTTGATCGTGCTCGCAGTCATCTGGAAGTTTGTCGTTCCGCCGATCCAATCGGTGCTTCAAGCCCGCGAGGCGCAGGCTGTGAAGACGAACGAGGACAACCAGAAGGCCGCAGAAGCCCTCCGGAACGCCCAGCGGAAATACTCCGAGGAGCTGTCCGGGGCGCGGACCGAGGCCACCTCGATCAGGGACCAGGCGCGAGCTGAAGGGCAGAAGGCGCTCGGCGAAGCCCGCGCCGCCGCGCAGGCCGAGGCCGACCAGGCGCAAGCGCAGGTCGACGGCGAGCTGCGGGCGCAGGCGGACCGGATCAGCGCCGAGCTCAAAGGCTCGGTCGGACCGCTGTCCGAAGAGCTCGCGGGCAAGGTGTTGAACAACGGAGCCGGGGTCTCAATCGCCGACGGGCTTGAGCACGACCTCGCGGGAAGGAGCTGACCCGTGCTGCACGTGGAACCGTTTCATGTGACATTGGACTGGGCCGTCTTCGGCGGTCAGCTCCTCGGCTTCGCCGCGATCGTCTTTGTCATCGTCAAATACGTCGCTCCGCCGCTCAAGGCAGTCATGGCGAAGCAGCAGGACCAGGTCCGCCACCAGATCGCCGAGGCCGAGCAGGCCGCGGGCGCGCGGAAGAAGGCCGAGCAGGAGTACGCCGACGCGGTCGCGAAGGCGCGCGCCGAGGGCGAGCAGCTGCGCGCCGAGGCGAAAGAGGACTCGGTGAAGATCCTTGCCGCGTTGCGCGAGCAGACGCAGGTCGAAGTCGCCCGCGTCAAGCAGCACGGGCAGGAGCAGGCGCTCCTGCACCGCCAGCAGCTGACCCGCGAGCTGCGTGTCGAACTCGGCAACGCGGTCCACGGCGGCGCGGCTGCGATCGTGCAGCAGCGTCTTTCGACTGACGAGGCCCGTTCGAGCAGCATCGACAGCTTCATCGACGAGCTTGAGGCGCTCGCGAACAACGCGGCGTCTTCGGGAGGTGCGGCATGATCCACACGACCAGCACTATCCGCGCGACGAGCCGCAACGCTTTCCAATCGGTCAAGCAGCAGTTCGACGCCCGCGCGGCCGGGCTGAGCTCCGCCGAGCTCGGCGAGCTCTTCGAGGACTTGAGCCAGGTCGCGAGGCTGCTCCGTCAGAACCACGCCCTTCGGCAGGCGCTCGCGGACTCCGGCGAGGGCAGCGAGCGCAAGGCGGGCCTTGTCGACTCCGTCTTGTCCGGCAAAATCGGGGCCCCGGCTCTGGACGTGGTCCGAGCGGCGGCCCGCGAGGAATGGTCGAGCGGCTGGGATCTGACCCTCGCGTTGGGGCAGCTCGGCAATCTGAGCCTGCTCATCGACGCGGAGCGGGCAGGCCAGCTGGAAGAAGTCGAGGACGAGCTGTTCCGCTTCGGCCGCCTTTTGGAGGCGAACGCCGAGCTGAACGGGCACCTGAGCGACCGAGTGGCGCCGATCGAGGGCCGTCTCCAGCTCTTGGACCGGGTGATCTCCGGGAAGACGACCGGCGTGACCGCGAAGCTGCTGCGTCGCGCGGTGGTTTTCCACACCTTCGACCAAGACCACAGCCTGGACCGGACGGTGTCGTTGCTCGCCGAGCTCGCGGCGAGCCGCCGAGGAGAGTCGGTGGCGCATGTGGTGGCCGCGATCGCGCTCAACGACGCGCAGATCTCGCGTCTGCAGGCAGCGCTCGGCAAGATCTACGGCAGGCCGATCTCGGTGCAGATCGACGTGGACCCCGAGGTGATCGGCGGTTTGCGGGTCACGGTGGCCGACGAGGTGATCGACGGGACGATCGCTGCGAAGCTCGCCACCGCTGCCACCGAATTGCCGAACTAGACCACCCCGAACTTAGACGAACGTAAAACAGGAAGTAAGGAACGCGAAGACATGGCAGAACTGACCATCTCCCCCGCAGAGATCCAGAGCGCGATCGAGCAGTACGTCGCCTCTTTCACCCCCGAGTCGGCTCGTGAGGAGATCGGCGAGGTCATCGACACCAGCGACGGCATCGCGCACGTGAGCGGCCTGCCCTCGGTCATGACCAACGAGCTGCTGGAGTTCCCCGGCGGGGTGCTCGGGGTGGCGTTGAACCTCGAAGAGGACAACGTCGGTGTGGTCATCCTCGGCGACTTCGAGCACATCGAGGCGGGCCAGCAGGTCAAGCGCACCGGCGACGTGCTCTCCGTCCCGGTCGGCGACGCGTTCCTCGGCCGGGTCGTCAACCCGCTCGGCCAGCCGATCGACGGCCTCGGCGACATCGCCTCCGACTCGAACCGCGTGCTCGAGCTCCAGGCCGCCTCGGTGCTCCAGCGCCAGCCGGTCGAAGAGTCCCTCGCGACGGGCATCATCGCCATCGACTCGATGACCGCGATCGGCCGGGGCCAGCGCCAGCTGGTCATCGGCGACCGCAAGACCGGCAAGACCGCGGTCTGCATCGACGCGATCCTCAACCAGAAGGCGAACTGGGAGACCGGCGACCCCACCAAGCAGGTGCGCTGCATCTACGTGGCGATCGGCCAGAAGGGCTCCACCATCGCGGGCGTCAAGACCGCTCTCGAGGCTGCGGGCGCGATGGAGTACACCACCATCGTCGCCGCCCCCGCGTCCGACTCCGCAGGCTTCAAGTGGCTCGCCCCCTACACCGGCTCGGCTATCGGCCAGCACTGGATGTACGCGGGCAAGCACGTGCTCATCGTCTTCGACGACCTCACCAAGCAGGCCGAGGCGTACCGCGCCATCTCCCTGCTGCTGCGCCGCCCGCCGGGCCGCGAGGCATACCCCGGCGACGTCTTCTACTTGCACTCCCGCCTCCTGGAGCGTTGCGCGAAGCTCTCGGACGAGCTTGGCGGCGGTTCGATGACCGGCCTGCCGATCATCGAGACGAAGGCGAACGACGTGTCCGCCTTCATCCCGACCAACGTCATCTCCATCACCGACGGCCAGGTCTTCCTCGAGTCCGACCTGTTCAACAAGGGCGTGCGCCCGGCGATCAACGTCGGCATCTCGGTCTCCCGAGTCGGCGGCGCCGCCCAGACGAAGGGCCTCAAGAAGGTGTCCGGCTCGCTGCGCCTCGAACTCGCCCAGTACCGCGAGCTCGAAGCCTTCGCGGCCTTCGCCTCCGACCTCGACGCGGCTTCGAAGGCCCAGCTCGAGCGCGGCGCCCGCTGGGTGGAGCTGCTCAAGCAGGACCAGTACTCCCCGGTGGCGGTGGAAGACCAGATCGTGTCCATCTACCTCGCGGGCGAAGGCCACTACGACTCGGTGCCGGTCGGCGATGTCCGCCGCTTCAACGCCGAGCTGCTCGAATACCTGCACCAGCACGCGCAGGGCGTCTACTCGGCGATCGCGGGCGGCAAGGCCGCCATCGACGGCGACCAGGCGCACTCGCTTGTCGAGGCGACGGTCAAGTTCAAGCGCGGCTTCGTCGCCACGGACGGCAGCAGCGTCGTGGACAAGTCCGAGGCCGAGGCCCTGGAGCATGAGGAAGCCGAGACGGTGACCATTAAGAAGAAGGGTTGATCCATGGCCAGCATCCGTGAGCTCCGCTCGCGCATCCGGTCGGTCAACTCCACCAAGAAGATCACCAAGGCGCAGGAGCTGATCGCAACCTCGCGCATCACGAAGGCGCAGGCGCGGGTTGCCGCGTCGCGCCCGTACGCGGAGAAGATCACTGAGGTCCTCACCTCGTTGGCCAACGCGTCGACGTCGCTGGACCACCCGCTGCTGACGGCTCGGACCGAGCCGAAGCGCGCGGGCGTGCTCGTTGTGACGAGCGACCGAGGCATGTGCGGCGGCTACAACTCCAACGTCTTCAAAGAGGCTGAGGCTTTGTACGCGAAGCTGCGCCAAGAGGGCAAGGAGCCGGTGGTCTTCGTGCTCGGCCAGAAGGGCGTCAGCTACTACGGCTTCCGCCACCGCAAGGTCGTCGGCTCCTGGACCGGTTTCTCCCAGCAGCCGGACTACAGCGACGCCGCGCAGGCGAGCAAGCACCTCGTCGAGCTGTTCCTCGCAGGCTCGGGGTCCGAGATCGACTCGTACGACGGCTCGGGGACCACGGAAGGCGTCGACGAGCTGCACATCGTCTACACGCAGTTCGTCTCGATGCTCACCCAGCGGCCCAAGGCCCGCCGCCTTGCGCCGCTCGACATCGAGTACTCCGACGAGGACGAGCTCGCGACTCCGGCCGAGAAGAGCTCGTCGGCCGAGGAGGGCGACACGACCGAGTACGAGTTCGAGCCCGAGGCCGACGATCTGCTCGGCGCGCTTCTGCCGAAGTATTTGAGCTCCCGGGTGTACGCGTCGCTGCTCGACGCGGCCGCCGCGGAGTCCGCTGCCCGGCGCACCGCGATGAAGGCGGCGACGGACAACGCGAGCGAATTGGCCAAGACTTTGACCCGCCAGGCGAACCAACTCCGCCAGGCCCAGATCACCCAAGAAATCAGTGAAATCGTCGGTGGCGCTGGCGCGTTGTCGTCTAGCGCAGGAAGAGGCTAAGAAAAGTGACCGCAACACTGCAATCCAGCACCGCTGAGTCCGCGAAGCGCGGAGCCGGGCGCGTCGTCCGCGTCATCGGCGCCGTCGTGGACGTCGAGTTCCCCCGCGACTCCGTCCCCGAGCTCTTCAACGCGCTGCATGTCGAAGTGACCCTGCCCTCGGTCGCCAAGACCCTGACCCTCGAGGTCGCCCAGCACCTCGGCGACAACATCGTGCGCACCATCTCGATGCAGCAGACCGACGGCCTGGTCCGGGGCGTTCCGGTGATCGACACCGGCAAGCCCATCTCCGTCCCGGTCGGCGACGTCGTCAAGGGCCACGTCTTCAACACCCTCGGCGACTGCCTCGACACCCCGGGCACGGGCCGCGACGGCGAGCAGTGGGGCATCCACCGCAAGCCCCCGACCTTCGACCAGCTCGAGGGCAAGACCGAGATCCTCGAGACCGGCATCAAGGTCATCGACCTGCTGACCCCGTACGTGAAGGGCGGCAAGATCGGCCTCTTCGGCGGCGCTGGTGTCGGCAAGACGGTGCTCATCCAGGAGATGATCACCCGTATCGCCCGCGAGTTCTCCGGCACCTCGGTGTTCGCAGGCGTGGGGGAGCGCACCCGTGAGGGCACCGACCTCAAGCTCGAGATGGAAGAGATGGGCGTGCTCCAAGACACCGCCCTCGTCTTCGGCCAGATGGACGAGCCGCCCGGCACCCGTATGCGGGTCGCGCTCTCCGCGCTGACGATGGCGGAGTACTTCCGCGACGTGCAGGGCCAGGACGTGCTGCTCTTCATCGACAACATCTTCCGGTTCACCCAGGCGGGCTCCGAGGTGTCCACGCTGCTCGGCCGTATGCCTTCGGCCGTGGGCTACCAGCCGACCCTCGCCGACGAGATGGGCCAGCTCCAGGAGCGCATCACCTCGACCCGAGGCCGTTCGATCACCTCGCTGCAGGCCATCTACGTGCCTGCCGACGACTACACCGACCCGGCTCCGGCGACGACCTTCGCGCACCTCGACGCGACGACCGAGCTCTCCCGGCCGATCTCCCAGCTCGGCATCTACCCCGCTGTGGACCCGCTGACCTCGACCTCTCGTATTCTTGAGGCCTCGATCGTCGGCGACGAGCACTTCCGGGTCGCCAACGAGGTCAAGCGGATCCTGCAGAAGTACAAAGAGCTGCAGGACATCATCGCCATCCTCGGCATGGACGAGCTCTCCGAGGAGGACAAGGTCCTCGTCGGCCGCGCCCGCAGGCTCCAGAAATTCCTCGGCCAGAACTTCATCGTGGCCGAGAAGTTCACCGGCCAGCCGGGCTCGGTCGTGCCGCTGCGCGACACCATCGAAGCCTTCGACCGGGTCTGCAAGGGCGAGTTCGACCACTACCCGGAGCAGGCCTTCAACAGCCTCGGCGGGCTGGACGACGTCGAGGCCGCCGCGAAGAAGCTCTCCAAGAAGTAGGAGCAGATGTCTGAGTTCACTGTCGAGCTGATCTCCGTCGAGGAGAAGTTCTGGAACGGCCCCGCCGTGGAAGTGCTCGCGCGCACCACGGTCGGGGAGATCGGCGTCCTGCCCGGGCACATTCCGGTGTTCGGGCAGCTCGCCGAGGGTTACACCGTGACCATCGTCGACCCCGAGGGCGGACGGCATGTCGCGGCGGTCGACGGTGGGTTCATCTCGATCACTCCGACGCTGGTCACGATCCTCGCCGAAGACGCCCAATGGGCGAAAGACGTCAACGCCGCCGAGCAGGAGGCGATTCTCGCCGGCGCGACGGAAGGCACGGCGGAGTACTTGAAGGCCCAGGCCAGGCTCAACGCCTCGCTTCTCTCCGAGACCAGCCGAGTTGGCACAAGCCATTAAGACCATTACCTGCGCAAGGGGTACGCTGAGCCTGTGAGCGAGCACACCGAATATTTCCGGGTGACTGGCGGAGCGCGTCTCGTAGGAGACGTCCACGTGAGCGGGGCGAAAAACAGCGTGCTCAAGCTGATGGCGGCGGCCCTCCTCGCGGAGGGGACCACGACCATCGCGAACTGCCCGGACATTCTGGACGTCCCGTTCATGGCGGAAGTCCTCCGCGGACTGGGCTGCTCGGTCGAGCTCGAAGGCGACGTCGTCCACATCGACACTCCCGCAGAGCCCAAATATCAAGCGGATTTTCCTGCGGTCAGGCAGTTCCGCGCGTCGGTCTGCGTGCTCGGGCCGCTCATCGCGCGATGCAAGAAAGCCGTTGTCGCGCTTCCCGGCGGCGACGCCATCGGCTCCCGCCCGCTCGACATGCACCAAGCAGGCCTTCGAAAACTTGGGGCGCATTGCTCCATCGAGCACGGCCAAGTGATCGCCGAGGCGGACGACCTGCATGGGGCGGAGATTCTTTTGGAATTCCCCTCGGTCGGCGCGACGGAAAACATTTTGATGGCGGCCGTGCTGGCGAAGGGCCGCACGGTGATCGAGAACGTCGCGCGCGAGCCGGAGATCGTCGATCTCTGCGACATGTTGACAAAAATGGGGGCGAAGATCGAGGGCGCGGGGACCTCGGTCATCAAAGTCGAAGGCGTCGAACGGCTCGAACCCGTGGAGCACAGCGTGATCGGGGACCGGATCGTCGGGGCGACCTGGGGCATGGCGGCCGCGTTGACCGGGGGAGACGTGCATGTGAACGGGGTCGATCCCGAGCATCTGCGGGTTGTGCTCGGCAAATTGCGCGATGTCGGCGCGGAGGTGACCGAGGAGAAGGACGGCTTCCGGGTCAACCAGATCGAACGCCCGAACGGGGTGAACTACGCGACTTTGCCGTTCCCCGGATTCCCGACCGACCTGCAGCCCATCGCGATCGCGTTGGCAGCTGTCTCGCAAGGGGTCTCGATCATCACCGAAAACGTGTTCGAAGCGCGGTTCCGGTTTGTTGAAGAGATGATCCGGCTTGGCGCGGACGCGCACACGGATGGCCATCACGCGGTTGTGCGGGGCGTGCCCCAATTGTCGAGCGCGCCGGTGTGGGCTTCCGACATTCGAGCGGCGGCGGGTTTGGTGCTCGCCGGTCTCGTCGCGGATGGGGTCACCGAAGTTCACGAAGTCCACCACGTCGATCGGGGCTACCCCCTTTTCGTGGAGAACCTGAACCGGCTCGGCGCGTCCATCGAACGGGTCAAAACAGGCCTTTAACGCTCTGACCTGCGGAGTTGACATCCGCGAAATGACCGGTGTACATTCATCAGGCCGGTGCGGAAGCGCCGAGCAAGCGAAGCGGAAACGCTGAGCAAACCAAGCGGACACCGACTTGGGCCCCGGATCAAGCGAACCGGATCTGAACAGATCGACTAAGATCTAAACAGGCCAAAAACGCAAGATTACGGAGCGGGTTGACAAGCTCAACCAGATGGTGTAAGCTGGACAAGTTGCCTTCGCGACAATCTCACTGAGATTAGAAGCAAGGGCGGCGCGTGTTCTTTGAGAACTCAACAGTGTGTCGACGAATGTCAGTGCCAAATATTTGGTACGCATACATAAGTCTCTAGTAATAGAGGTTCATGTGTGTAGTGACAAGCCATTCTCGAAATTATAATTCGGGAGTGGGTTCACGTCAATTTTTTATAGCTAGTAACATTTGTTTCACGCTAGCGATCTGTGAGAACAGAAAAAAGTTTTCGACGACAGTTGCCGATTCTATCGGCACGACAGTCGAGCTAAATCTTTCACGGAGAGTTTGATTCTGGCTCAGGACGAACGCTGGCGGCGTGCCTAACACATGCAAGTCGAACGATGAAGCCCTTCGGGGTGGATTAGTGGCGAACGGGTGAGTAACACGTGGGCAATCTGCCCTGCACTCTGGGATAAGCCCGGGAAACTGGGTCTAATACCGGATATGAGTCTCTACCGCATGGTGGAGATTGGAAAGTTTTTCGGTGCAGGATGAGCCCGCGGCCTATCAGTTAGTTGGTGGGGTAATGGCCTACCAAGACGACGACGGGTAGCCGGCCTGAGAGGGTGATCGGCCACACTGGGACTGAGACACGGCCCAGACTCCTACGGGAGGCAGCAGTGGGGAATATTGCACAATGGGCGAAAGCCTGATGCAGCGACGCCGCGTGCGGGATGACGGCCTTCGGGTTGTAAACCGCTTTCAGCAGGGACGAAGCGCAAGTGACGGTACCTGCAAAAGAAGCACCGGCTAACTACGTGCCAGCAGCCGCGGTAATACGTAGGGTGCGAGCGTTGTTCGGAATTACTGGGCGTAAAGAGCTCGTAGGCGGACTGTCACGTCGCCTGTGAAAGCCCGTGGCTCAACCACGGGTCTGCAGGCGATACGGGCAGACTAGAGTACTGCAGGGGAGACTGGAATTCCTGGTGTAGCGGTGGAATGCGCAGATATCAGGAGGAACACCGGTGGCGAAGGCGGGTCTCTGGGCAGTAACTGACGCTGAGGAGCGAAAGCGTGGGGAGCGAACAGGATTAGATACCCTGGTAGTCCACGCTGTAAACGGTGGGCGCTAGGTGTGGGTTTCCTTCCATGAAATCCGTGCCGTAGCTAACGCATTAAGCGCCCCGCCTGGGGAGTACGGCCGCAAGGCTAAAACTCAAAGAAATTGACGGGGGCCCGCACAAGCGGCGGAGCATGTGGATTAATTCGATGCAACGCGAAGAACCTTACCTGGGTTTGACATGGACTGGAAAGCCGTAGAGATACGGCCCCCCTTGTGGTCGGTTCACAGGTGGTGCATGGCTGTCGTCAGCTCGTGTCGTGAGATGTTGGGTTAAGTCCCGCAACGAGCGCAACCCTTGTCCTGTGTTGCCAGCGCGTAATGGCGGGGACTCTCAGGAAACTGCCGGGGTCAACTCGGAGGAAGGTGGGGACGACGTCAAGTCATCATGCCCCTTATGTCCAGGGCTTCACACATGCTACAATGGCGCGTACAGAGGGCAGCGATACCGCGAGGTGGAGCGAATCCCTTAAAGCGCGTCTCAGTTCGGATTGGGGTCTGCAACTCGACCCCATGAAGTCGGAGTCGCTAGTAATCGCAGATCAGCAACGCTGCGGTGAATACGTTCCCGGGCCTTGTACACACCGCCCGTCAAGTCACGAAAGTCGGTAACACCCGAAGCCGGTGGCCCAACCTTTTAGGAGGGAGCCGTCGAAGGTGGGATTGGCGATTGGGACTAAGTCGAAACAAGGTAGCCGTACCGGAAGGTGCGGCTGGATCACCTCCTTTCTAAGGAGCACATCTCCTTGAGTACCTCTGCAAAGGCAGGTCGGGAAAGAGGCAGAGACCGCGCTCTTATCGAATGTATAAGAGGCGGAAGCTCATGGATGGAACGCTGACTTCGTCGCCGATAGGTTGAAAACCCCCTCGTACCTGGGGAATTCCTCCTGGCGACTATATCGACACACTGTTGGGTCCTGAGAGAACACGCAGGCGCTTTTGAGCGCCGACTCTCAGGGCATACAATCACCGGCCTCCCGGACAGGGAAGCCGAGGGAGCCAAATCCCGCTAGTGATTGTGTGGCGTGTTGTTTGAGAACTGCACAGTGGACGCGAGCATCTTGTAATTACAAGTGTAATTTTGTAGTAAGTATGCAAGGGCATACGGTGGATGCCTTGGGACCAAGAGCCGATGAAGGACGTAGGAGACTGCGATAAGCCTCGAGGAGCTGTCAACCAAGCTAAGATTCGAGGATTTCCGAATGGGGAAACCCGGCCACGATGAAAGTCGTGGTCACCGCTGCCTGAATATATAGGGCAGAGGGAGGAAACGTGGGGAAGTGAAACATCTCAGTACCCACAGGAAGAGAAAACAACCGTGATTCCGAGAGTAGTGGCGAGCGAAATCGGAACAGGCCAAACCTTGTACGCGTGATAGCAGGTAAGCGTTGCGTGCAGGGGGTTGTGGGACCTCACTTGTCATTGTTACCTCAATGGCCAACAGTCAGAAAACATAGTGTTAGTGGAAGAGAGTTGGAACGCTCCATCACAGAGGGTGAGAATCCCGTACACGAAAACTCTATGTCTGTTGTGTGAGGCACCCAAGTAGCAGCGGGCCCGTGAAATCTGCTGTGAATCTGCCGGGACCACCCGGTAAGCCTAAATACTCCTTGGTCACCGATAGCGGACAAGTACCGTGAGGGAAAGGTGAAAAGTACCCCGAGAGGGGAGTGAAATAGACCTGAAACCGTGTGCCTACAATCCGTCAGAGCCGCAAGGTGATGGCGTGCCTTTTGAAGAATGAGCCTGCGAGTTAGCGGCATGTGGCAAGGTTAACCCGGAGAGGGGTAGCCGTAGCGAAAGCGAGTCCGAATAGGGCGTTGAGTCGCATGTTCTAGACCCGAAGCGGAGTGATCTACCCATGGGCAGGGTGAAGCGAGGGTAAGACCTCGTGGAGGCCCGAACCCACTTCAGTTGAAAATGGAGGGGATGACCTGTGGGTAGGGGTGAAAGGCCAATCAAACTCCGTGATAGCTGGTTCTCCCCGAAATGCATATAGGTGCAGCGTCGCGTGTTTCTCACCGGAGGTAGAGCTACTGGATGGTCTAGGGGGCCCACAAGCTTACCGAAATCAGCCAAACTCCGAATGCCGGTGAGTTAGAGCGCGGCAGTGAGACTACGGGCGATAAGGTTCGTTAGTCGAGAGGGAAACAGCCCAGATCGCCGACTAAGGCCCCTAAGAGTGTGCTAAGTGGAAAAGGATGTGGATTCGCATAGACAACCAGGAGGTTGGCTTGGAAGCAGCCACCCTTCAAAGAGTGCGTAATAGCTCACTGGTCAAGTGATTCCGCGCCGACAATGTAGCGGGGCTCAAGCACACCGCCGAAGTCGCGGCATTCATACTTAAGTATGGATGGGTAGGGGAGCGTCGAATAGCCTTTGAAGCTGCGGAGTAATCCAGTGGTGGAGGCTATTCGAGTGAGAATGCAGGCATGAGTAGCGAAAGCAATGTGAGAAACATTGCCACCGTATGACTAAGGGTTCCTGGGCCAGGTTAATCCGCCCAGGGTTAGTCGGGACCTAAGGCGAGGCCGACAGGCGTAGTCGATGGACAACGGGTAGATATTCCCGTACCGACGTGAAACCGCCCATGATGAATCAGGGATGCTAACTATCCCAAAGCGTGCGTTCCTTCGGGAACAAGCGTGGAGGCATAGAACCCAAACTGGTAGTAGTCAAGCGATGGGGTGACGCAGGAAGATAGCGGATCCAGTGAATGGTAGTACTGGTGTAAGCCCGTGGCCCGTGGTATAGGCAAATCCGTACCGCACAAGGGTGAGAGGTGATGCATAGCCGATGAGGCGAATTCCGTGATTCTATGCTGCCGAGAAAAGCCTCTAGCGAGGTTTCACGTTGCCCGTACCCCAAACCGACACAGGTAGTCAGGTAGAGCATACCAAGGTGATCGAGATAACCGTGGTTAAGGAACTCGGCAAAATACCCCCGTAACTTCGGGAGAAGGGGGGCCATGTTTGGTGACCCAACTTGCTTGGCGAGCTGGATGTGGCCGCAGAGACCAGGGAGAAGCGACTGTTTACTAAAAACACAGGTCCGTGCGAAGTCGTAAGACGATGTATACGGACTGACGCCTGCCCGGTGCTGGAAGGTTAATAGGACCGGTTAGCCGCAAGGCGAAGCTGAGAATTGAAGCCCCAGTAAACGGCGGTGGTAACTCTAACCATCCTAAGGTAGCGAAATTCCTTGTCGGGTAAGTTCCGACCTGCACGAATGGCGTAACGACTTCTCTACTGTCTCAACCACGGACTCGGCGAAATTGCACTACGAGTAAAGATGCTCGTTACGCGCGGCAGGACGAATAGACCCCGGGACCTTCACTATAGCTTGGTATTGGTGTTTGGTTCGATTTGTGTAGGATAGGTGGGAGACTTTGAAGCAGGGACGCCAGTTCTTGTGGAGTCAACGTTGAAATACCACTCTGATCGTATTGAACATCTAACCTCGGACCGTGAATCCGGTTCAGGAACAGTGCCTGGTGGGTAGTTTAACTGGGGCGGTTGCCTCCTAAAATGTAACGGAGGCGCCCAAAGGTTCCCTCAGCCTGGTTGGCAATCAGGTGTTGAGTGTAAGTGCACAAGGGAGCTTGACTGTGAGAGTGACAGCTCGAGCAGGGACGAAAGTCGGGACTAGTGATCCGGCACCGGCAAGTGGAAGCGGTGTCGCTCAACGGATAAAAGGTACCCCGGGGATAACAGGCTGATCTTCCCCAAGAGTCCATATCGACGGGATGGTTTGGCACCTCGATGTCGGCTCGTCGCATCCTGGGGTCGTAGTAGTTCCCAAGGGTTGGGCTGTTCGCCCATTAAAGCGGCACGCGAGCTGGGTTTAGAACGTCGTGAGACAGTTCGGTCTCTATCCGCCGCGCGCGTTAGAAACTTGAGAAAGGCTGTCCCTAGTACGAGAGGACCGGGACGGACGAACCTCTGGTGTGTCAGTTGTTCTGCCAAGAGCACCGCTGATTAGCTACGTTCGGAAGGGATAACCGCTGAAAGCATCTAAGCGGGAAGCTCGTTTCAAGATGAGGTTTCTCACCACCTAGAGTGGGTAAGGCCCCCGACAGATCATCGGGTTGATAGGCCGGAACTGGAAGCGTAGTAATACGTGCAGGTGACCGGTACTAATAGGCCGAGGGCTTACTACATCTAACAAGATATTATGCGTCCACTGTGCGGTTCTGAGGCAGCACGCCTGAGACTCCCTTGACTTGGGAGGCTCGGCCAGATAACCTCATAGAGTTACGGTGACAATAGCGAAGAGGAAACGCCCGGTCCCATTCCGAACCCGGAAGCTAAGCTCTTCAGCGCCGATGGTACTGCATGCGGGAGTGTGTGGGAGAGTAGGACATCGCCGTACAAATACACAAAAAGACCCGCTTCGGCGGGTCTTTTTGTGTTTTCTGGGCTCGGTGTGTTTTATCGGCCCAGTGTGCTTTCTGGGTCGTCACAGCTCCAACGCGGGGAGGCCGTCGATGCTGTGGGCGTTCCGATTCGTCCAGTATTCGCGGGTCGTGCCCTCTTCTTCCTTGCGGGCGAAGGCTTTGTCGAGAATGTCGCGATCGGCGCGATAGTCCATGAGCGGGATCGACCATCCGCAAGAGTCCGAGACCCTTGCCACGTCCACGACGATAATCGCGCGCTGCCCGTCCGTCTCCGGTTTCGGGAAGCATGGGCGCAGTGTCTGGAACTCCGCGTCGTCCACTGTGATGTGCCGCCCTGTGCCGTGCAACCGCACAATGGCCGGTTTGCCGTCGAAGGCGCAGAACATGATGACGATGCGCCCGTTCTCTCGCAGATGGGCGATGGTCTCCGCGCCGGATCCGGTGTAATCCAGATATGCCACACGGTGCTCGTCGAGCACGGCAAAACAACCGAGCATGCCTTTCGGCGACACGTTCACCATCCCGCTAGAGGCGAGCGGTGCGGTGCCGACGAAGAACACTGGCTGCGCGAGGAGCCATGCCGCGAGTTTGCCGTCGATCTGCTCATACACCTTGCCCATGACTCCATAGTGCCTCGCCGGGTATCTGGCGTTCAACCGATTTCGCCTTGTGGAATAGACTGGATCAATGCCTGAAGCTGTGCGCGCCTCGTTCGAGGCATGGCTCGAATCGGCCGCGCTGCGCCGTGCGGAGCTGGGGCTGCGCCGAACTCCGGCTCCCAAACCGACGCGTCCGGACCTTCTCGACTTCGCGTCCAACGACTATCTCGGCCTCGCCCAAGATCCTCGCGTCCTCGAAGGCGCCGTGCTGGCGCTGAGAGAGTTCGGCGCGGGCTCGACGGGCTCGCGCCTCGTCACCGGCACCACAGAGCTGCACGAAGCGCTCGAGCGCCAGCTCGCGGCGTTCGTCGGCACAGCGGCCGCGCTCGTCTTCTCCAGCGGGTACCTCGCGAATCTCGCGGCGGTCTCCGCGCTCGGCGGGCCTGACGCGCTTGTCGTCTCGGACGCGGGCGTGCACGCCTCCCTCATCGACGCTTGCAGGCTCTCGCGCTCTCGGGTGGTGGTCACGCCGTCGAACTCTGTGGAGGCGGTGCGCGCGGCGCTGGCCGATCGCGCGGAGCCGCGGGCGTTGGTGGTCGTGGACTCGGTGTCGAGCGTCGACGGGAGCCTCGCGCCGCTTGCGGAGCTGCACGGGGTGTGCCGGGCGTTCGGGGCCGTGCTCGTCGCGGACGAGGCGCACGCGCTCGGCGTTGTCGGCCCGGGCGGGCGGGGGCATGCCTATGACTGCGGCCTGGCGGGCGAGCCCGACGTGGTGCTGACGGCGACGTTGTCGAAGTCGCTCGGCAGCCAGGGCGGGGCAGTCCTCGCCAGCGGAGCGGTGCGCGAGCACCTGCTGAACACGGCGCGCAGTTTTATTTTCGACACCGCGCCTGCCCCCGCGAGCATGGGAGCGGCCTCGGCCGCTCTGGCGGTGTTGGCCGCAGAGCCTGCTCTGGCGCGGACAGTGCTCGACCGGGCGGGCGAGCTCGCCGAGGCGCTCGGGCTCCGGGACCGTCCGCTGTCGAGCGTCCTCTCGGTGGTCGTCGGCGACCCGAATCTCGCGGTCGCGGTCGCGGCGGCGTGCAAGGAGCACGGCGTGCTGGTCGGCTGTTTCCGCCCGCCTTCGGTGCCCGAGGGCACGAGCCGGGTGCGCTTCGCGGTCAAGGCGACCCACACGTCCGCCGATGTGCGCCGGGCCGCCGAGACATTGCACGAGTCGAGACGCGCGTGCCTGCTGTAGCGATCACCGGGACCTCGACAGACGTGGGGAAGACCGTCGTCACGGCCGCGCTCGCCGCGTCGGCGGCGCGAGCCGGTCTGGACCCCTGGATCTGCAAACCGGTGCAAACGGGACTGCGCGAGGGCGAGCCCGGCGACGCGGACGAGGCCGCCCGGCTCTCCGGCGCGCGGGCGGTGGAGGTCGTCCGCTACCCCGAGCCGCTCTCCCCGCTGATCGCGGCTCGGCGAAGCGGCGCAAGGCTCTGGTCCACCGGCGAGCTCGCGGACGAGATCGAGCGGCTCGCCGACGACGGATCGGCCCGGAACAGGCTGGTCCTCGTCGAGGGAGCGGGCGGCGTGCTGGTGCGCCTCGCCGCGCAGAAGGCGACCCTGGTCGACCTCGCCGCGCGTTTGCGCGCGCCGATGCTCGTGGTGACGGGCGCGGAGCTCGGGGCGCTCAACCACGCCGAGCTCACCGTGAACGCTATCCGTGCCGCTGGAGTCGAGGTCGCTGGGCTGGTCGTCGGCAGCTGGCCCGCGCGTCCGCAGCTCGCGCACCGCACGAATCTCGAAGCTTTCTACGAGCACACCGGGGCGCGAGTGCTGGGAAAAATCCCGGAGGGAGCGGGCGGGCTGCGCCCCGAAGAGTTCCAATCCCAAGCCCTCGGGTGGTTCGACAAGGGCGAGCTCGCCGACCTCTGGCAAAAACTATGGCAAAATAGGGCTGCTGAAGAACAGAACTCGTTCTACTGAAGACAGATACCCGCCGGGGGCTGAAGGAGCGCACACTATGACGCAGGCACCAACACGGTCGACGGACTCGGATGGGACTGTGCCGACGTCCTCTGCGGAGCGGAGTCCGGACTCCCTTCTCGCCGAATGGCGCGAGCAAGTGCTCGAACGCGGCGTCGGGCTGTCCGAGGGGCAGGTGCTCGATGCGTTGCAGCTCCCCGACGAGCGGCTTGGGGACCTGCTGCAGCTCGCGCACGAAGTGCGGATGCGCTGGTGCGGGCCCGAGGTCGAGGTCGAGAGCATCATCAGCCTCAAGACCGGCGGTTGCCCGGAAGACTGCCATTTCTGCTCGCAGTCGGGCTTGTTCGCCTCCCCGGTGCGCTCCGCGTGGCTGAACATCCCCTCCCTCGTCGAGGCGGCGAAAGCCACCGCGAAGTCCGGTGCGACCGAGTTCTGCATCGTCGCTGCGGTGCGCGGACCAGACAAGCGGCTTATGTCCCAGGTCAAGGCCGGGATCGAGGCCATCCGCTCCGAGGTGGAGATCAATGTCGCGTGTTCGCTCGGCATGCTCACCCAAGAGCAGGTGGACGAGCTCGCGGAGATGGGCGTGCACCGTTACAACCACAACCTCGAGACGTCGCGCTCCTTCTTCGACAAGGTTGTCACCACGCACACCTGGGAGGAGCGTTGGGAGACGCTCAGCATGGTGCGCGAGGCTGGCATGGAGGTCTGCTGCGGCGGCCTGCTCGGCATGGGGGAGACCCTCGCGCAGCGCGCCGAGTTCGCCGCCCAGCTCGCCGAGCTGGAGCCGGACGAGGTGCCGTTGAACTTCTTGATCCCGCAGCCGGGCACGCCGTTCGCCGACCTGCCCGTCGTGCCTGCGGAGGAGGCCCTCAAAGCGGTCGCCGCGTTCCGGCTGGCGCTGCCGAGGACGATCCTGCGCTTCGCGGGCGGCCGGGAGCTCACGCTGGGCGACCTCGGGGCCGAGCAGGGCATGCTGGGCGGGATCAACGCGATCATCGTCGGGAACTACCTGACGAACCTCGGCAGGCCGGTGGACGACGACCTCGACATGCTTGAGAACTTGAAGATGCCGATCAAAGCGCTCAACCAGACACTATGAGCTCGTCTGTGACCCCGACGGAAGCAACGGGCCTCGGCCCGCTCGCCGAGCCGAGGCAGTATTGCGTCTACACCGGGGCGCTGTTGTCCGAAGCCGAGGCTCCGGCGCTCTCCCCGAACGCCCGAGCGGGCGGAGAGCCGCCGAGGTTCTGCGGGCAGTGCGGCAGGCGCATGGTGGTCCAGGTGCATCCGCGCGGTTGGGACGCGACGTGTTCCCGCCACGGGACGATCGACTCCGAGGCGTGGGAGCGGATTGTGCTGCGGCAGAGGCTGGGAGAGAGCGCCGGATGAGCGCGAAGACGCTGTGGCTCTTGGGGCGGGGTTTCGGCGTCCAGATCGTTGTCGTTGTCGTGGCGGGGTTGCTCTGGGCGGTGTACGCGCCGACGGTCGGGGCGAGACGAGTGCGCGGCGGCGACGTCGTGCCCGCCGGGCCCGGCGAGGTGCGGCATTTATTCGAGGCGTTCGCCCTGCTGGTGGGGGTGGAGCTGGTCGCAGGGGCGGTCGCGGCGCTCGTCGTCTGGGCCATGAGCAGGCCGGTCCGGGGCGTGTGGCTGATCGGGGCGGTGTTCGCGGGCTCGTTCGTCGGGGGCTTCCTCTCGGTCGAAGTCGGCGGCGCGGTCCGGTCGTTGATGTACCCCGGACCAGGACAAGGGCCCGGCGCGGTCGGCGAGGCCGCTGCCCGGCTTTCCGACGCGGAGGCCCACACGGTCGCGGTGGCGTGCGCGCTCGGCGCTGCCGTCGCGCTTTTCCTCGCAGCCTCCGCCACCCCGACGTTCGGCTCAGCTCTCGGCTCTGGGCGGACGAGGGGCCTGCGGCTTGAGGACCGCGAACTCGTCGGTGACCCGAAGCTCGCGGTCGGCGAAACAGTGCTCGGCGGCAGGGCGTCCGCCCGATTTGACGCTGCGGCCGGTGGGGACGAGCACGCCCCGGCGCCCGAGTACGCGGGCGAGGTTGGTGGCGTCCACCGGACGGTCTAGCGCCGCGCTGTAGATCTGGCGCAGCGCCGAGAGGGCGAACGCCGGGGGAGCGAGCGCGAACGCGATGTTCGTGTAGGAGAGCTTCGCGGCGAGCCTGGAGCGCGCGGCGGCAACGACGTCCGCGTGGTCGAAGCTGAGCTCGGGGAGATCGCGGGCCCGGAACCAGGCGGTGTCCTCGGGGAGGGCGGGATCGGCCGTGGTGGGGATGAGGCCGAGGAACGCGGTCGCGACGACCCGTTCGCCAGGGACTCGGCCTGGGGCGGAGAACACGCCGAGCTGCTCGATATGCGCGACTTCGCGCACGTCGACTTTCTCCGCGAGATGGCGGCGCGCGCTGGCCTCGACGTCCTCCTGGTCGCCGAGCGTTCCGCCGGGCAGGGACCAGGTGCCTTGCTCGGGTTCGATGGCCCGTTCCCACAGCAGCACATGCATTTCGCCGTGCCGATATTGCAAGACTGTGACCAGCGCCTCGTGTCGAGTGCTATGATGGAATCTCCGCACTTTTCGATTGTAGGTCGAAAAGTCGGAGCCTGACAACGGCGCCGCGATCTTCCGAAGAAGCAGGACGTGGACGCGAAGTATGAAGGAGCATGTGTGACCACTACGCTGAGCCCCCGGCTCGAACAGATCGACTCCCCGCTCAGGGCCGCGGTCGTCGACAGCCCTGGCGGCTACACGGGCGTCGCGCCCGACGCGCATTGGGCCGAAGAGGTGCGCAGGCTCCTCGCCCTGCGGGGCGCGGTCCTCCTCGCGCACAACTACCAGCTTCCGGAGATCCAGGACATCGCCGACCACGTCGGGGACTCGCTCGCGCTCTCGCGGATCGCGGCTTCCGCGCCCGAGGGCGTCATTGTGTTCGGCGGCGTGCACTTCATGGCCGAGACGGCGAAGATCTTGAGCCCGGAGAAAACCGTCCTCATCCCGGACGAGCGCGCGGGCTGCTCGCTCGCCGACTCGATCACCGCCGACGACCTGCGGGCCTGGCGGGAGGAGCACCCGGACGCGGTCGTCGTCTCGTACGTGAACACCACCGCAGAGGTCAAGGCGCTGACCGATATCTGCTGCACGTCGTCGAACGCGGTCGAAGTCGTGGCCTCCATCCCCGAGGACCGGACCGTCCTGTTCCTGCCGGACCAGTTCCTCGGCGCGCATGTGCGCCGTGAGACGGGCCGCGCGAACCTCCACGTGTGGGCGGGGGAGTGCCACGTGCACGCGGGCATCAATGGCGACGAGCTCGCCGCGCAGGCCCAGCGGAGCCCGGAGGCCGAGCTCTTCGTCCACCCCGAGTGCGGCTGCGCGACCTCCGCGCTCTATCTCGCCGGAGAAGGCGCGGTGCCGAAGGAGCGGGTCAAGATCCTCTCCACCGGCGGCATGCTCGACGCGGCGCGGGCCACCAAAGCCCGCTCGGTGCTGGTGGCGACGGAGATCGGGATGCTCCACCAGCTGCGCAATGCCGCCCCCGGTGTGGACTTCCAGCCGGTGAACGAGCGGGCCAGCTGCCAGTACATGAAACGGATCACCCCGGCGGCGCTCATCCGCTGCCTTGCCGACGGCCTTGACGAAGTGCTCGTGGACCCCGACATCGCAACGAGGGCTCGGGCGAGCGTCAGGCGGATGATCGAGATCGGCAACCCCGGTTCGGGCGAATGACGGGCCTGTCGTTCACCGCGGCGCAGCGGGAGTCCGCCCTCGCTGTGGTGCGGACCGCGCTCGCCGAAGACCTCGCCTACGGCCCGGACGCGACGACGCTCGCGACCGTGGACGCGGCGCAGGTCGGCACGGCCGAGGTGGTCGCGCGCGAGCCCGGCGTGCTCGCCGGGGTCCAGGCGGCCGTCCTCGTCTTGGACGAGGTGCTCGGCGCGGGCGGATACACCCTGCGCGCGGCGAAGGCGGACGGCGACCGGGTCGTCCCAGGGGGCGTGGCGCTCTCGGTGACCGCGCCGCTGCGCGGACTGCTCACGGCGGAGCGGACGCTCTTGAACCTGCTGTGCCACTTGTCGGGGATCGCCACCGCCACAGCGCGCTGGGCCGACCAGCTCGCGGGCACGAGGGCGACAGTGCGCGACACCCGCAAGACGTTGCCGGGCCTGCGCCTGTTGCAGAAGCACGCCGTGGTCTGCGGCGGCGGGGCGAACCACCGCATGGGCCTCGGCGACGCGGCGTTGATCAAAGACAACCATGTCGCGGCGGCGGGCTCGGCGGCCGAGGCGCTGCGCCGGGTGCGGGCCTTCGCCCCGCAGCTCGCGGTGGAGGTCGAAGTCGACACGCTCGCCCAGCTCGAGGAGATCCTGGCCGAGGGCGCAGAACTCGTCCTCCTCGACAATTTCGACGTCGAGACCACGGCGAAGGCGGTGGCGCTGCGCGACGAGCGCTCCCCGAGCACGCTGCTCGAATCCTCCGGCGGGCTCACGCTCGCCACCGCGCGGGCCTACGCCGAGACCGGGGTGGACTACCTCGCCGTCGGCGCGCTCACCCATTCGACGCAGGCGCTGGACCTGGGCCTCGACCTGGCGTAACGGCTGGTCAGAGCCACTTGCTGCGGCGGAATCCGATGAAGAGGCTCAAGCTGATCCCCGCCATGACCCCGAGGGCGATGAAATACCCGTAGTGCCAGTGCAGCTCCGGCATGTTGTCGAAGTTCATCCCGTAGATGCCCGCGACTAGCGTCGAGACGGCGAAAATCGCCGCCCACGCGGTGATCTGGCGCATGTCGGTGTTCTGCTGGACGCTGATCTTGCCGAGGGCGGCCTGGACGAGCGAGCTGAGCACCTCGTCGAAGCTCGACACCTGCTCCGCGACGACCGTGTGGTGGTCGAGGACGTCGCGGAAGTAGCGGCGGACTTCTTTCGGGACCGCGATGGTGAGCGTCGGATCGGGATGGGCCAGGCGGCTGAGCGCCAAGGAGAGCGGGTTCACCGCCCGTTTCATCTCCATGACCTCGCGCTTGAGCAGGTAGATGAGCTCGATCTCGGTCCCTGCGCCTGGGGTGAAGATCGACTCTTCCATGGCGTCGATGTCGAGCTCGACGGCTTCGGTGACTTGCATGTACCCGTCCACGATGTGGTCGGCGATGCTGTGCATGACCACGAGCGGGCCGATGGCGAGTTTCGCGGACTGCTCCTCCAAATGCTTGCGCACGCCCGCGAGCTCGCCATGCCCGCCGTGGCGGACGGTCACGATGAAGTCGCGGCCGACGAAGAGGATGATCTCGCCGGACTCCACGATCTCTTTCGCCTGTGAGATGGACTCGTGCGCGACGTATTTCACCGTCTTGAGCACGAGCTCGAACATGTCGTCGTACTGCTCCAGCTTCGGGCGTTGATGGGCGTGGACCGCGTCCTCCATCATGAGCTCGTGCAGGCCGAAGACGGCGCCGACCGCCCGCATCTGCTCCTCGTCCGGCTCGAAGAGGCCGACCCAGACGAACCGCGACAGGGGCCTCTCGTCGCAGCTCTGCGGCTGCGCCTCGCGGACCTGCGTGATCGCCTCGGCGGGCGAGGGCCTGCCGGGCTGGCGTACTCCGTCGACATACACGGCGCAGTCCACGACGGGCTTGGCGACCCTCGGCGCGGGTTTTTTCGCCGCAGCGGTCTGCGCGGCAGAGGAGAACCCCAGGACGGAAAGCGGGGTCGCGAGCGCAGAGGGCTGGGACTCCGGTGTGCCGCGCAAGCGAGAGGCTCCCTTTGGCGGTAATGCGGGCATAGCCCCTCCTGAATGTCTGTTCTAGATTCGGATGTGATCGTAGAGGCCTCGGGCGACCAGGCTGTCGCCGGTCACAGCGGCCGCTTCGAGGGGTTTTCGCCGCCACACGGTCAGCAGCAGCTCCCATGCGGGCAGGGCCACCGCCGCGTCCGCAGGCCCGTCGGAGCGCTCTCCGACGAGGTTGCCGTCCGTGCGGACGACCCAGCGCGCCCCTGGCACGTCGGTCGCCTCGATGGCGACCCGTTTGCCGGAGAGCAGGTCGGGGACGGGTTTTTTATCCCGGATCGCGACGCGGGGGACGAAGACCACTGCCCATTCGTCGACGCCGTCGGCGGCGACGAGCGGCTCCACCAGGTCCGGATTCGGCACGGACGCGGATTGTGCGTCGTGGCGATGGACGAGCACCTCATGGGCTTGACGGCGGGCCCACCAGCCCACGTCGCCCGGGCCGACGAATGTGGCGGCGGCTTCGGCGAAATCGTGGCGGCCGAACTCCGCGAGCAGCTGGTCGAGGCTCGTGCGGTAGTCGGCGATCGCAGCTGGGCCTTTCGGCGAGGAGGCGACCGCCTGCACGAGCCCGCCGAGATCCGCCTGCGGCCCCGACCGCAGCACCAACGCGGCCCACCGGTGCACTTTGGCGGTGTGGCGCACCACGTCCTCGGCCGTCCAGCCAGGCACGGCGGGAACCGGCTCGCCCAGCGCGGACTCAGGCGTCGCCGCGAGCAGCCCCCCTTGTTCGGCAAGGAGGCGAAGCGACTGCTCTGCGCTGATCAGAGGCGCTGTTGAAGTCATAGCGAGCTCCTTACGATATGTCATGGCCACCGTCCAAACTAGCACTGAACGGTCAGGACTGGGGTTATGCTGTTCGAATATGAACACGACCGTGATCGCGGCGCGGCTGCGGGCCGCCGCGCTGTCCGCGCGGGCCGCGCTGCATTGGCCCCAGCGGGTGCTCGTGGCCTGCTCGCTCGTTGGCGCGGCGATCCTGTGGATCGATGTGCGCCAGCCCGCGCCGCGCGTGGTGGTCGGCGGCGGGACGGAAATCGCGTCGCAGATCCTCGCCAGGCTCTATGTGGGCACGCTCAACTCGGCAGCGGTGCCCGCAGTCCTCGCAGCCTCGGGCAAAGCCACTTGGCAGGAGCGCCTCGCCGCCGTCGACGCGGGGGACTGGGCGGTGACAGCGGAAGACGCGCCGGGCTTGCTCGGCGCGCTCAACCCGCGCCTGCGCCCGGAGAAGAACGTTTTCGGCCTCTCCGGGCAGCTCGCGGGCCAACTGCCCGAAGGGCTCGACATCAGCGATATCACCCCGAACGGGAGCATCGCGGTCTACCGGATCGGCTCGCTCACCTACAAGCACAGCAAGGGGTTGGGCGTTCTGGCGGACCAGCTCAACGCCGCCGAGCTCGCCGCGCTCGTCCAGGCCGTGCGGCGCGGCGGGGACATCGACGCGATTACGGCCCGCTGGCTGGTGGCGCACAACTTCAACAAGACCGACCGGGAGAAGTTGGAAGACCAGCTCTAGCGGGGTGTCTTGTTGGAGTCGGACGAGCACAGGAACAAGACCGACCGGGAGAAGCTGGAAGACCAGCTGTAGCGGGGCAGCAGCATGGACTCTTGCCTCGAAACTTTTGTGAGCTGGCCGTCTCCACGATCACTTGTATCCTCGAGTTCCCAACTATGTGCTGCAACCACCACGACCGCGCTTTCAACGCCTTGAGCTCGGTTGCGCTCGCCGCACGGCATTCTTGTACTGGTTTGGGGTTGTCTCAGAGACGCGCTGCCTAGCTGTTCTACGGGGACGGGCTGCTCATGATCTGGTTCGAGTCGGCGTATTCAGTCCGGGCCACCCGTACACTTCAGATACTTCAGGCGTGCTGATCTGGGCAGAGTTTAGCGAGGAGCAAAGCATTGAGTGGTCGTCGAGAGTTTTTGGCCGCGACTGCGGCGACTGTTGGCGCGGCGGCGTTTTCGCGCGGCCCTGTCGCGGGAGCGGCGCCGAAAATTCCACAGCCGAGTCCCAAAAGCGAGGGCGAGGTGATCGCGATGCTGATGTACCCGGGGTTCACCGCGTTGGATTTTGTCGCTCCGCAGCTCGTCTTCTCGTATTTGGAGGGCGCGCAGGTGCATCATGTCGCGGCCACGGCAGAGCCGGTCGTCAGCGACACGGGACTGGTCATCACGCCGACCACAACCATGGAGGACTGTCCCCGCGATGTGGACGTCCTGTTCATCCCCGGCGCGAGGGACCCCGTCGTTGCGGCGATGCGCGACGAGCATTTGGTCGGCTTCGTGGCCGATCTTGGTTCTCGCGCCTCTTGGGTGACGAGTGTGTGCACAGGCTCCATGGTTCTCGGCATGGCGGGCCTGCTGGAGGGATACTCGGCCACCAGCCACTGGTCCGTTCGGCACTTGCTAGCGAAAGCCGGGGCGATTCCGGTGAACTCGCGCGTGGTGATCGACGGCAACCGCGCCACCGGGGGCGGCGTGACGTCGGGGCTGGATTTCGCGCTGGCCCTCGTCTCGGTCATGCGCGACCGGACGCATGCCGAGCAGACGCAATTGGTCATAGAGTACGCGCCGAATCCGCCGTTCAACGCGGGGACTCCGGAGAGCGCGCCGCCATCGATCACGGCTCGAACACGCGCGGCCAGCGCCGAATTCGTCGCGGATGTTGCCGCTGCGTTCGACACGCGGAGATAAACGCCGAACAGGGGCTATCGGCCAGCGCACCACAAGACCACGAGCAACCCGGCTCCTCTGCCCTCGCAAAACAATTTAAGAAACCAGCCTCGGGACGGATCAGTCAGCAGAGGACGCGGCCGCCAGAATCGCAGCCGCAAACGATCAGGCCCGCGATGAGCAGGGAGGCTGACGGGCAGGCGCCCGCCCCCCGACACGGCTGGCGGAGCCAACCGTGTCGAGTTTGAGGGGAGCTGGTCAGGCGAAGGCCTGGCGGAGCAGCTCCTGCTGCTCCACCTCGTGCACCTTCGCCGAGCCCGAGGACGGGGCGCTCATCGCGCGCCGCGAGACACGGGTGAGCTTCGGCAGCAGGTCCGGCAAGAGCTCCGGCAGCGCGAGGCCGAGATGCGGCCACGGGCCCTGGTTCGCGGGCTCTTCCTGCGCCCAGCGGAAGTCCTTGGCGTTCGGGTAGCGCTCCAAGGCCGCCCGCAGACGCTTGAACGGCTCCGGGTAGAGCTGCTCGATCCGGACGATCGCGATGTCCTCGCGGTGATCCGCGGCCTTGCGCTCGGCCAGCTGCCAGTAGAGCTTGCCGCTGGTGAGGATCACCGTGCGCACCTTCTCCGCCGCCGCTTCCGTCGCGGTCGTCGGGTCGTCGAGCACGGAGAGGAACTTGCCCTCGGTGAAGTCCTCGACGCTGCTCACGGCGTGCTTGTTGCGCAGCATCGACTTCGGCGTGAAGACGATGAGCGGCCGGTGGATGCCGTCGAGGGCGTGCCGCCGGAGCAGGTGGAAGTAGCTCGCCGGGGTGGACGGGTGCGCCACGGTCATCGAGCTCTCCGCGCACAGCGACAGGTAGCGCTCGATCCGGCCCGAGCTGTGGTCGGGGCCTTGGCCCTCCTGGCCGTGGGGGAGCAGGAGCACCACGTCGGAGCGCTGCCCCCATTTCGCCTCGCCGGAGGAGATGTACTCGTCGATGATGGACTGGGCTCCGTTGGCGAAGTCGCCGAACTGGGCCTCCCACAGCGTGAGCGTGGTCGGGTTGGCGAGCGAGTAGCCGTACTCGAAGCCCATGACCGCGTACTCGGACAGCGGCGAGTCGAACACCTCGAACTGGGCCGCGCTCCCGGCTTTCGCGGCGAGCTGGGCGAGCGGGCTGAACACGTCGCCGTTGTGCCGGTCGATGAGCAGCGCGTGGCGCTGGCTGAACGTGCCCCGGCGGCAGTCCTGGCCGGACAGGCGCACGCCGTGCCCTTCGAGGAGGAGCGAGCCGAAGGCGAAGAGCTCGGCGGTCGCCCAGTCGACGTTCCCGGCGCGGGACATGTCGTGCCTGCGCTGGTTGACCGGGAACACCTTCGGGTGCGGGGTGAAGCCCTCGGGGACGTCCACGAACGCGTCGCCGACCTGTTCGAGCACCGTCTTCGACACGGCGGTGACCAGGGAGAGCGGCAGCTGCTGGTCGGCCTCCACCGAGTGGCTCGGGGCTGGCGGGATCCGTTCGAGCTCTTTGACCTCGTTGAACACCCGCTCCAGCTGGCCCTGGTAGTCGCGCAGGGCGTCGTCGGCCTCTTTGATGGTGATGTCGCCTCGGCCGATCAGGGCTTCGGTGTAGCTCTTGCGGACCGAGCGCTTGTTCTCGATCACGTCGTACATCGTCGGCTGCGTCATCGAGGGGTCGTCGCCCTCGTTGTGGCCGCGTTGGCGGTAGCAGACGAGGTCGATCACGACGTCCCGGTGGAACCGCTCGCGGTAGTCCACGGCGAGCTGGGCGACCCAGGCGGCGGCCTCGGGGTCGTCCCCGTTCACGTGGAAGACCGGCGCGCCGATCGTCTTGGCGACGTCGGTGCAGTACACGCTGGAGCGGCCCTCGTCCGGCGAGGTGGTGAAGGCGATCTGGTTGTTCACCACGATGTGGACGGTGCCGCCGATGTTGTAGCCGGTGAGCGCGGACATGTTGAGGGTCTCGGCGACCACGCCCTGGCCGGCGAACGCGCCGTCGCCGTGCAGGGCGAGGGCCATGATGGGGAACCGCTCGCCGCCGCCCTCGACCTGCTCCTGCTTGCCCCGGACGATGCCCGCGAGCACCGGGTCCACGGCTTCGAGGTGGCTGGGGTTGGCGGTGAGGGAGACCTTGATCTCGTTCTCGCCGAACATCTGGAAATAGGTGCCCTCGGCCCCGAGGTGGTACTTCACGTCGCCGGAGCCGTGGTACAGGCTCGGGTCGAGGTTGCCCTCGAACTCGTTGAAGATCAGCTTGTACGGCTTGCCGACGATGTTGGCCAGCACGTTGAGCCTGCCCCGGTGGGGCATGCCGATGACCACTTCGTCGAGGGCGTGCTCGGCGGCGCGGTCGATGATGGCGTCCATCATCGGGATCACCGTCTCGGCGCCTTCGAGCGAGAAGCGCTTCTGCCCGATGTACTTGGTGTGCAGGAAGTTTTCGAAGGACTCAGCCGCGTTGAGCTTGGAGAGGATGTACTTCTGCAGGTTGACGCTCGGCTTCTGGTGGCGGACCTCCACCTGCTCCTGGAGCCATTCGCGCTGCTCGGGCTCGAGGATGTGGGAGTACTCCACGCCGACGTGGCGGCAGTACGAGTCGCGGAGCACCGCGAGCACGTCGCGCAGCTTCATCCGCTCCTTGCCCTGGAAGCCGCCGACGTTGAAGACGCGGTCGAGGTCCCACAGGGTCAGGTTGTGGTTGAGGACGTCGAGGTCGGGGTGGCCGGTGCGGCGCTGCTGGTTGAAGAGCAGCGGGTCGGTGTCGGCCATGAGGTGCCCGCGCGAGCGGTACGCGGAGATGATCTCGAGGACCCTGGTGGACTTGTCCACGCCGTGCTCGACGATGTCCGAGCGCCAACGGATCGGCTCGTAGGGGATGCGCAGCGCGGCGTACAGCTCGTCGTAGAACTCGTCCGAGATGAGCAGCTGGTGGACCGTGCGCAGGAAGTCGCCGGACTCGGCGCCCTGGATGATCCGGTGGTCGTAGGTCGAGGTGAGGGTGATGAGCTTGCCGACTCCGAGGTCGGAGATGCGCTCCTCGCTCGCGCCCTGGAACTCGGCCGGGTACTCCATGGCCCCGACGCCGATGATGGCGCCTTGGCCCGCCATGAGCCGGGGCACGGAGTGGACGGTGCCGATGGTGCCGGGGTTGGTCAGCGAGATGGTGACGCCCGCGTAGTCCTCGGTGCCGAGCTTGCCCTCGCGGCCTCGGCGCACCACGTCCTCGTACGCGGCGATGAACTGGCCGAAGCCGAACTCCTCGCAGTGCTTGATCGCCGGGACCACCAGGGTCCGCTTGCCGTCTTTGCCGACGGTGTCGATGGCGATGCCGAGGTTGATGTGCGCGGGGGTGACCAGCTGCGGTTTGCCGTCCGCCTCGGCGAAGTGCCGGTTCATCCCAGGGAACTTCTTCACCGCCTGCACCACGGCGTAGCCGATGAGGTGGGTGAAGGAGATCTTGCCGCCCCGGGTGCGGTTCATGTGGTTGTTGATGACGATGCGGTTGTCGATCATCGCCTTGGCCGGGATGGCCCGCACGCTGGTGGCGGTGGGCACGCCGAGCGAGGCGGTCATGTTCTTCGCGACCGCCGCTGCGATGCCCTTGAGGGGGACGGACTCGTCGCTCGCGGGAGCGGACGGCGCGGCGGCCTGAGCCGCCGGGGCGGACGCCTGCGGCGCCGGAGGAACAGGAAGCTTGGGGGCGGCGGGGGCAGGGGCGGGCGCGCTCTGCTGCGGGGCGGGCGCCTGCGCGCCATTGCCGTTCGCGGGCGGCTCGGCCTGCACAGGCGGGGGAGGAGCGGTCTCGGCGGCGGCCCTGGCGCGGCTGCCGTTGTCGCCGGAGCCCGCGATCGACTCCAGCGTGGAGTGGTAGTCCGTCAGGAATTCGTGCCAACTCGGGTCCACCGAGTTCGGGTTCTCCTTGAACCGGTGGTACATCTCTTCCACAAGCCACGAGTTCTGTCCGAAATCGACGGTGGTGTCACTCACAGGAGCTCTCGCCCACTTTCCCTCTTGCCCACTTTCGCGGTGTACGTGACCGTGGCTGCTTCGCCTGGTCCTTATCCTCGGCTTTTGGCCGAGGCGCCATTCAGAATACTCGCCTTTCTGAGAAGTCGGTAAGACTGCTGTGCGCTATGGCGCGGATCGCTCGGCGACTGTGGGGAAGAGCACTGCCGAGTTCAAGTACCCCTCGGGGTCGAAGGCCCGTTTGATCGAGCGCATCGCGGCGATTTCCTCGGGGCTGCGCGCGAGGGAGAGGTAGTCGCGTTTGAGGCTGCCGAGGCCGTGCTCGGAGCTGATGTTGCCACCGTGCTTGGCGATCAGGGCGAGCATCGGCGCGAAGACGCGGCTCGTGTCCGGGCAGCGCAGCACGTTCAGATGCAGGTTGCCGTCGCCGATATGCCCGAAGAGAACGGGGATCGCGTCCGGAGCCTCCGCCGCGAGCAACGCCACGGCGTCCTCCGCGAACGGCGCGACGGATTCGAAGTTCAGCGAGAGGTCGAATTTGGCCGGAGGGCCGAACAGGCGCGTCACCTCGGCGAAGGACTCGCGGACTTGCCAGAGCTTGCCCCGCCCGACGGAGTCCTGGCTGATCGCGGGCTCCTCGGCCACGTCGGCGGAGGCGAGCAATTCGGCGAGCTCGACCAGCTGTTCCCGGTCGCTCGCGAGCTCGACGAGGAGGAGCCATTCGGCCTTCACCGGGCAGGAGAGGCCAAGGCGCTCCACCGCGAGGCTCACGCCCACGCCGTCGAGCAGTTCGAGCGCGTCCACCCCTTCGGCCCCGCGCAGGCTGATCGCCGCCGCCACGAGCTCTTCGAGGGTCGAGAATCCCGCGAGCGCGGTGACCCGGTGCCGGGGGCGGGGCCGCAGCACCACCTCGACGGCGGTGACGACGCCGAGCACGCCTTCGCTGCCCGCGAACAAGGAGACGAGGTCGAGGCCGCTGCGGTCGTCGGGGACTTTGGGGAACCGCTTGATGATCGAGCCGTCCGGGAGCACCGCCTCAAGCCCGCGCACCTGGGCGCTGGTCCGTCCGTAGCGGACGGTGTGCAGGCCGCCCGCGTTCGTCGCGACCATCCCGCCGATGGTCGCGCTGTCGCGCGCCGAGAGGTCCACGCCGAAGAGCAGCCCGTGCTCGGCCGCCAGCGCCCGCAACGTCTGGAGCTTGGTCCCCGCCCCGACCCGGACGCATTTGTGCGTGCGGTCGACCTCGCCGACCTCGACGAGCCTGCTGGTGGACAGGAGCACGTCGGCGTTGCGGGGCACGGCGCCGGACACCAGCGAGGTGCCGCCGCCGTGGATGGTGACGGGAACGCCGGACGCGCGGCACACGTTCAGCACCTCGGCGACTTGCTCGGCGTCCCCCGGGCGCACCACGGCGCGGGCCGAGCCCCGGTCCCGGCCGGTCCAGTCGGTCGACCAGCCGACGAGCACATCCGGATCGGTCAGGACATGCGCTGCGCCGACGATGGCTTCGAGTTTGGACTCCAGCGTGGACATCTCGCAGATAGTACGCGCTGGCGCATGGGGAGAAAAGGGCAACTTTACGTCTGGGAAAGGTGGGACTAATGTGGTCGAATGGTGGATATTCCAGCCAATATCCGGATCGGCGAGGCCTCGTTGGAGGTCGGCCGGTTCGCCAGCCTGGCCGGGTTCGAGCGGTTCGTCGCCGCGTACCGGAGAGGCCTGGCGGCGATGGAAGCCCCGGCGCGGACGTTCGACCTTTCCACGGCATACGGCTCGGTGCGGGTCTACCGCTTCGGGGACGACAGCGGCGTGCCGGTGGTGCTGATCCCCGGCCGGAACGCCTCCACGCCGCTGTGGCGGGCGAACCTGGCTCCGCTGCGCGCCCTGGGGCGGCGCGTGTACGCGCTGGACCTGCTCGGCGAGGCGGGGCTGTCGGCACAGGAGGCCCCAGTGCGCTCGGACCACGATCAGGCGTTGTGGCTGGAGCAGGCGCTCGCGGGGCTCGGCGCGGCGGATGCGGCTCCATACGGCCCGGGATTCGCCAAGGCGCACGTTTTAGGCGTGTCGATCGGCGGTTGGGCGGCGGTGAACCACGCGCTGCGCTTCCCAGCGCGTGTCGCCTCGCTCGTCCTGCTCGATCCGGCGATGACGTTCGCGCCGGTGACGTGGAAAATGCTCGTCGTCTCCCTCGGCTCTGTGGCGCCCATGCCGCAGCGGGTTCGGATGCGCCTGCTGCGATGGGTCTCCGGCGGGGCAGAGGTGGACGAGTCCTTGCCGGAGGCGGCGCTGGTCGCCTCGGGGATGCGAGACTTCCAGATGCGCCTTCCGGCGCCGAAGCCCTTCTCGGAGGAGCGCTTGGGACAGCTGGCCGTCCCGACGCTCGTGCTGTTGGCAGGCCGAAGCATCGTCCACGATCCGTGCCGGGCGGCGGCCCGAGCCCGTTCGGCGCTCCCGAACGGGCAGGTCGAGCTTTGGCCGGAAGCCTCCCACGCGATCAACGGGGAGTTCCCCGAGCGGATCGCGAGCCTGGCAGGAGCGTTCTGGGCGGCGGCGGAGCCCTAGAAGACCGCGCCGGGATTCAAGACGCCCTTCGGGTCGAGCGCGGTTTTGATCCGGCTGGCCACGTCCATCGCCCGAGGCCCGATCTGGGCGGGCAGCCAGGCTTTTTTGAGCCGTCCGACTCCGTGCTCCCCGGTGATGGTGCCGTCGAGGCGGATGGCGAGGTCCATGATCTCGCCGAAGGCCCGCTCGGCGCGCATGGTCTCGTCCTCGTCCGCAGGGTCGTGGACGATGAGCGGATGGGTGTTCCCGTCCCCGGCGTGCGCGATGACGGCGATGGCGACCTGGTTCGCCTCCCCGATGGCGCGGACTCCGTCGATCAGGTCGGGCAGCTTCGGGATCGGCACCCCGACGTCTTCGAGCAAGAGGTGGCCGAGCCGCTCCACAGCGGGGATCGCGGCGCGGCGGGCGACGACGAACGCCTCGCCCTCCTGCGGGTCGGTGGTGACGAAGACCTCGGCCGCCCCCGCCGCGCGGACGATGTCGGCGATGAGGCCTGTCTCGGCCCCGGCGGCTTCGCCAGGGGCGTCGGACTGGACCACGAGCATGGCGGCGGCCGTGCGGTCCAGGCCCATCCGGAGCATGTCCTCGACCGCGTTGATCGTGGGGCCGTCCATGAATTCGAGCATGGCGGGGCGCAGTTTGCCGCAGATCGCGATGACCGCCTCGCTCGCCTTGCGGACCTCGCCGAAGGTGGCGACCAAAGTGCTGGGCTTGGGCGGGGCGGGCAACAGGCGCAGCGTCGCCTCGGTGAAGACTCCCAAGGTCCCCTCGCTGCCGACGAAGAGTTTGAGCAGCGACAGCCCTGCGGTGTCTTTGATCCTCGGCCCGCCGAGCCGCATGACCTCCCCGTCCGCGAGCACCACTTCGAGCCCGAGGACGTAATCGGTGGTCACGCCGTACTTCACGCAGCACAGCCCGCCCGCGTTCGTGGCGATGTTCCCCCCGATGCTGCAGAACTCGAACGAGGAGGGGTCGGGCGGGTACCACAGGCCGTGCGCCGCCGCCGCCGCTTTGACTTCGGCGTTCATCAGGCCGGGCCCGACGACGGCCACGCGGCTGACCGGGTCGACCGCGATGTCGCGCATCCGCTCGGTGGACAGGACGAGGCAGCCGTCGACGGCAGTGGAGCCGCCGGACAGGCTGGAGCCCGCGCCTCTCGGCACGATCGCGACGCCGTTCGTGTTCGCCCACCGCAGGATGCGGCTCACCTCGTCGGTGGAGGAGGGCCGGGCCACGGCGCGCGGCCGCCCCGCCGCCGGGTCCTCGGCGCGGTCGCGCCGGTAGCCTTCCACAATGTCGGGGTCGTCGACCAGGACCCCCTCGGGGAGCTGTGCGGCGAGCTCGGCGAAGGCGAGTTCGGCTTCGTGCTCGTGGCTGGCGGAATCGGGGGAGGATGCCATACGTCTTTTCCTACACCTTTTCCCTCCGCGTCGTGCCCGGCGGCCCTGCCCGCGCCGCCATTGCGCGACCTGCCTGTGACGAACGGCACGGAACATTGTTATAGTCGTTGGCGCGGAGGTCATATGACGCGGTCTCGCGGCCGCGAAGAAGGAAGGACGAGCAGCATGGGTCGCAACCTGAGCACATTGCGGGGCAAGGTGGTTTTGATCACCGGCGGAGCCCAAGGCATCGGTCGCAAGACCGCTGAGGCGTTCATCGCCCAGGGCGCGAAGGTGGCGATCGGCGACCTCGACGTCGACCTCGCGAAGAAAGCCGCCGACGAGATCGGCGGGGACATCATCGCCCTTCCCCTCGATGTGACCGACTACGACCAGTTCTCGGCCTTCATCGACGAGGCCGAGAAGGCGCTCGGGCCGATCGACGTGCTGGTCAACAACGCGGGCGTGATGATCGTCGGCGACATCGTCGACGAGCCCCAGCGCGTCACGGACAAGCAGCTGTCGATCGACCTGAACTCGGTGATCTTCGGCAGCCGGGAAGCCGCGAAACGGATGATCCCCCGGCGCACCGGCCACATCGTCAACATCGCCTCGATCGCCGGGAAGATCGGCGTCGCGGGCCTCTCCAGCTACAACGCGGCGAAGTTCGGCGTCGTCGGCTTCTCCGAGGCGTTGCGCTTCGAGCTCGCGCAGCACAACGTCGAGGTGACCACGATCATGCCCTCGTTCATCAAGACGGGGCTCATCGACGGCATCAACGTGGAGGAGGCGCTGATCCTCAAGATCGTCCGGCCGCAGCCGCCGGAGAAGGTCGCCGAGGCCATCGTGGTCTCCGCCGCCGGGCGGGGCCGCAACCGCTGGGTGCCGGGCTTTGTCACGGTGTTCGACCCGCTCCTCGCCCTGGCGCGCTGGTCTCCGAGGCTCACCGTGTTCGTCACGAAGCTGCTGGGTTTGAGCAGCGTGATGACCGGCGGCGGCGTCGACCCGAACGCCCGCAAAAAGTACATCGAGCGCACGACCGGCCAAGCCAAGTAGCGTCCGTCCTCTAACTCCGTTTCGGCCTGCGGCGGGCGACGGCCTCGGCGACTCTGAGCGCCACGTCCTCGGCCTGCTCGTGCTCCCACGCGACGACCACTTCCCATCCGTCGGCTTCGAGCGCGGCGAGCTTGGCCGCGTCCCTGGCCCGGTTGCGGGCGACCTTCGCGGACCAGTACTCGACGTTGCTGCCGGGCGGCCGGTAATGCTCCGGGCAGCCATGCCAGAAGCAGCCATGGATCTCGACGGCGACCTTCGCGGGCCCGAAGACGATGTCGACGGTGCGCCTGCGGTCGGCCAGCGGTTTCGCCGCCACCCGGTAGCGAAGCCCCTGCGCCCACAGCAGCTTGCGGAGTTTGAGCTCCGGAGAGGTGTCGCGGCTCCGGTTGCCCAGCATGGATTTGCGCGTCGCGGCGCTGGTGGCCCAGCTGTTCTCGGGCACCGTTTCGTCGGACGTACCACGGCGCGCCATGAAATACAGCATAATGTTGTCCGCACGCCTTAGAACGAAAGGACTCTCCGATGAGCGAAGCCGGAACTGAGCAGATCCCAGCCGCGCAGGTCCCCGCTGCCCAAGAGATTGCCGAGGGCTACAAGACGGAGGGCCTCTCCTTGCAGCTCGGCGTCGTCCTCGTCGATGGGAAAGCGGACTCCACGGCCGCCGTGAACCTGCCGCTCGCCACGCTCAACCGGCACGGGCTCGTCGCCGGGGCCACCGGCTCGGGCAAGACGAAGACGCTGCAGCTCATCGCGGAGCAGCTCTCGGCGAACGGGGTGCCGGTCGTGATGGCCGATGTGAAGGGCGACCTTTCCGGCCTCGCAGTGCCCGGCCAGCCGGGCGAGAAGATCGCCGAGCGGTCGCAGCAGCTGCAGGACGACTGGGCGCCGACCGCCTACCCGACAGAATTCGTCTCGCTCGGCACGGAGGGGATCGGCGTGCCGATCCGGGGCACGATCGCGAGCTTCGGCCCGATCCTGCTCTCGAAGATCCTCGGGCTCAACGACACCCAGGAGTCCACGCTCGGGCTCATCTTCCGGTGGGCGAAAGACAAAGGCCTCGACCTCATCGACCTCAAAGACCTCAAAGCGGTGATCGGCCACCTCACCAGCGACGAGGGCAAGCCCGAGCTGAAGGCGCTCGGCGGGGTGTCCCCGGCGAGCGCGGGCGTCATCCTGCGCGCCGTGGCGAACCTTGAGGGCGACGGCGGCGACGTGTTCTTCGGAGAGCCGGAGGTCGACGTGAACGACCTGCTCCGGATCACCCCGGACGGGCGAGGCGTGGTCACGCTCTTCGAGCTCGGGGACCAGTCGACCCGCCCGGTGCTCTTCTCCACCTTCTTGATGTGGGTGCTCTCCCGGCTCTTCCAGACCTTGCCGGAGATCGGGGACATCGACAAGCCGAAGCTCGTGTTCATCCTGGACGAGGCGCACCTGCTCTTCAAGGACGCCTCGAAGGCGTTCGTCGCGCAGATCGAGCAGACGGTGAAGCTCATCCGCTCGAAGGGCGTCTCGGTGATCCTCTGCACCCAGCTGCCGACGGACATCCCCAACGAGATCCTCTCCCAGCTCGGCGCGCGAGTCCAGCACGCGCTGCGCGCCTTCACCCCGGAGGACCAGAAAGCGCTGGTCCGCACCGCGAAGACGTACCCGACGAGCAAGGTCTACGACATCCAGTCGGCGCTCACCTCGGTCGGGATCGGCGAGGCGATCGTCACGGTGCTCTCCGAGACCGGAGCGCCGACCCCGGTGGCGTGGACCAGGCTCCGCGCTCCGCGCTCGCTCATGGGCGCGATCGGCTCCGACGCGATCCGCGGCTCCGCGCAGCACAGCGCGCTCTACGCGAAATACGCGCAGACCCAGGACCGTCCGTCCGCGTACGAGGCGCTGACCCAGCCGCCCGCCTCCGCCGAGCCAGGCGTGGCCGCCGAGGACGCCGCCCCGCCGCCTGCGCCGAAGTCCTCGCGCCAGGAGAAAGAAGAGCCTGGTTTTGTCGAGAAAGTGCTGGCGAACCAGGCTGTGAAGGGCTTTATGCGCAACCTCGGGTCGACCCTGGGCCGGGAGATCACGAAGTCTCTTTTCGGCAAGGGCAGGCGCTAGCCTCGCGTCCACGGGTAGGCTGGGGCTGTGACCGACGGCGACATCACCTGGGAGGAGATGTGGGCAGAGGAGGAGCGGCAACGGCAAGCGGCGTGGGGAACCACGCCGGGGTTTGAGCCCCAGCCCCGCGCGGCGGAGGCCGCGCCGCCGACGCTCGCGCCCGAGCCGTATTTCGGCGGGCAGGCCCCGCATTACCCGGAGCCCCAGCCGTACTTCGAGTTCAGCCCCGACCAGACTGCGGCGCAGGACGAGTTCGAGCAGGCCCCCGCATTGCGTGTGACGCTGCCCTCGGCCAAGTCGTATCGGCGAGATTTCGACGAGGACGCGGTGGAAGGGCTTGACGAGATCGATTGGCAGGCGCCGCCGCCCGTTGTCTCGGCCCAGCCCAGCGAGCCCGTGCCCACGGAGAGCGATCGCGACTGGGGGAGCACGTGGGCGGACGATATCCATAAACATCGCCCCCGGCACGCCAAATAACGGCGCGCCCCGACGTGCTCAGAGCAGATGCGGCGTCTCGTGGTGGATGTGCCGGTCGTAGGCGGTGACTCCGCCGACCACCGCCGAACCCACACACAGCTCGATGGCTATCGCCGCTGCCGCGACCAGGCCCCAACCGATATGCCCCGACCCGAACGCGACGAGCATGCACGCTGTCGAAGCGGTGATCATCAGCGCCGAGAAATAGCCGGTCCAGGCCGCGAAGCGGTTGAGCAGATCCCATCGGGCGAAGGTCTCGCGAAGGCTCATCCGATCCTCCTTTCCTACGCCACCAAGCCTACTCTTGTGTTAGGTGGATCACAAGACCTCGTCACGTCCCGGTCGCGGCGCGCAGCTCGTGGCCCGGCCACCGGCGCTGCTGCGCGCCCTCGGCCTCGTGGACGAGTCGGACGAGCGCCGCGTTGACGGGCGCTTCGGCCCCGAGCCGCCGTGCGAGGGCGACGACCTCCCCGTTGATGAAGTCCACCTCCGTGCGCTTGCCCGCGACGAGGTCGTCGAGCAGCGACGAGCGCGCGGCGGGGTCGATGGCCAGCATTTGCTTGGCGATCCTTGTGAACACGGCGTCGGGCGACCGGATCGCGAACGGCAGGAGCCGCAGCGGGGCCGCGAGCGGGCTCGCGACCGGTTGGCCCGCCCGCCGGAGCAGCCGGAGCGCCTCGTCCTGCGCCGCCGCGAGCACCCGCCGGAAGTCCCGCAGGCCGAGCTCTTCTTTGAGCGGCAGCCCGGAGAGCCCGTTGACGGCATTGTTGAGGTTCAACACCAGCTTCCCCCACTGCACGGCCGCCATATCCGCGCAGACGTCCGTCGGCAGCCCCGCGCCCTGGAAGGCCGCCGCGACGGCGCGGGCCTGCTCGCCGACGGCGAGCTTGCCCTGGGTGGTCTGGCGGAAATGCGTCGGGCCGACCCTCGCCACGTTGAACGGGACCATGCCTGCCGCCACGGCTTGCGCGCCCAGCCGGTTGGCGAGCTCCTGCGCGTTGCGGACGCCGTTCTGCAGGCTCACGACCAATGCGTTCGCGCCGATCCTGCCGTCGAGGCGGTCGGCGACCGCCCCGGTGTCCGCCGATTTCACCGTCACGAGGACGAGGTCCGCCCCCTCGACGGCTCCGATGCCGGTGGTGACACGGCAGTCTTGGCTCGACAGCTCGGCAGACCACCCGAGATGGTCGGAGAGCGCCAGGCCGTGCTCGGCGATATCACGGACGAGCCGCTCGCGCCCGATGAGCACCACGTTGTGGCCTGCTGCCTGCAAGCGTCCGCCGAGGTAGCAGCCGATGCTGCCCGCTCCGACGACGGCGATCCTCATGGCGGCGCTCCTTCTGTTTCGTGCTCGCTTTCTATAGCGTGCGCCTCTGTATGCTATAGCTCCGCCAGAGCCGCGTCGAAGAAAGGAAGCCGCATGCCGAAAGGGGCGACCGGGCAACGGGAGGTCACCCGAGCGCGCCTCCTCGAAGCCGCTTTCGCCGCGTTCGCCGAGCGCGGCTTCCATCGGTCGAGCATCGAGCACATCTGCGAGCGGGCCGGATTCTCGCGCGGCGCGTTCTACTCGAACTTCCTCACGAAAGAAGAGCTGTTCTTCGAGCTCTTCGACCAGCACGCGGCGCAGCTCCTCGCCAAATTCCGCGAGGCGCTCCGGGAGGCGCGAGGCGGCGGGGACCCCATCGCCCGGTTCATGTCGGCGTCCGACGAGTCGGACGAGCGCGAGCGCCGCTGGTACCTCATCAGCACGGAGTTCACCCTGCACGCCATCCGCGAGCCCGAGGTGGCCGCAGTGCTCGCCGAGCACGACGCCAAACTCCGCGCGGAAGCCGCCGCGATCATCAACGAGCTCGCCGCGCTCGTCGGACGAGAGCTGACGGTCGACACGGACGTGTTCGCGCGCATGGCCACCGCGATCCGCGAAGGCGCCGCCGCCCAGGCGTATGTGGAGCCGGGCGGGGAAGGGGTGCGCGAGATGGAGCGGCGGCTTCTGCCTGCGATGTTCGAGGCGCTCTCCCGCCCGGTCTGACGGGCGGCGGGCTCACGAGAAATTGGCCAGCGCCGTGAAGCAGAGGGTGCCGAGGCCGACGCTCAGCAGGGTCCGCCTGCCGAAGGCGAGGTGCGCCCCAGCGGTCACCGTCACGGAAAGCATCGCTTTGACGAGGGACGAGGGGGTGGCCGCGACGGTGTCGCGGAAGGTGGAGGCGGCGAGGATGAAAAGGATGCCCGCAGGCATCCAGAGCGCCATCGCGGCCACGAGCTTCGACTCGCGCAGCGGCCCGAGCGCCGCGAACGGCGCGGCGCGCAACGTGAACGTGATGGCGAAGGCGATGGCCAAGGCCTCGGCGACATGGCGTGTGTCGAGGTGCTGCGGGTCAAACATGGGCGCTCCTGCGGGCGGCGAGGAGGAAGCGGGCTCCGAGCGCGGCGACGAACAGCAGCAGCGCCGCGAACAGGGCCGACCCCGGGACGAGGACTGCGGCGAGCGAGAAGCTCAGGCCCGCGAGCACGAGCGAGGGCACGTGCTCGCGGGAGCGGCACGCGTCGAGGGTGAGCGTGACGAACAGGGCGCACAACGCGAACTCCAATCCTTTGACCGGCCCGGGGAGGGCTGAGGCGACGAGCACGCCGGTGAGCCCGCCGCCGACCCAGTAGCACTGGAACGCGGCCTGCATGGAGAGGAGGCGCCAGGACGTCCACGGCGCGGGCTTCGCGGCGGTGACCGCGTAGGCCTCGTCAATGAGGGCGTACACGCAGTAGAGGCGGGCGAGGGGATTGCGCACCGTCCGCAGCGGGAAGGTGAAGGCGTAGAAGACGTGCCGGAAATTGACCAGGAACGTGGTCAGCGCGATGGTCGCCAGCGGAGCCGCCGAAGCGAGCATCCCCACGAGCAGCAGCTCGAGGGATCCGGCGTACACGGCGAGGGACAGCGCCGGGGCGATCCACCACGGCAGTCCCGCTTGGACGACGAGCAGCCCGAAGGCGAAGCCGATCGGGTACATGCCGAGCCCAGCGGCGAGCGACAGCCGCAGCCCTGCCGCGACCTCCGAACGGCGCGTCGGCGGCTGGTCCACGCGCTGCGGAGCGGGCTGGCCAACGGCGATCACATCATTTCCCATAGACAGCAATTATCGCAAAACTAATCGGAAATTAGATTGTGAGAATTTGGAGAAGACCAGGCTAGTATGCAATATATGGGCCTTGATTCGATAGATCGAGCAATTCTTGGGCATCTGCAAGAGGACGGCAGGTTGTCGAACGTCGCCTTGGCCGACCGCGTGCACCTCACGCCCGGCCCGTGCCTGCGCCGTGTGCAGCGGTTGGAGGCGGACAGGGTGATCCTCGGCTACCGGGCCGTTGTCGATCCGTCCGCGATCGGGCAGGGCTTCGAAGTCATGCTGGAAGTGGCGCTGACCGCGTTCGACCGGGCGAGCGTCGAGCAGTTCGAGGCCACGATGGCGGGATTTCCCGAAGTGCTGGAGCTCTACCGGCTATTCGGCTCGCCCGACTATTTCGTGCGCGTCGCGACGCAGGACCTTGCGGCCTACGAGGCGTTCCTGACCAATCGGGTGATGACGATCCCCGGCGTGCAGAAGCTCTCGTCCCGGTTCGCGATGAAGGTCCTCAAATCGTTGCGCCCCGGCGCGGCGACGGGCGAGGGCGCGCCCGGACCCGTGCGCTAGGCTCTGCGCATGGGCAAGGGGGCGGCGTGGCAGCTGGCGTCCGTGCTGCTCGTCTGCCTCGCATGCGGTCCGGCGCAGGCGAGTCCGGACGACTGTTCGGCGCGCGCGGGAACATGGGACGCGGCGCAGTCCCGCTGCGTGGCGCGGGTGACGGCCGAGACCTACACAGAGTCGGTCCAGGTTCCCGTCGGCCTCGACGGTCCGGCGCAAGCAGCGGCGGACGAGACGCTCGGCGCGCTGCGGGCGAAGTTCGAGCAGGACGCCGTTCGGGCCACGAGGGCCCGCCCGTTCTCGCTCAGCGAGACGTACGAGCAGATCCCCGGCCCGAACGGGGTGGTCAACATCGTCATGACCGTCTTCGCCGAGATCGGCGAGCACCACCCGGTCATGGGCTATCGGACGCTGGTGTTGCAAGGCGGCCGCCGCCTCGGGCTCGCGGACCTCTTCCGCGACGGCGACGCGGCATTGGCCGACCTCTACCCGATCGTGAAGGCCGACCTCGAGCGCAAGCTGCTGGCGGGCCAGTCCGGCGAGATCGCCGACCTCGTCGAGCAGGACATCGTCCGTGGGACCGGCGTGAATCCGGAGAACTACCAGCATTTCGTCCTCGCGCCGGACGAGCTGCGTTTCCTCCTCCTCCCGCACCAAGTCGCGTCCTACGCCGCGGGGCCCCAGACCGGGCATGTGCCGTTGGCACAGATCCGGGGCGAGCTCGCGCCCGGCTTGCTCTGACAGGGGCAAGCCGGACGCGGCACGTGCGCGGTCAGGTGATGCTGACGAGCTCGGAGAGGTCGTCCTTGGGCAGGTCGCCGTCGACGACGGCGGTCACGACCGACTCGTTGAGGACGATCGCGCCCCGGTGGTTGTCCAGGAACGCGGTGTCTGCCGCGTCTCGGCCCGTGGCGATGCGCACAAGGGTGGAGCGAGGGGCGAGGCAGGTGGCGTCGACCACCCGCCACACGCCGCCGACGAGCGCCTCGGCCACCGCGTGGAAATCCATCGGGTCGCAGCCGGGGGCATAGACGGCGACGAGGCGCGCGGGGACGTTGAGCGCGCGCAGCATGGCGATCACGAGGTGCGCGTAGTCGCGGCACACGCCCTGGCTCGACAGGAGCGTGTCGAGCGCGCCGTCGGTGGGGTCGCTGCTGCCGGGGACGTAGCTGAGCCGGGAGCCGACCCATGCGGCGACCTTCTCCAGCAGCACCTCCGTGTCGAGGTGCTCGCCGAATTCGGCGGCGGCGAACCCGAAGAACTTGTCGGCCTCGGCGTAGCGGCTCGGCCGCAGGAACACCGAGCCGTCGGCTTCGGCGACTGGGGCGGGCTCTGTCCGGCCTTCGACGGTCGCGTCGTAGGAGACCAGCAGTTTGCCGGGCGCGGCGGGGAAGATGTGGATCCGATTGCCGTGCTCGGTCGTGATCTCCCTCGCCTGGACTGAACGGCCGTCGAGCGTGAACGACAACGCCTCGTCCACTTTTGCCCCCGGGTGCGGGGCGACAGCGATCTGGAATTCGAGAATCGTGTCGTCGGTGACATCGATGTCAAGGCGTGCCGAGACGTGACGCGAGATCATATGCAGCTCCTATCGGCTTGCGCGCCGTTTGCCTGCGCGCTTTGGCCAGCCTACTGGGGCGATATGACGAGAGCATGACTTGCCTATGACGGGAGAAACGGCTGTGGCCCCGCATGAGAGCATGCGAGGCCACAGCCGTTTCTCCTGCCATAGGCCCCGGCTCGGGGCCTGGGGCCGGAAAATTACTTCTTGGTCCAGCGGTCGCGGCCGTCGGAGCCCTTGGCGCAGACGAGGTTGGCGCCGTTCTTGTCCGAGGCGGACTGGCCTTCCGAGGCCTTGGCGCAGAACTTGCCCGCAGACGCGGTGCCCGCAGGCGCGGGAGCGGGAGCCGCCGGGGTGGTCGGCTTGGGAGCGGCAGGCTTGGGAGCTGCCGGGGTGGTCGGCTTCGGGGCGGCAGGCTTGGGAGCTGCCGGGGTGGTCGGCTTCGGGGCAGCAGGAGTGCTGGCCTTCGGCTTGGCGGGGGCTTTCGGCTTGCTCGGTGCAGCCGGGGTGGTGGTCGGCGTCGCCGGATCGGCGAGCGCGCTCGGGGCGTGGGCGCCTGCGAACAGAACCGCGCCGACGGACAGGGCCATCATAAATTTTTTCATCGCGCAACCTTTCTGGCTGCCAAGCCGACTGCTTCGGATTGGCAGCCAGACCATAGCAGGCGAATCTGGACTGCGCCTGTGAGGTGACAGGCAGGATCGAAGAAAGGAAACGCCCCAGGTCAGAGGTGTCTGACCTGGGGCGAGAAATTTATACTTGGAAGGACTCGAACCTGTGCTTCCCGCCGTCTCCTCAGCGGCCGCCGAGGGCCGCGTTCACGGTGTCGCGGAGGCTGTGGGTGGCCTTGTTGGGCCCTTGGTTGGTGACAGCGTCCTTGTTCTCGGGGTCCTGGTAGTTGTGCCCGTGCGCGTCGTCGCCGAAGTGGGCCACGACGACCGACTCGTTCGCGGGGGCCGCCGACGCGTAGGCCGCGGCTCCGAACAGGCCAGAGAGGGCGATCAGGGTGCTCGCTGCGAGGGTTTTCATGATGGTGTTCCTTTCTCTGCTCGTCGTCCGGTCGAGGTCTCTCGGCGTTTCGGCGCTCATTCGCTTTCACATACTATAACCCAATCATCCAATGATTTATTTCAACTTTCTGAAAACTCCTTTTGACGTGGAGTTTTAACGCCTGGGACAGTCTCGTGCGAAGCGGTGTCGTGTGCGGCACGCGGCGAGCGGGCCTACATTGGGCGTATGGAAAACGCTGCCCCGCCAGAAGCGTCTCGAATCCGGCGGCCATACGGCTCCGACCCGAGCCAGTATGTCGACCTGTGGACCGCAGGCGGGCCGAGCCCGAAGGGGCTCGCCGTCGTCGTCCATGGCGGCTATTGGCGCGCGGCGTTCACGGCGGCGACCACGTTGCCGCTGGCGGCCGACTTGTTCGAGCGCGGCTGGGATGTCGCGAATGTCGAATATCGACGCGTTGGGGCGGGCGGGGGCTACCCCGCGACCCTTGAGGACGCGGCTGCGGCCATCGGATTGGCGGTGGACGAGCACAAGCGCGCCGACGCTCGCGTCGCGCTCATCGGCCATTCGGTCGGCGGCGAGCTGGCGCTCCTCAATGCCGCGCGGGCCGACGTGGTCCTCGGGCTCGCGCCAGTGACCGACGTCGTGCGCATATTTCGGGAGGGCCTGGGCGACAACGCCGCCGTCGAGTTCATCAAGGAGGGGCCGGATCGGGAGCCTGCGGCGTACAAGGCCGCGTCGCCGCGCTGGCAGCTGCCGACGCGCACGCCGGTGCTCATCACCCATGGCGCAGACGACGCGCGCGTGCCGATCCAGCACTCACGCGACTACCGGGCGGCCGCCGAGGCGTGCGGCGACCACGTGGAGCTGCGGGAGTACGCGCTGCTCGCGCACGGAGACCAGATCAATCCGGCGGCGCCGCACTGGCCAGACGCGGCCAAGTGGATCGAATCCGTCCGTGTCGGCTGAGCCTGCCGCCTCGTCGTTGGGCGCGGCTCAGGCGGCGGCCTTGGTCAGGACTGCGGGGGCTTGGCCGCAGGAATGGTGGAGTGGTGCACCGTGCCGCCCGCGATGTCCTCCGCGTCGGCCAAAGAGCCGGTTTGGAAGTTCGGGCCCTGGTTGTGGACCGGGTCCTGGTCGTCGACGTCGCGGGGGAGCTTGCCCCGGCCCTTCTCGTCGAACGTGTGCGCCGCGAACGCGTGCGCCTCGGCGGCCGGGGCCGCCGAAGCGGCGGAGAGGCTCCACGCCGACAGGGCGACCGGGGACAGCAGCAGTGCGACCGCAAATCTCATAGCAGGCTCCAAAAGTTCTCGGGAAATCGCACCGATTCTGGCAATCGCCCGTCCGCGCTGTCTAGCGAAAACAGGGCGAAACGCGCATGCTTCGGACATTGTTCATGCTTGTTTTCCCCGAGTTCGCCGTTCGACGCCTTTCTGTGGCGGTCCGTTCACCCTGCGCGGGCTCGTCGGCGAGAGGCAAACCCTCGTGCGGGATCTGCCACGGGGAGATCGACTGAAACGCTCCGCGCCGAGGCCCCGGCGCGTACGCCGTGGGCCACATCATGCCCTTGAACAAAGGCGGCGCCGACGCCCTCATGAACAAGCAGGCCGCGCACCGGGACTGCAACAGGGTGGAAAGCGGCCACGGCCGACCGGCGTACGGCGCAGATACGAGACCGAGAGGGCATAGGCATAGCCGCCCGGATAAGAGATCTACTAATCCGAGACCTCGTGACAGGCCTCGCGAGGGAGCCCCCAGGGGCCCAGCTCGCCGTTCGTCCGCATAGGCGAGCGCCCGCTCTGTCTTTTTTATTTTTCCACGAAGTCTTTTTCCACGAAATCGCCGCCTGTGGGGTCGAATTGATATTTTCGGGCAACGGCGACTCCACGTATAGCGTCAAATTTTAAAATAATTTGCACCGCAGCGAGAGGCGTTACTCGTTGGGGCAGTCTTCTGCGATCTGCCGCGCATACGGCGCGAAGTAGGTGCCCCAGTCTGGATCTGAGCGCCCGCCGCTTTTGCTGGTCGGGCTATCAATGTCGACGGATTCACGCGAATGGATGAGCCAGTTGAGCAGCCATTTCTGCCTGCGGCTGCCGACCGGGCCAGATTTGATCTTGGCCATTTCCGCAGGGGCTACTTTTTCCATCGCGTGGTAGATCTGCGTTGCGGAACACTTGGTGTCTTTGAAGATATTGAAGTCCACCGTGTCTGCGTCCGCGACAGCCGGGGCGCTGAATACCAGAGCGGCGGCGCCGGTCAGAGCGAAAATAAAACTATCGCGAGTTCTCGGAATTTTCACGATTCGGAACATACCACGAAATGGTAGCCCGCGCGTCATTATCGAATCCTGTATCGCCAGGGCTTCTAGCAGGTATTAATTTATTCGCATTAAGCGCGGATATTAATTTATTCGCATTAAGCGCAGGTATTAATTTATTCGGGTTAGGCAAGCGTGTGCGCGACGACGGCCAAGCGTCCGGGCGAGATTTTTGCCCTGCATTCCCACCAGGCGCCAAGGCGTTCCCTCTTTGGCTCGAAAGGAAATCCGATACTGAGCCGTCCCCGGCTTCCCGGGCGGAGTTGGCATCTTCGATCATGCCGCGCAGGCGACGAGGGGCCGGGACAGGTCAACAAAGAAGTCGCGACCAAGGACGCGGTGATATCGAGAAGCTTGCCGTTGAAGCGATTCCTCGCAGTGAACGGATCGCTCCGCGATCCCCGGAACACGCAGCGGCAGGGGCGAAGGGCTGGCGTGCCTGCCAGCCATGCGAAAAAAAGATCCCCAGGCCAGAAACGTGTTCTGGCCTGGGGATCAGCCGTGCACCCGAAGGGACTCGAACCCCTAACCTTCTGATCCGTAGTCAGATGCTCTATCCGTTGAGCTACGGGTGCTTGGCTTCGCGGCGGTCGCCCGCGCGAACTATCCAATAATACGGTATGAGCCGCGTATCCGCCAATTAGTTGCTGCCACGTGGGATTTTCCGAGGCGGGCCTACTGCCCGCCCCGGTCCTCCGCCGCCCAGGTCTGCGGCAGCATCGGGACGGTCGGCCCGGTCTGGAACGTCCCGTCGGGCAGTTTCACGAAACCGGCGGCTTCGGCGCGCTGCCCCGGAGCGGCGCCCGCGAAGCCGAGAAGGCCTGCGCCGATCTCGGAGGCGGAGGGCTCTGCGGAGGGCTGGTCGAGGTCCATGAACCCGTCGGCGCGCATGCGCTCGCCCTCTTCCAAGACGACTTTCCCTCGGCCCCGGCCGCGTGTCCGCGCGTTCTGCGCGCGCCTGGCCCTCGCGGACTCTTGGGCGGACGAGGCGGCGAGAGCGGCGGCAGGGTCGGACGCGGAGCTCGTGGCGGACGCGCTCGCCCTGGTCGTGGAGGTCGGCCCGAACTGCGTGCCCGGCGGGTCCTCGCCCTCGACGGCGTAGCCGTAGCCCGCCTCGGCCCCCGCAGGGGCGAACGGGGCGGGCGGCGCGGTCGCGGGGCTCGTCGGGGCAGACGGGGCAGAGCTCGCGCTCGCCTGCGCGGGCGGCGCGGACGAGCCGGAGACGACGGGCGCCTGCTGCTGGGGCCTGCGCTCGCGCTCCCGGCGGGGCTCGTCCTTGCGGTCCTCGTCCGTGCGGTCGTCGTCGCCGGGGACTTCCACGCCGCCTGCTGGGATCAGCGCCAACGGCAGGGCCAGCCCGAGCGCCAACGCGGGAGCCCAGAAGGGCGCGGAGAGCGCGAGCCCCCACGTGGTGAACCCGACCGGGATGAAGAACGCCTCGTAGGCGATGAAGAACGCGAGCGAGGCGAGCGAGAGCAAGGCCGGGCTCGCCAGGAGCGTCTCCAGGCCCTGGCGGACCCGGTCGATGAAGTCCTGCACCTGGTCGACGAGGTCTTTGAGCAGGTCCTGGAGCGTGTTGTTGTCGACGTCGTCCAAGAGCGCGCGCGTCTGGACCGCGTCGGCCATCGCGTTCGCCTGCGCGGGGGCGGCTGCCATGCGGCTCGTTCCGGCCATGCCGGGGTTTGTGATCGGCGGCGCGGCCATGCTTTGGGGCATCGCGGCCAACGCCGCCCCCGAGACGGCCTGGTACACGCTCATCGTCGTGGCGGCCTGCAGCCACATCCTCGCGTAGTCCGCCTCGTTCAGCGCGATGGGAATCGTGTTGATGCCGAGGAAGTTCGTGGCCGTGAGCACGGCATGCGTGGCGTGGTTGGCGGCGAGCTCGGCCAAGGTCGGCATCGACGCGAGCGCCGCCTCGTACGCGCCCCCCACGATCTCGTGCTGGGCGGCCGACGCCGCGGCTTGGGCGGCCGATTCGGCGAGCCAGGCGAGGAAGGGCTGGTGCGCGGCGCGGAACTGCTCGGCGCTCGGCCCCTCCCAGATCTCGGCGGAGGAGGCGGCGAGCGCCGAAACGAGCTCCGCGGAGGCCTCCGCGTACTGGGCGGCGAGCTCCTGCAGCGCCGTCGCTGCGGCGAAGAGCGGCCCGGAGCCGGGGCCGGTGCTCAAGAGGGTGGAGAGCACTTCGGGCGGGAACGCGGCGAAAATGGGCGGGGTGGTCATGCGGTTGCCTCCACGGTCGTCATTGTGCTCTCTCCCATGAGCCCGCGCAGGAGGATCGCCTCCGCGCGGCGCACGTCGTCGACCGTGATGGTCATGAGCTCTTCGTCGGTGCAGTCGTCCACGTCCTCGGCGTGGTCGAGCCGGTGCTCGCGCTCCTCTTCGGAGCGTTCCACGAGGTTGCGCACGAACCGGCCGTTGCCCGCGATGTCGATGCTGGCGCGGGGCGTCCCGTTGTGGTCCGCCATCGTTCCTGCGGCGAGCCTGCCGAGGACTTCGGCGAGCTCGGCCTGCGCCGCCTCGTCGAAGAGGCTGTCGCGGGAGTGCGCGAGCCGGACGGCGATCTCCACCAGCTCCGGCGGCGAGTACGAGGGGAAGGCGATGGACCGGGTGAAACGCGAGCGCAGGCCCTCGTTCGCGCCGAGGAACAGGTCGAGCTCGGCGCGGTATCCGGCGATGATGACCACGAGCCGGTCCCGGTCGTTCTCCATCCGGGCCAGGAGGGTGTCGATCGCGACCAGGCCGAAGTCGTTCTTCGCGCCGGTCGACACCAGCGAGTACGCCTCGTCGAGGAAGAGCACGCCGTCGAGCGCGCTGTCGATGACGGCGTTGGTCTTGGCCTCGGTCTCGCCGATGTGCTGGCCGACGAGGTCGGGGCGGTGCACCTCTTTGATCGTCTCTTTCTTCAACAGGCCGAGCCCGCAGTAGATTTTCGCGACCACCCTGGCGATGGTGGTCTTGCCGGTGCCGGGCGGTCCCGCGAACACGAGGTGGTGCGCGCGCTGCCCGACGGCGAGCCCCCGCTCCTGGCGGCGAATGGCCATCGCCACGCTGCTCTTGAGCCTGGCCACCTGGTCTTTCACCTCGTCGAGGCCGATGAACTGGTCGAGCTCGTGCTCCGCGATGGCGAGCAAGGCCGCCTTGCGCTCTGCGGCGGCGGGGTCGATGTGGCTGTCCTCGTCGGGCTCGGTGCCGGGGTCCCATGGGTCCGTGCGGGCGGCGATCCGCGCCGAGGTGGTGGCAGGCAGCCCGAAGCTCGCGTCGCCGAGCGCCTGCTCGGCCTGCGCGTTGCCGGGGTCCGCCGCGTAGAGCTCGTGGAGCGCCTCAAGCGCGCCGTCCTCGTCGCCGAGCGCGCGCAGGCACAGCGCGCGGGCAAGCGCGCCGTCCGCGGCGGCGACGGCGACCGGGCCGTGCGGCTCGTCCAAGTGCGACAAAGCGGGCGTGTGCATCCCGAGGCGCGCCAATGCCACGCCGAGCGAGATCCGCGCGGCGTGCGCGGCGGCCTCGTCGAGGCCGCCTTCGGCGACCACCGGTGTGAGCCGGGCGACCACGTCGTTCCAGCGGCCCGCCCGGTAGCAGATGGCGGCGCTGAGCCAACGGGCGTCGAACCGTTCGGGATGTGCTTTCGTGGCTGCCTCGGCGATCTCGTGCGCACGGCCGAGGTCGCCCGCGTCGGCGATCGCGGCGGCATGCGCGAGGCGCAGCCCCACCGGCTCGGCGGCGCGCAGCCGCAGGTACAAGCCGGACTCGTAGCGGAACCCCAGCGCTTCGGCGGCGAGGCCGGCTTCCCTGCCGAGCTCGCCGGAGCTGGCCGAGGAGGCGGCCGCCGACTCCAGCACGGCGAGCGAGAGGTCGCCTGCGGCGGCGAGGCCGACCCACACGTCGCAGGCTTCGTGCGCGGTTCGCGCCAGCGAGGCGAAGCCGGAGCGGGCGGCGGCGAGGTCGGCGGGACGGCGCCTGCCCTGGACCGGAAGGCCGAGGGCGAGGCAGCAGGTCGCGAACCGGCGCACCGTCTCGGGGCTGTGGGCGACTGTGTTATTCGCCACGGGGGGCTCCGGCGGCCATTGCCGTGCGCAGGGCGAGCGGGCGCAGGTCCGTCCACGTTTTTTCGATGAAGTCGAGGCAGGCTTGACGGGAAGCGCCGCGCTGCCCAGCGCCATCCGGCCCGCCGTGCTCGACGGTCCATCCTGCGGGGACGGCGGCGAACGCAGGCCAGAGGCTGCGCTGCTCCTCGGCGTTGACCAGCACGAAGAACAGGCCCTGCTCGTCGTCGAAGGGGTTGGGCGGCATACGCGGTCCTTTCTGTGTAAGCCAATGCTAACCTAATGAAGGTTAGCCTTAACTTTGCACCCCTGATTTGAGACCCCTGATTTGAGAATGTGAGCCGAAGATGCCTGATGTCCTCTCGCGCACGTGCGCCCCAACCTTGATGGCCCGGCTCGCCGCGTCGGGCCTGCACCGCGACTACGTGGTCTACGAGCAGGGCGGGACGTGGTGGTACGCGGGCGGCTCGCTCGCGACGGCGCGGCTTGACGGCGGCTCGCTGACCCTTGTCCGGGCCGGGGAGCCGGTCGTGTCCGAGCCGTGGTCGGGGCGCCCCGAAGCGGCACTGGAGCGCGCTTCGGCATGGCTGCTGGAGCATGCTGAACGGATCTTCGGCTGGGTCGCCTTCGAGTTCGGCGCGTACCGGCACGGCCACGCGGACCGGCTCGCGCCGGACGCGCCGCTCGCGACGCTGCTCGCCCCGGAGGTCCTCGTGCGGGTCGAAGGCGACCAGGTCGTCGTGGAGTCGGCGGACGAGGCGGGACGGACGGCGGTGGCCGAGGCGCTCGCGGCCCCGTTCCCCGGCGCCGACCGCGAAGCGACGCCGGTGGACGTCCGGCTCGACCCGAGCGACTACCGGGGCAGGGTCGCGCGGGCGGTCGCCGAGATCCAGCGCGGCGACTACCAAAAAGTCATCCTCTCCCGGCGGGTGGACCTGCCGTTCGCGGTCGACTTCCCGGCCAGCTACGAGCGTGCCCGCGAGCACAACACGCCTGCCCGGTCGTTCCTGCTCAGCCTCGGCGGCGTCCAAGCGCTGGGCTTCTCGCCCGAAATGGTGGCCGTGGTGGCGGCCGACGGCCTCGTGACGACCGAGCCGCTCGCTGGCACTCGCGCGTTCGGACGGGGCGAGGCGGCCGACCGGGCCGCGCGGCGCGACCTCGAGTCCGACCCGAAAGAGATCCACGAGCACGCGATCTCGGTGCGCGGGTCGCTGCACGACCTCGCGGACGTGGTCGAGCCGGGCAGCGCCGAGGTGGAACGGTTCATGGTGGTGCGCGAGCGGGGGAGCGTGCAGCATCTCGCCTCCACCGTGCGCGGGAGGCTCGCGGATCAGTATGGCCGTATGGACGCGCTTGCGGCGCTCTTCCCTGCGGTCACTGCTTCCGGGCTGCCCAAGACGGAGGGGGTCGACGCGATCCTGCGCCTCGACGAGCCGTCGCGGGGCTTGTACTCCGGCTCGGTGTTCTCAGCCAGCCGGGACGGCAGCCTCGACGCCGCGCTGGTCCTGCGCGCGGTGTACCAGGAGGGCGGCAGGGCGTGGCTGCGGGCGGGCGCGGGCGTGATCGGCCAGTCCCTGCCGGAGCGCGAGTTCGAAGAGACCTGCGAGAAGCTCGCCTGCGTCGCGGAGCACTTGGTCGCCCTCGGCTGACCGGAGCCGGGGTCAGCCGTTCGTCTTGCCGCCGAGCAGGCCGATGACCGAGCGGATCTGGGACTGGAGTTCGGCGAGCTGCCGTTCGACGCCGTCGAATCGGGTGTCGACGGCGCCGAGCTTTGTCTCGATGCGCTGGAGCCGGACAGTGTGGTCGGCCTGGGCGCGCTTGATCCATCGAAGGCTCGTCCCATGTTTGGCGAGCGTCTTCGTGTGCTGTTTGAGTGTTTTCGAATTCTTGCGCAAGATGTCGTACGCGTCGTCGACATCTCCTCGGAGTTGGGTGTATCGAGGCTGATCAACATCGCCTCGACCGTCTTGGTCAGGGTCTTGCTCCCCCGCAGGAGCCATGTCCGCGTTCGTCATGGAGCCACTTTACAGCGGGGGGCCGACAAGTGCTCCGGCTTTGCGCGGCCCTCACCCGAACCGGGCCGCGATGGCTCGTTTGTCGACCTTGCCTGCCGCAGTCATCGGCAGCGCGGCGAGCCGGATCAGCACGTCCGGCTGTTTCTCGGCGGACAGCCCTCGGCCCGCGAGGAACGCGCGCAGCTGCGGCAGGTCCAGCGGGCACGACCCACAGGCCCCGGCGCGAAGGACGACCGCCGCGCAGATCTTCTCGCCGAGGAACTCGTCCGGGCAGGGGACTGCGGCGGCCGAGTCGATTTCGGGATGGGCGTGCAGATGCTGTTCCACCTCTTCGGCGGAGATGGTCTCCCCGCCCCGGTTGATCACGTCTTTGGCCCGGCCGACCACGACGAGGTGCCCGGACGGGAGCCGCCGGGCGAGGTCTCCGCTTCGGTAGAAGCCGTCCGGCGTGAACGAGCGCGCGTTCGCCTCGGGAGCGTTGTAGTAGCCGGCGATCGTGTACGGTCCGCGTGTTTCGAGCTCGCCGACCTCGCCGTCGGGAACCTCCGCGCCATCCTCGTCCACCAGGCGCACCTCGTCCTCCTCGGACATGGGGCGGCCCTGGGTTTCGAGGACCAGGTCCTCGGGGTCGTCCGGCCGGGTGAAGCAGACCAGTCCTTCGGCCATGCCGAACACTTGCTGCAGCGCGGCCCCGAGCGAGCGCTGGACTTCCCTCGCCCGGTCGCCGTCGATTCTCGCGCCGCCCACCTGCAGCAGCCGTAGCGAGCCCACGTCTGCGGGCTCCCATTCGGCCGCCGCCGCCCACAGCTGGGCGAGCGGCGGCGTCAGCCCGGTGACCGTGACCCGGTGCCGTTCGATCGCGGCGAACGCGGACTCCGGGCTCGGGTCGGCGGCGAAGGCCGCCGTCCCGCCGAGGCTGAGGACGCCGAGGGCTCCGGGGCAGGCGAGGGGGAAATTGTGCCCGGCGGGCAAAGCCGCGAGGTACACGTCCGACTCCGACAGCTCGCAGACCCGCGCGGCTGTGGCCAGGTTGTACCAGTAGTCCCGGTGGGTGCGGGGGATGAGCTTCGGCAGCCCGGTCGTTCCCCCCGACACGAGCAAGACCGCCGTGGACTTGGGGTCGGGCGCGAGCGCGCAGACCGATTCGGAGTAGGCCTGGCCCGCCGCGAGGACGACATCCGTGGTGAGGGCCCGGACGGGCGGGGAGACCAGCTTGGCGAGCGGGGGCGTCGTCAGATGGGCGACGGCCCCGCAGATCTGTGTGAAGTGCGCGAGCTCCGCGTCGCGGTGCCCCGGCAGGCACATGACCGGCACGACGCCTGCCGCGAGCGCTCCGAACAGCGCGATGAGGAACTCGGGGGAGTTCGGGATCTGGAGCAGGGCTTTTTCGCCGGGTTCGAGGCCGAACGCGACGAGCCCCCTGGCGAAGGACTGGGCTTGGTCGTCGAGCTCTCGATAGGTGAGCGCCCGCTCGCCCTGGGCGACCGCGACGCGGTCGGGCCAGCGCGCGGCGGAGCGGGGGAGGAGCTCGCTCAATAGATCTGCGCTCGGGGTGCTCATTGGTGGCCCTCCTCGTTCCTCGTCGCGCTCACATCGGCTCCGCTTTGCCGTGCTTCCAGTAGCCGACGAAGGTCACCCGGCTCTTCGGGACGCCTGCGAGGCTCACCAGATGCCTGCGCAGCCCGGTCGGCAGCGCGCTCTCGCCGACCACGAACGCATGGCCGTCCGGCGCGGGCGGCTTGGCGTGTTTCGCCTCGTGCAGGGCGAGCTCGCCGGGCTTGGCGCGGCGGTCCTTGCGCGGCAGCCACGCCACCTCGATGTTGCCGAGGCCTGCTGGGATCGGCTGCGCGTCCGCCGGGTCGGGGATCTCGACGAAGACTCTGGTCGGGATCTGCGGCCTCCGGGTCTCAAGGATCCCCATGATCGCGGGCAGGCCCGACTCGTCGGCGACGAGCAGCAGCTCGGAGGCGTCCTCGGGAGGGTTGAAGGAGCAGCCCTGGTCGAGAACGCCCAGCCGGTCTCCTGGTTTCGCGTGGCTCGCCCAGGCGCTGGCGGGGCTGTCGTCGCCGTGGGCGACCATGTCGATGTCGAGCTCTGGATCCGCCCCGCCCCGGAAGGCGCGCACCGTGTAGTTGCGCACTCGGGGCTTGTTTTTGCCCATGGCGAGGAATTGCGCGTACCAGAGGTTCGACGAGGCGGTGGGCAGGCGAAGCTCGCGGCCCGCCTCGCGCGGGAAGAAGAGCCGGAACCACTGGTCCGCGCCGAGCGGGGTGAATTTCGCGAGATCGGGGCCGCCGACGGTGACGCGTTTGATATTCGGGCTGATCTGCTCGCCGCGCAGCACTTCGAGCTGCAAGACGTGCGGGTTGTCCGGTTTGATCGGGTGGTTCATCACGCTCCATTCTGATTAAGCAAGGCTACCCAAACAAAAGCAAGGCTACCCTATGTTAGGCTTGCCTCTCGACTCACCGCCGAAGAAGCCGAAGGAGTAGATGTGACCGAGCCGCCGATCGCCTTGGAGGACATTCGCGACCAGGTGGCCCGCGTGCTGGGGAAGCCCGTCGGATCGTTGACGGAGGACAGCGACCTCATCGCCTCGGGGCTCGACTCCATCCGCATGATGTCGCTCGCGGGCAGCTGGCGCAAACAGGGCTTCGCGGTCGGGTTCGCGGAGCTCGCCGCGAGCCCGACCTTGGAGCGCTGGCACGAGATTCTGCGCGCCGCGCCGAGGCTCGTTTCGCGGTCGGCGCCCGCGCCCGAGCAGCAGGCGGAAGAGGCCGAGGAGGAGGCAGCGGCATTCCCGCTCGCCCCGATGCAGCACGCGCAATGGGCGGGCCGGGACGGCGGCCAACGCCTCGGCGGCGTCGCCGCGCATCTCTACGTCGAGTTCGACGGCGCCGGGCTCGACCCGTACCGCCTCGCCGCCGCCGTGGACCAGCTCGTCCAGCGCCACCCCATGCTGCGGGCCCAGATCCTGCCCGACGGCACGCAGCGGGTGTTGCCGAGCCTGGCGAAGCCCGCTTTCGCCGCTGTGGACTTGCGCGAGGCGGGCGAGGACGAGGCGCGGCTCCGGCTCGCCGAGATCCGCGCGGCCAAGAGCTGCCAGCGGCTCGCGGTGCACGAGGGGCAGGTGATCGACGTCCTCCTCGTCTCATTGCCGCCGCTGCCCGCGGCCCCGGGCGCGCGGAGCAGGCTGTGCCTGGACGTCGACATGGTCGCCGCCGACGCGATGAGCTACCGCGTGCTGGTCGCCGACCTCGCCGCGCTCTACCGGGGAGCGCCGCTCGAAAAGCTCCAGCGCACGTTCCGCCAGCACCTTGTCGGGCGGCTCGCCGCCCGCGACGAAGCCGCCGAGGCCGACCGGCTCTGGTGGGCGCAGCGGCTCGACGAGATGCCCTCGCCGCCGCAGCTGCCCGTCGTGGACGGGTCGGACCACGCGCCGGACGCGCGCACGGTCCGCCACCACCACTGGGTCGGCCCCGAGCGAAAAGCTGCGCTGTACGCCCGCTGCCACGAGCACGGGGTCACCCCGGCGATGGCGCTCGCGTCGGTCTTCGCGGCGGCGGTCGGCAACTGGTCCGCGAACTCGAAGTTCCTGCTCAACCTGCCGTTGTTCACCAGGGAGGCTTCGGAGGGCCTCGACCTCGTGGTCGGCGACTTCACCTCGTCGGTGCTGCTCGATGTCGACCTCTCGCAGCCCGCGACGGTCGGCGAGCGCGCCAACGCGGTGCAGCGGGCCTTCCACACAGCCGCCGCGCACAGCGCGTACGCGGGGCTCTCCGTGTTGCGCGACCTCAGCCGCTTGCACGGCGAACAGGTGCTCGCCGACGTGGTGTACACGAGCGCGATCGGTTTGGGCGAGCTGTTCGCGGAATCGACGGCCCAAGCATTCGGCAACCCGGTGCACATCATCTCGCAGGGCCCGCAAGTGGCGCTCGACGCGCAGGTCACGGAGGTCTCGGGCGGGTTGCTGCTGAACTGGGACGTGCGCGAGCCGCGCCTTCGCCCAGGCGTGGCCGAGGCGATGTTCGCCTGGTACGCGGCCGAAGTCGACCGGCTCGCGGACGACCCGGCGCATTGGTCGGCGCCGTCTGGCGCCGGGGCGTTGCCGCAGGAGCAGCGGGCGGTGCGCGAAGCGCTGCGCGCACCCGGTCTCGCGCCTTCTCGGGGTTCTGGGCAGACGCTGCACGGCGGTTTCTTCGAGCGGGCCGAAGAGGACCCCGACGCGGTCGCCGTGATCGCGCAGGACGGCACGTCCGTCAGCTACGGCGAGCTGCGCGGGCAAGCGCTCGCGGTCGCGGGCGCGCTCGTGGACATGGGGGTCAGGCGCGGCGACGCGGTCGCGGTCGCCCTGCCCAAAGGGGCCGCGCAAACGCCTGCGCTCCTCGGCGTCCTCGCGGCGGGCGGCGTGTACGTCCCGGTCGGAGTCGACCAGCCGCTCGCGCGCCGCCAGCAGATGTCGCGCGCCGCAGGGGCGCGGGCGGCCATCGTCGAGACGGCGGCGGACCAGTGCGCCCCGGACGTGCCCGCCGTCGAGATCGCGCGGGCGGCCCTGCACTGCAGGCCGCTGCCGCAGCCGGTGCCCGCGACCTCGGACGACCTTGCCTACGTGCTGTTCACCTCCGGCTCGACCGGCGTGCCCAAAGGCGTCGAGCTGCGCCACGGGGCGCCGATGAACACCATCGCGGCTGTTGTGGACAAATTCGCGATCACGGGGGCGGACCGATGTTTGTCCCTCTCGCCGCTGGAGTGCGATTGGTCGGTGTTCGACCTTTTCGGCATGCTCTCGGCAGGCGGGTCGGTCGTCGTCGTCGATGAGGCCTCGCGCCGCGAGCCTGCGCTGTGGGCGGAGCTGATCCGCGAGCACGAGGTCACGTACCTCGGCTGGATGCCCGGCTGGCTCGACCTGCTGCTCGACGCCTCGACCGGCCCGCTCCCGTCGCTGCGCGCTGTGCTCGCGGGCGGCGACTGGGTGAGCGCGGATCTGCCGCGCAGGTTGCGCGCCCGAGCCCCTCGGACGCGTTTCGCGGGCCTCGGCGGGGCGACCGAGACGGCGATCCACTCCACAGCGCACGAGACGACGGACCCGCCCGCGCACTGGCGGTCCATCCCGTTCGGCGCCCCGCTCGCCGGGGTCGCGTGCCGCGTGGTGAATCCGCGCGGCGAGGACTGCCCGGACTGGGCGGTGGGGGAGTACTGGGTCGGCGGCGAGGGGATCGCCAACGGCTACCGGGGCGATCCCGAGCGCACTGCCGAGCGGTTCGTCCGCCAGGGCGGCGAGCGGTGGTACCGCACCGGCGACCTCGTGCGGTCCTGGCCGGACGGGACCATCGAATTCGTCGGGCGCGCGGACCACCGGGTCAAAGTGCGCGGCTACGGCGTCGAGCTCGGCGACGTGGAGACCGCGCTGCGCCGCGTCCCCGGCGTGGCACGGGCGGTGGCCGTCACGTTGGAGGCGGTCGTGTCGGGAAAGACGGCGACCAGGCTCGCGGCCATTGTTTCCCGAGAAGCCGGGTCCCGAGAAGCCGGGCCTGCGGATGCTCTCGACGCCGCGCGGGTGCGCGCCGCGCTGGAACACGAGCTGCCCGCGCACATGATCCCCGAGACGGTCGTTGTCGTCGACGAGATGCCGCTGACCTTGGTCGGGAAGCTCGACCGGGCGGCCGCGCGCAGGCTGGCGGAGGAGGTCGGGCCCGAGTCGGGCGAGACGGCGCCGCGCACCAGGCTCGAAGCGGCGCTCGCGCATGTCCTGCACGAGGTGCTCGACCGGCGAATCGGCGTGGACGAGGACTTCTTCCGCTTCGGGGTCGACTCGGTCTTCGCGATCAAGGCGGTGGCGCGGATCCGCGAATGGCTCGACGCGCCCTCGGCCTCTGTCGCCGACTTCTTCGCCGCGCGCACCGTCGCAGGCCTCGCCCGCAGGCTGGCGGAGCGGGAGGAGGGCCCGGAGCGGCTCGAACAAGTCGCCGAGATCTATCTCGAAGTCGCCGCCATGTCGGCGGACGAAGTCATGGCCCAGATCAACGCGGCCCAGGTCGACGAGGAGAACAGCTATGCCCGTTAACGCCGGTTGGATCAGGCAATTCCACCGCCCGTCGGCGGCAGAGACAGAGCACCGCCACCGCCCGTCGGCGGCAGAGACAGAGCACCGCCACAAGCCCGGCAGCGAGCTGCCATTGCTCCTGGTGTTCCCGCACGCGGGCAGCGGGGCCTCCGCGTACCGCTCGCTGTCCCAGGCCGCGAAGGGCGACTTCGAGGTCGTGCTCTTCCAGTACCCCGGCCGCCAGGACCGGGCGCAGGAGCCCGCCCTCGCGACCCTTCCGGAGATCGCCGCCGGAGCCTTCACCGCGTTCGAATCCTCCCCATGGTCGGGGCGCGGCGACGGGATGACGCTTGTCGGACACAGCATGGGCGCGCTGGTCGCGTTCGAGTTCGCCCGCCTCGCGGAGCGTGCCGGGCTGCGTCCGCGAACGCTGTGCGCCACCGCCTCGACTGCCCCGCACCTCGTCGAAGCCCTGCCGCCGCATCCGCAGGACGACCAAGCGATCCTCGACCACCTCGTCGCGCTCGACGGGATGGCGGACAACGTCCTGGCGAGCCAGGAGCTGCTGCGGATGGCGCTGCCCGTGGTGAAGAAGGACTACGCGGCGTTCGACGCGTACGCCTGCTCGCCGCCGAGCGCCGCGATTGCCGCCGCGATCATGGCGTTCGGCGGCGAGGACGACCATATGGTCCCCATGGGCGGGCTGCGGGCGTGGTCGGTCCACAGCGGCCCCGGATTCCGCGTCCGCCAGTTCCCGGGCGGGCATTTCTTCGTCAACGGACACTGGCCCCAGATCGTCCACGAACTGGCGGGCGCCGAGTCGGCCGGCGCCGAGGAGCTCGTCTCATGACCGGCCACGACGACCGGGACCCCGTCGTCGTCTCCGGCTTCGCCGTCGAGACTCCCGGCGGGGTCGACAGCCTCGACGGGTTCTGGTCCCTCATCGCCGGGGGCCGAGAGGCGATCACGCCGTTCCCGAGAGACCGGGGCTGGCCGGTCGGCGAGCTCCTCGCGCTGGGGCGGCTCGACGGCTGGGGGGCGGTCTGCGACGCGGGCGGCTTCCTCGACGGCGCGGCGGAGTTCGACCCCGCGTTCTTCGGGATCTCCCCGCGCGAGGCGGCCGCGATGGACCCGCAGCAGCGGGTCGCGCTGCGGGTCGCGTGGCGCGCGCTGGAGCACGCCGGGGTCAACCCGGGCTCGCTCGCAGGCGAAGACCTCGGCTGCTACCTCGGGGCGTACGTCAGCGGCTACGGGATGTTCGCGGACATGGTCAACGAGCACAGCGGCCACCTCGCGCTGGGGACCTCGCTCGGAGCCGTCGCGGGGCGGGTCTCCCACCATCTCGGCGCGGTCGGCCCCTCCCTCACCGTCGACACGATCTGCGCCTCCTCGCTCACCGCGATCGGACTGGCGGTGAGCGCGATCCGCGCGGGCGACTGCGACTGGGCGCTCGCGGGAGGGGTGAGCGTCATGGGCGGCCCCGGCGCGTTCTTCGAGTTCGCCAAGCAGGGCGCGCTCTCGCCAGACGGGCATTGCCGGTCCTACTCGGACGGGGCGAACGGGACGCTCTGGGGCGAAGGAGCCGGGATCTTCCTGCTCGAGCCGAAGTCGCGGGCGATCTCGGCCGGGCGGCGCGTGCACGGGGAGATCCGCTCGGTCGGCGTCGGCCATTGCGGTCGGGGCGCGAACATCGCCGCCCCCAGCGCAGCCGCGCAGGAGCGGCTGATCCGCAGGACGCTCGGCAACGCCGCGATCCCCGCGGCCTCGGTCGGGCTGGTCGAGGGCCACGGCACCGCGACCGCGCTCGGCGACCCGGTCGAGCTCGCCGCGCTGCAGAGCGTCTACGGCTCCGAGCCGACGGCCCTCGGCTCGCTCAAGTCCAACATCGGGCACGCGCAGGCCGCCTCGGGCGCGCTCGGCCTCGCCAAGGTGCTCCTCTGCGGAGCGAAAGGCCAGATCGCCCCGACCAGGTACGCGGACACGCCGACGACCGCGTTCGACTGGGCGCGGGGCGGGATGCGCCTCGCGGAGGGCCTCGAGCCGTGGGAGCCTGCGGGCGGGACGCGTTACGGCGCGGTCTCCTCGTTCGGGCTGAGCGGCACGAACGCGCACGCGGTCGTCGCCATGCCGGTCCACAAGGAGGCGAAATGACCGCCGAAACGACGAGGCTCCCGGACGGGAGCGTCCCGGTGCTGCTCTCGTCCCATGTCGAGGAGCTTCTGCGCGAGGAGGCCGCGTCGATCTGCGCGTACCTCGAGGCGCACGAGGACGTCGGCCCCGCCGAGGTCGCCTCGGCCCTCGCCGCGACCCGCCCGATCCGCAGGCACCGCGCCCTCGTGGCCGCGAAGGACCGGGACGGGCTGATCGCCGCGCTGCGCGCGTTCGCGGCGGACGGCGAGGCTCCGGGGACTGTCGTTGCCTCGGGGTCCGGCTCGCCCAAAGTCGCCTTCGTCTACCCGGGCCAGGGCAACCAGCGCCGGGGGATGGGCAAGGTCTGCTACGAGCGGTCGGAGGCGTTCCGGGCCGAAACCGATCGGTGCGACCGCGTCTTCCAGGAGTGCTTCGGGATCTCCCCGTTGGACTACCTCCTCGACCGGGGCCCGGACCTCGGCGGCTCGGCCCGCGTCGTCCAGCCCGCGCTGTTCCTCCAAATGATGGGGTTGACCGCGATGTGGCGCGCGGCGGGCGTCGAGCCGGGGGCGACGGTTGGCCACAGCCTCGGTGAGCTGGTCGCCGCGCACGTCGCGGGCATGATCGGCCTGCGCGACGCGATCACCGTGGTCATGCTGCGCGCCGAGCTGATCGAGCGGTTGATCGCCGACGGGTTCGCCATGGCGGTCCTCGGCGTGGACCGCGAGGCCTGCGAGGCGCTCATCGCCCGCCAGCCCGGCTGGGCAGAGGTTTCCGTGGTGAATTCGGCGCATCTCGTCGGCCTCTCGGGCGACGAGCAGACGGTGGCGCGGATCGTGGCCGAGGCCCAAGGCGCAGGTGTGTTCGCCCGCCAGATCCGGGTCCCCTACCCGGCGCATATCTCGATGGTGAACCAGTTCCGGGAGGCGTGGTCCGATGCCTTCGCGGGCAGGCTCGAACATCCCGAGCTGCTCGGCTCCCCGACGCCCTGCGTCGGCGGCTGCACCGGCGACGCGCTCCCCGAAGGGGCCGACAGCGCCGAGTACTGGTTCCGGACCTTGCGCAACGTCGTGCGGTTCGACCTCGCGGTCGCGAAAGCCGTCGAGCTCGGCGTCGAGGTGTTCGTCGAGATCTCCGAGCACCCGATGCTGCTGCTCGCGATGCTGGAGACCGCGCATGCGGCGCGGCCCGCGAAGCCGCCCGTGGTCGTCGGCACGTCCCGGCGCACTACGGAGGACCTGGGCGAGTTCACTCGCAATGTCGTGGCTGTCGCAGTCGGCGACCCGAAGTTCCCATGGCCCGCCTGGCCCGGCCGCGCGCCCTTGCCGGGCTTCCCGCCCGTGCGGATGCAGAAACTCAAGCTCTGGGCGCACGCGCCTGCTGCGCCGGTCGCGCCTGCTCCTCAGGCGAAGGCGGAGGAGCTCTCGGGGCCCGCGCCGCAGGCTCTGATCTCGGATCCCGCTCCCGAGGCCGCCGCGCGGGCGCTCGGGCCGGAGGAGCTGGCCGAGCTCGTGCGGGCCGAGGTGACGCGCGTGATGGGGGCGGGCGAGGAGGATTTCGAGCTTGACGGCTCCGAGCCGCTGGTGCTGCTCGGCCTCGACTCGATGCAGGCACTGGAGCTGCGCAAACGGGTGCAGGAGAGGTTCGGGCGGGAAGTGCCGCTCACGGCGCTGATGGCCGGGGCCTCGCTCGACGAGGTCGTGGAGATGATGACGCAAACACACATGCAAACAACACAGTCGCACACGGAGGTGGCGTATGCCTGAGGACCTGTTGGAGCGCCGCCGAGATCTCATGCGGCAGCGACTCGCCGAGCGGGGCGTCGCGCCCGCCATCGCGGCGCAGCCGCCCGCCGAGACAGAGCAGGCCCGGCAGGCCTCGACACTGACGGCGGGGCAACGCCGCATGTGGCTGGCGCAGAGCCAAGACCCGCAGTCGGGCGTCCTCAATGTCTGTCTCGGCTTCCGCCTGGTCGGCGGGCTCGATCCCGAGGCGTTGCGCGGCGCCGTTGCGGCGGTCGCCGAGCGGCACGCGGTCCTGCGCACCGTCTACGGGCTGGGCGCGGACGGCGAGCCGCAGGCCGAGGTCCGCGCCGACCTCGCTCCGGCATTCGTGCTGCACGACCTCGCCGATCTGCCCGATCAGGCGCGGGCACAGCGCCTCAAGGTGCTCGCGCGACGGGATTTCGCCAGGCCTTTCGACTTGTCCGCCGAGTCGCCGCTGCGCGTCGGCGTGTTCCGGCTCGCAGCGGACGAGCACGTCCTGGCGCTGACCGCCCACCACATTGCATGGGACGACGACTCGTGGTCGGTGTTCTTCCATGATCTGGACGCCGCGTACTGCGGGGCCGCATTGCCCGCGCTCGCGCCGGAGCCGCCCGCGCGGGCAGCCTCCGCGCAGAGCGTCGAGCACTGGCGCGGCGAGCTCGCCGCGCTCCCCGAGCCGTTGGAGCTGCCGGGGGCGGCAGGCGGTGTCGGCGACACGTCGCCGCGCGCGGGCAGGCACCAGGTCGCAGCCTCGGCGGAGCTGATGGCTCGGCTGGAAGAGGTCGCCAAGGAAGCGGGGGCCACGCCGTTCATGGTGCTCCTCGCCGCGTTCGCGGCGGCGGCGCGCAGGCATTGCCCCGCGTACGAGGGGAACAGGTACGAGGGGAACAGCGACGACGAGTTCTATGTCGCGGTCCCGGTCGGCGGCCAGGGCGGGGCCGGGGCGCGGATCGGCTACTTCGGCAATGTGCTGCTGCTGCGCCTCGCGGCGGGCCCGCACGACTCGCTGCGCTCGCTCGTGGCGCGAGTGCGCGAGAAATGCCTCGGCGGGTTCGCACATCAGGACCTCGATCTGAGCGAAGCGGTGTCCGTCGGGGCCCCGGGGACGGCGGAAGCCGCGCGTCTCGGGTTCAGCGTCCGAAACGCGGACCTGGGGCTGCGCCTCGGCGGGATGTCCGCCGAGCGGGTCGACCTGCGCTCGCCCGCGACGCAGTTGCCGCTGTCGGTCGCCGTGGAGCGCGCCGCAGGGGGAGCGCTGATCGAGGTGGAGCACCGCGCCGATATCGTGCCCGACGAGGTCGCTGCCGGATTCGCCCGCCGCTACCTGCGGCTCCTCGCGAACGCGCTCGCCGAGCCGGACCGACCGCTGCGGCAGATCGACCTGTTCGGCGAGGAACGCGCAGACGAGATCGCGTGCTCCTGCGGCGAGCCCGCGCCCCGCGACGCGAACCTGCTGCACGTGCTGGTCGAGCAGCAGACCGCCGCGGCCCCGGACTCGGTCGCGCTGGCCTGGGACCGGGGCGAGCTGAGCTACCGCGAGCTGGGCGCCCGCGCGAACCGGCTCGCACGGTGGCTGGCAGGCAGGGGAATCGGGGCCGAGGACGTGGTGGCGCTGCGCGTCGGCGCCTCGCCCGAGTTCACCACGGCGGTCCTCGCCGTGCTCAAAGCGGGCGGGGCGTACCTGCCGGTGGACCCCGCCTACCCGGCGGAGCGGATCGAGCACATGCTCGCGGACGCGCGGGCGGCGCTGGTGCTCGACGCCGATGCCCTGGCCGAGGCGCAGGCGGAAGCCGCAGGCCTCCCCGACCACGACCTCGCCGACGCGGATCGGGTCCGCCCGTTGCGGCCGGAGAACTTGGCCTACATCGTGTACACCTCCGGCTCGACCGGGCGGCCGAAGGGCGTGGCGGTGGCGCACCGGGAGATCGCCGCGCACACCAGCGCGATGTCGCGCAGCTACGGGATCGGCCCGGACGACCGGCTGGTCCAGCTGGCCTCGGTCAGCTTCGACGCCTCGTTGTCCGAGATCTTCGTGCCGCTCGTCGCGGGCGGGCGAGTGGTGGTCCCCGAACCGGGGACCGCGACGGACGTCCCGGCGCTCGCCGCCCTCGTCGCGCGGCACGGCGTGACGGTGATGCACATGGTCCCGTCGCTGCTCGACGCGGTGCTCGCGCTGCCAGAGGCGGGCGCGTTGCGGACCCTGCGCCGGGTGCCGGTCGGCGGCGAAGCCCTCGGCGGGGAGCTCGCGGCCAAGGCGAGCGCCCTGTGGGGGGTCGAGCTCGACAACTTCTACGGGCCGACCGAGGCAGTGGTGTGCGCCACCGGCCAGCTCGGCTGCTGTCCTTCCGGGGCCGGAGCGGTCCCGATCGGCGCGCCGCTAGCGGGGGCCCGCGCGTACCTCCTAGACGAAGCCCTCGAGCTGGTCCCGCAAGGCGTGGTCGGCGAGATCTACCTCGGCGGCGAGCACCTTGCCCGCGGCTATCTCGGCGCGCCCGCGCTCACGGCGCAGCGGTTCGTGGCCGACCCGTTCCTGCCCGGCGCGCGGATGTACCGCACCGGCGACCTCGCCAGGCGCAACGCCGCAGGCCAGCTGGAGTTCGTCGGCAGGGCGGACGAGCAGGTCAAAATCCGGGGCTTCCGCATCGAGCTCGGCGAGGTGGCCGCCGCCGTGGCGGCCCACCCCGCCGTGGCGCAATGCGTCGTCGTCGCGGCCGATCTGCCAGGCGCTGGACGGGCGCTGGTCGCGTACGCGGTCCCGAGCTCCGGCGCATTCGACCCCGCACAGGTGAAAGCCCAAGCGGCCACAGTGCTGCCCGTCTCGATGCGCCCCGCCGTCGTGATGGCGGTGGACGCGATACCGCTCGCCCCGAGCGGGAAGCTCGACCGCCGGGCGCTGCCCGAGCCGCAGATCGAGCCTGCGGCAGAGTTCCGCGAGCCCGAGACCGAGGACGAGCGCAGGCTCGCCGAGATCTTCGCGGGCGTGCTCGGCACGCCCCGGGTCGGCGCGGACGACTCGTTCTTCGACCTCGGCGGGCATTCGTTGCTCGCCACCCGGCTGGTCGCGCGGATCCGGGCCGAGTTCGGCGTGGAGCTGGCCGTGCGGGCGCCGTTCGACGCGCCGACCCCGGCGGAGCTCGCGGCGGTCCTCGCCACCTGCCGCCGGTCCTCGGCGGGGGAGGCGCTCGAGAGACGTCCAAGGCCGCAGCGCCCGCCCTTGTCGCACGCGCAGCTGGCCATCTGGTTCCAGCAGCGCCTCGGCGGCGGGACGATACTGAACATCCCGTTCGCGGCGCGGCTGACAGGCCCGTTGGACGCGGAAGCCCTCGCCGCGGCGTTCGGGGACGTGATCCGCCGCCACGAAGTGCTGCGCACGACGTTCCCGGACGTGGATGGCGCCCCGTACCAGCTCGTGGGCGACCCCGTTCCGTTCGCGTTCTCGACCGGGGTCCGCGACCATGTCTTCGACCTCGCCGCCGAGCCGCCGATCCGAGCCGAGCTCGTGCGCGTCGGCCCGCAGGAGCACATGCTCACGACCGTGGTCCACCACATCGCCGCCGACCACTGGTCGGCCGGGGTCCTCTTCGCGGACCTGAGCGCCGCGTACCAGGCCAGGGTCCGGGGCTTCGCGCCCGCATGGGAGCCGCTCGCGGCGCAGTACGCGGACTTCGCGCTGTGGCAGAGGCAGCTGCTGGAGTCCGGCGAGCACCTGGACTACTGGACCGGCGCGCTCGCGGGCGCGCCGAGGCGGCTCGACGTGGCGCACGACAAGCCGCGCCCCGCCGTGCTCGGCTTCGCGGGCGGCGCGGTCGAGGCCGAGGTTCCCCGTGATGTCGTCCGGCGGCTGCGCGATCTGGCCCGGGCCGAGTCGGCCAGCGAGTTCATGGCGCTGCACGCGGCTGTGGCGCTCGTGTTGCGCCAGTTCGGCGCGGGCGCGGACATCCCGGTCGGCGCACCGGTCGCGGGCCGCGCGGACCTCGGGACGAGCGGTTTGGTCGGTGTGTTCGCCAATATGGTGGTGCTGCGCGCCGACGTCTCCGGCGATCCGACCGCCAGGGAGCTCGTCCGCCGGTCTCGGGAGGTCGCCCTCGCCGCGTACCAGCATCAGGACCTGCCGGTCGAACGGCTCGTCGAGGCGATCAGCCCGCCGCGCTCGCGCTCGCACAACCCGCTGTTCCAGGTGATGCTGCACTACCGCGAGTCCGGGGCCGCGCTGCCCTCGTTCGGCGGCGAGGTCGAGGCGGAGCTCCTCCGGCTGCCCTTCGACACCGCGTACCTGGACCTGAGCTTCAACTTCTTCACCTCGTCCGAGGGGCTCTCGGCAGGAGTGGTCTACAACGCCGACCTGTACGAGCGCGCGACGGCGCAGCGCCTCCTCGCGGAGCTGCTCCGCGTGCTGGAGACGTTCGCAGGCGAGCCGGACGAGCGGGTCGGCGCGTGCTTCGGCGCGGCCCCCGAGCCTGCTCAGGCAGCTGCCGAGGAGCACGACGACAGTCCGCCGCAGACACCGACCGAGCGCGTGCTCGCGACACTGCTCGAAGAGCTTTTGGAGATCGACGGCATCCGTCGGGGCGACGGGTTCTTCGCGCTCGGCGGGGACAGCGTCCTCTCGGTCCAATGGGCCAGGCGGGCGAACGACGCGGGGTTGGCGCTCACGCCGCAGCTGGTCTTCGAGCACCACGCCCTCGCCGACCTCGCCGCCGCCGTGGACGAGGCAGGCCACTCGTCCGAGCGCAGCGCCGACCGGGGCCACGCGCCGATGAGTGTCTCAGGCCTCTCCGAGGACGTGCTGGCCTCGTTGGCCGAGTCGTGGGAGGCAGCCCTATGACCGCCTCCCAGACCGCGCCCGCCCGCATCGATGACGTGCTCGCGCTCAGCCCGATGCAAGCCGGGCTGTTCGCCCTCGCGAAGCTCGCGGAGGGCGGGGTCGACCTCTACACGATGCAGCTCGTCGTCGATGTCGAGGGCCCGCTGGACGCGGACCGCCTGCGCCGCAGCGCCCAGGCCTTGCTCGACCGCCACCCGAACCTGAGGGCCTCGTTCTGGGACCGCGATCTGCCGAAGCCGGTGCAGATCGTCCCGGACCGGGCGACGCTGCCCTGGCGGGAGCGCGCGGCCTCGCCGGAGGAGCTGGACGAGATCGCGCTCGCCGAGCGGCGCGAGCCCTTCGACCTCGAGCGCGGCCCCGCCCTGCGCCTCGTGCTGCTCGCGCTGCCGGGCGGCCGCCGCAGGCTGATCGTGACCGCGCACCACATCCTCATGGACGGTTGGGCGATGGCAGTCTTCTTCCAGGAGCTCGTCGCGCTCTACCAGGGGCAGGAGCTGCCCGAGCCCCGGCCGTACCGCGACTACATCGGCTGGCTGGCGGACCAGGACCACGAGGCGGCGCTGCGCGTCTGGCGCGAGCACCTCGCCGGGGCGGCCCCGCTCATGCTCGCCGCGGGCGGCGAACGGGCAGGCGCGGTCCCGGAGAAGACGACGCTCGCGTTGGACGAGGCGGAGACCGAGCGGATCGCCGCCTGGGCGAGGTCGAACGGGCTGACGATGAGCACGGTCGTGCAATACGCCTGGGCCGTGCTGCTCGGCAGGCTGGCCGACCGCGCGGACGTGGTGTTCGGCTCGGTCGTCTCCGGCAGGCCCGAGGCCGTCGCGGGCGTGGAGTCCATGGTGGGCCTGTTCATCAACACGGTCCCGTCGCGGATCCGGGTCGATCCGGCGCGCTCGGCCCTCGAACAGTGCGCCCAGCTGCAGCGCGAGTCGGCCGCCTTGCGCGATGTCGGCCACCTGAGCCTGTCCGAGGTGCAGCGGGCGTGCGGCCAAGGCGCGCTCTTCGACACGCTGTTCGTGTACGAGAACGCGCCGCTCGGCGACGCGACCGCCGTGGTCGAGCTGGCCGACGGGGCTCGGCTGCGCCCGGTGGAGATGGAGAGCCTCGCGCACTACCCGCTCGCGATCGTGCCGCTCGTCCACCAAGGCCGATTGGTCGTCACCGCCGAGGCGGCGCCCGGCGCGTTGCCGGTGGACGCGCGGCAGCTGGTCGAGCGGCTGCTCTCGGTCGTGCGGCAGTTGCCCGCGCGCGCCGACAACAGCCCCGACGATCTGGACGTGCTGCTGCCGGGGGAGCGCCAGCGGATCCTCGTGGCGAGCGCTGTCCCCGGCCTTCCGCCCGAGCGGGCAGGCGTCGCGCAGCTCCTGTGGGCGCAGGCCGACAAGACCCCCGACGCGGTGGCGCTGTCGTGGTCGGGGGGATCGCTCACCTACCGGGAGCTCGCACAGCGGGCCGCGCGGATCGCGGGCTGGCTCGCCATGCGCGGCGTCGGGCAGGAGTCTGTCGTCGCGCTGCGCCTGCCGCGTTCGCCGGAGTTCGTCGTCGCGATTTTCGGCGTGCTCGCCGCCGGAGCCGCGTATGTGCCGGTGGACCCCGCGCTGCCGAAGGCCAGGATCGAGTCCATCCTGCGCCAGGCCGCGCCGTCGCTGGTGCTCGACGAGGGCGTCCTTGGCTTCGAGGGGCCCGCGATGGAGCCGGTCCGCGTCCACCCCGACCAGGCCGCATACGTGATCTTCACGTCTGGCTCCACCGGCGAGCCGAAAGGCGTCGTCGGCACGCATCGGGCGCTCGTGGGCTACGTCCGCGACCACGGGGAGCGGATGCTGCGCCCCGCCCAGGAGCGTCTCGGCAGGCCGCTCAAGATCGCGCACGCTTGGTCGTTGAGCTTCGACGCCTCGTGGCAGCCGCTCGCGGGGCTGCTGGGCGGGCACGCCGTGCACCTTTTCGGCGAGGAGGAGATGCGCGACGCGCAGCGCCTGGCCGCCGGGATCGCCGAGCGCGGCCTCGACATGATCGACACGTCGCCGTCGATGCTTTCCCAGCTCGATCTGCCGCAGCTCGCGGTGCTCGCGCTCGGCGGCGAGGCGCTCAGCCCCGCCCAGTGGGAGCGGCTCGCGGCCCTCCCTGCCACCGCCGCGCACAACTGCTACGGGCCAACCGAGACGACGGTGGAGGCGCTGGTCGCCGCCGTCGCGGAGCATGCCGAGCCGGTGATCGGCCGCCCGACACGGGGGATGGCCGCGTACGTTCTGGACTCCGGGCTGCGCCTCGTCCCGGACGGCGTGGTGGGGGAGCTGTACCTGTCGGGCGAGCAGCTGACCCGTGGCTACGCAGCGAACCCTGGGCGAACCGCCGAGCGGTACGTCGCCGACCCGTTCCTGCCCGGCGCGCGGATGTACCGCACCGGCGATCTCGCCCGGAGGCTCTCCTCCGGCGCGGTGCAATGCCTCGGGCGGGCGGACGAGCAGGTGAAGATCCGGGGCCACCGGATCGAAATCGGCGAGGTCGAGGCGGCCCTGCTGGCGTTGCCGCAGGTGCGCGCCGCCGCTGTGACGGCTGTGGCGCGGCCGAACGGGCACGGTGTTCATGCCTCAGTCGCCGGCGGGCACGGTGTTCATGCCTCAGTCGCCGGCGGGCTGGTTCTCGCCGCCTGCGTGGTGCTGAGGGACGGGGCTGTGCCGGACGGCGCGCGATTGCGCGCCGCGCTCGCGGAACGGCTGCCCGGCTACATGATCCCGGCGCGGATCGTGGTCCGCGACCGGCTGCCGCTCACGGCGAACGGGAAGCTGGACGCGGCGGTGCTCGCGTCGTTGCTCGCGGAATGGGCTGAGGCGGCCGAGGGCGAGGCTCCGAGCACGCAGGCAGAGCGCTTGCTCGCGGGCCTGTTGGCCGAGCAGCTCGGGGTCCGGTCGGTCTCGGCTGACCAGGACTTCTTCGATCTCGGCGTGGACAGCATCACCGCCATCGCCCTGGTGGGCAAGGCCAGGCGGGAGGGAGTGCGCGTCACGCCCCGGATGATCATGCGGGCGGGCACGGTCCGCGCGCTCGCGGCCGAGGCCGAGAGCGCTGCCGTCGCGCACGCCTGCGCGGATCCGGTCGAGCCTGCGCCGCTCCTGCCGGTCGGCCGCTGGCTGGTCGAGTTCGGCGGGTTCCGGCGGTTCGGGCAATGGCAGACCGTCCGTCTGCCTGCGGGGATCACGAAGGAGCAACTGCTCGTGCTGCTCCAGTTGCTCGTGGACAGCCATCCGATGCTGCGCTCCCGGCTCGCCGAGGCCACGTTGTCGCCCGCGCCTGTCGGAGCCGTTCGGGCAGACGACGTGCTCCGGGTCGGCGACGACGCGACGCGGGAGGTGCGCGCCGCACTGGAGCGGCTGGACCCCGAAGCAGGGTCCATGCTGCAGGCTGTGTGGCTGCCCGAGGACGAACGGCTCGTCCTTGTCGTGCACAGCCTCGTGGTGGACCCGGTGTCCTGGCAGATCATCCTCGGCGAGCTCGCGCAGTGGTGGACGGAGCTGGAACGAGGGGAGTCCCCGGCGCCGGTGGTCGAGCTCACGAGCTACGCCCAATGGTCCAAAGAGGTTTCGAGGTCCCACACGGACGAAGCGCGGCCCGAGCCGCAGGAGGCGCCGCTGGGCAGCAGGCGGCTGCGCCCAGGGCAGGACACGATGGCGGGCGCGCGGTTCGCCGTGCGCTCGTCGCGGACGACAGCGCCGCACGACCGGCTCCTCGCGGCGCTGCGCTCAGCGCTCGCCCAATGGCGCGCTCCCGTGGCGGTGGCGGTCGAGTCGCACGGCAGGCCGGACGAGCCGTGGGACGCGTCCTCGACCGTCGGGCTGTTCGCGTCGATCTCGCCGCTCATGCCCGAGCCGCAGGTGCTGTTCAACTATCTCGGCCATATCGCGGTCGCAGGGGCGCAGGAGCGTCCATGGCAGGCCGTCGTGGACTGGGAGATCTCGGACCAGCTCGCGAAGCCGGAGCCGGACCTGCCGATGCGCCACGAGCTGGCCCTCATCGCCGCGACAGTCGAGGACGGCGACGGCCCGCGCCTGGTGAGCACATGGCGTTGGCACCAGGACGTCTTCGCCGAAGAGCGGATCGCCGAGTTGCACGAGCTGTGGGAACAAGCGCTCAGGAGGCAGGCATGACCACGCTGGCTATCGTCGGAGCGGGGCCGAAAGCGGTCGCCGTCGCTGTGAAGGCCCGCGTGATGCGCGAGCTCGGCCTGCCTGCCCCTGACGTGGTCGCGGTGGAGTCCCGCTCGGTCGGCGCGCACTGGACTGCGGAGGGCGGGTGGACGGACGGCCAGCAGCGCCTTGGCACGAGCCCGGAGAAAGACCTCGGCTTCCCGTACCGGGCAGGCCTCGCCGATCCGATGCTGCGGTACAGCTGGCAGGCGTACCTGGTCGACCAGGGCGGTTTCGCGGACTGGGTGGACCGGGGCAAGCCCAACCCGAAGCACCGGGTGTGGGCGGACTACCTGCGATGGGCCGCCCGCAGAGCGGACTTGGACGTGGTGCCGGGCGCGGTGTCCTCGATCGGGTGCGAGGACGGCAGATGGCGGATTCGCGGCGAGACGACTGTATGGGCCGATGCGCTCATGCTGACCGGCCCCGGCGCCGCCGAGCGGTCCATGCTGCCGGACTGCCCGCAGGTGCTCAGCGTCGCGAGGTTCTGGCAGCTGGTGATGGGCCGCGAATTGCCGGAGGCGTTCCGGGTCGCGGTGGTCGGCGGCGGCGAGACTGCTGCCGCAGTGGTGAACGAGCTGATCGAGCACCGGGAGATCGGCGTGGTGACGGTCGTGTCCCCGAATCCGACCGTGTACACGAGGGGCGAGAGCTATTTCGAGAACACCATGTACAGCGACCCCTCGAAATGGCTGGCGCTTTCGTCGGGGGAGCGCCGCGAGCTGATCCGCAGAACGGATCGGGGAGTTTTCTCGGCGCATGTGCAGGGCGAGCTCCTGCGCGACGACCGCGTCGGCCATCTGCGCGGCAGGGTCGGCTACGCGGCGGCCAACGGCGGCCGGGTTGACCTGATGGTCCGGAACCCCGGGTCTGGCGACTCGCCCGCTTCGCAAGGGCGAGCTTTGTGTGCCTCCGGCGGAGACGCGACGCACAGTTTCGACCTGGTGGTGGACGCGGTCGGCGGGCATCCGCTGTGGTTCTTGGACCTGTTCGCGCAGGAGGCGCTCGACCTGATGGAGCTGGCCGTCGGCTGGCCGGTGACGCAGGAGGCGCTGGAGGCTTCGATCGGACACGACTTGTCGGTGACGGGCCTTCGCCCGAAACTCTTTTTGCCGAACCTCGCGGGGCCCGCGCAAGGGCCGGGTTTTCCGAACCTCAGCTGCTTGGGCCTGTTGTCCGACCGGGTCCTTGGCGGGCTCGCCGAGGACGCGGCGGCATGGGACAGGCTCGACCAGCAGGGCGCTGCGCTGGGGGCGCCGCCTGCGGGCCGCTAGGCGGGCCCGCTTCTCAGCTGGTTATTTGCCCAGCTCGCTCCAGTCTTTGACCCATTGCCGCTGCTGTCGGATCATGTCCTGCCGGGGCGTGCTGTCGGGCACTCGGATTGCCAGCAGTTTGTCGGGGGCTTCGGCGTTGCCCAAGCTCGCCGCGTTCGACATGATCAAGTCGGCGTCCGCAGAGTTCATGCGGTGCGGAATCACGAGCAGGGTGAGTTTTTTATTGTTCTGGCCCACGACGTGCATCGTGTTCGGCGGTTGGTACGGGGACGCGGTCGTCCTGATGGGTCCCTCCTGCGAGACGACGAATTTCGTGCCGGACAGCCACTCGCGCGGGTCGTATATCACCCCGCTGATATGGCCGATCTGCTCGGAGAGCGTCGGGAGCAGGCCGAGGAGCTCGACGGGCAGGGCGCGGCTGCGCGGCCACCACGCGCCGTCGACGGGCCCCAGGGTCCAGGGCTCCGGCTTCAGTCGGAGCCGAAGGGGCTGTTCGAGTTGGGTTTTTGGTGTCCGCGACATCGAGACGCTCCTGCCTCGGCCGTGGCCCGACCGGCTTCACGCCAACGACGGAGTGGCCAGCGCGGCCAAGCGCGATATCCGCTGACTTGACCACTCTACGCCGACTTCGCCGCCCGTCTTGCCATCGTGATCGCGGCGGAGGTTCGTTCCGGAACTCTCCCTCACATTTTTCCTGAGAGTGTGGTACCTTGAAATTGGTTTAGATTCTTGGTGATTAGCTCGCGAGATTTTTTACGCGGCGGGCGGTACGAAACCGAGTGAGTCTCACAATTCCCCCGCGGCCCAGAGCTGGAGCACCGCTCTGATTTTTCCGACGCGAAGGAAGCGTACTTATGCCTCAAGGCACTGTGAAATGGTTCAACGAAGAAAAGGGATACGGCTTTATCGCCCCGAGCGATGGCGGCAAAGACGTGTTCGTCCACTCCTCTGGGATCGGCGACAGCGACGCGTCGATCATCCTCAAAGAGAGCCAGCGAGTGGAGTACGAGGTCGAGTCCGGCCCGCGCGGTCCGCAAGCCGTTGCTGTGGTGGCGCTTTGACCGATTCTTTCGCACGTGAAGAAAAGCACCACGACCGCGCAGGCCTGCTGTTCTCATGCAGCCCGCCGCCGCAGGAGTTCAGCGAAATATCTGTGACTCCCGAGCCGGTGGTGTTCCTCGCCCCGAGCGAGCCTGTCGAAAAGGCTTATCCGGAGCGCGACGACGCGTTTTTCCAGCCTCCGGCTCGGAGGGCGCCTGTCGCCGCATCCGCACATGGGAAGAATTCGCGGAGACGCAGGGCGCGCTAGATCAGCCTGGGGTGGTGGTGTGGTGCTGGCCGGTTGGGCTGGTCCAGTGGACGGTTCCGTCGGGTTCTTGACGGTCTTGCCAGTGGCCGTGTGTTTTGGCTCTGGGGGCACCTCCCACGAGTTCTGCGAGTGGGGGAGGGTGGTGTCTGCACAATCGTTTGAGGTTTTCGGGGATTGTTTGTCCGCCTGATTCCGGGTGCTCGTGGTTGAACGGGATGTGGGGGTACCGCCCGCGGCCCCCTCGGGGCCGTGGGGGAGGGTCGAGTTCGGTGCGTGCTCTTCGGTGGCAGCCGGGGAATCGGCAGTGCGAGTCTCGTGTGTTGACGTGGGTTTCGAGGGCCGGTGTGGGTTGGGGGTACCTCCCGCGAGCGCTAGCGAGTGGGGGAGATTGGTCTGGCGTGGTGGTGAAGCGGATGTGTTTGGCGGCTTTGGCGAGCATGCGTGCGAGTTCGGGGTCAATCGGGGTGCCGTCGAGGAGCGCGGGGATGTCCTCGCCTGAGATCAACGCGGGGAGTTGCACGACGAGTTCGATGTTCTTGGCGTGCCGCGTGGGTCTCTGCGCTGCCTTGCAGGACGGTTTGCCGCATTGGCAGGCGAGTTGGTGCTCTTCGCCGAGGACAGCTAACGCGTCGCTGTGGCGGGTGAAGATGGGGCGCGGGTCGTCGGGGCACACCGTGCGCGCGATGGCGTCGAGGCGTTCGCGGAGTTCCGCCGCCACGGAGCACCGCCGCGCTAGCCCGCTCCAATAGACTTCCCAACGTCATCCGGTCGCGCGGTCAGGAAGGAAACGCACAAGAGATGTCGGCCCCTTCCGCAACCTCGCTCGACAAGGAGAACCGCGAACTGCTGGTCGTCGAACGCGCGCGGCTGGAGGCGGAACGGGACAGGCTGCGGAACGTGCTCGCGGCGCAGCGTTTCCCCGGCTGGTTCAACAACCGGGGCTCCGACCTGTGGTACGCGCTGCGCAAAATCGAAGATCTCGAAGCCATCGAGCGCGCCCTCGCCGAAGATCCGGAGGCGCGGCTCGTGTTTTTGGACATGCGGTTCGGCGCGCGGGGCAAGGCGGCGATCGCGATCGGCGATGTCGACGTGGCGGACCGGGTCTCCGTCGCGGTGCCCGGGATGAACACGACGCCGGGGCGCAGCATGGTGGACATGGCCCGCGAGGCGAAGGCGTTGCGGGACTGCGCGACGGCGATCCTGCGCGGCCAGGGGTCGGGCGAGACGGTCGCATGCGTGGGCTGGATCGGTTACGAGACGCCGCACGCCGAGCTCGACCTCACCATGCTGCAGAGCAGGAGGTTCGGCCCGGGCTGGGGCGACGGCGCGGTCGGCGCGGTGCGCCTCTTGAGCGCCGAGCGGGCGAAACGGGGGGCGGTGGAGCTCGCCCAGTTCCTTCGGTGGCTCCGTTTCGCGGGCTCCGGCGCGCCCGAGCGGCCTTCGGTCACCGCGCTCGGGCATTCCTACGGCTCGCTCACCACATCGTTCGCCTTGCGGCGGCTGCCGAAAGGCGTGGTCGGAGACGTGGTCTTTTTCGGATCGCCGGGGATCCGGGCCGCATCCGCCCGCAAGCTCCGCCTTGAGCCGGGCCATGTGTTCGCCATGCTGGCGGAGGGCGACATGATCCGCAGGGCGGGCAGCTGGTTCGGCGGCTCTGTGGTCGAGGCCCCCTGGATCCAGCGGCTCTCGACGCGCGCCTCGGTCGGGCCGGGGGACGGGCAGCAGCACGACCGGGCCTGGGGGCATGCCGATTACCCGAGGCTCGGAGAGAACGGGCAGCTGCGCATCACCGGATACAACATGGCCTGCGTGCTCGCGGGCCGCCCCGACCTCGCCGTGCGTGGGGCCTGAGGGGCCCTGCCTGTGACCAAGTCGACGCGGTGTCGGGCTCGATGGGGAATAATCCGTCAAAATCGCAACTTGAACATTCAAGCTCCGTGTGGAAACGTGGCGCACAACCCTCGCAGCGAGGCGTGTCGATGATGAAAGGATGGAAAATGTCCGACAAGGTTCGTGACATCGGATTGCTCTTGGGGCGGCTGGGCTTCGCGGCCGCGCTGATCCCGCACGGGTGGCAGAAGGTGCATGACTACGGGTTCTCCAACGTGGTCGCGAGTTTCGACCAGATGGGCGTCCCGCTCCCCGGCGTCTCGGCGGCTGTCGCGATCGCGGCCGAGCTCGTGGCCCCCGTCCTGCTGGCCCTCGGCCTGCTCACGCCGGTGGCCGGGCTTGTGGCCGTGATCGGCTTCGTCGGCGCGCTGCTGACCGCGCCGGGGCACGTCTTCAATGGCCCGCACTTCAGCGGCGGCCTGACGAACTTGTTCGACCCGGGGCCCGCGACGGCGTGGGCGGGCGCTCCCGCCTTCCTCTTCCTGCTGGTCGCGCTGCTGATCACGGTCACCGGCCCAGGTCGCCTGAGCTTGGACGCGATCGTGTTCAAGCGTTCGGAGTGGTTCGCCAAAAAAGACTGAGCGAGAAGACTGACCGAAAGGGCCGGCCCGTATGGGCCGGCCCTTTTTCGTCGCTGCGGTCTCGCGAGTTGCCTCGGGTGGGCATTTATGTAATGCTTACCTAACTCAGCTAAGCCTAACCATGCTTTGGAGGTCATCGTGTCGCACGCCGTCGGGGAACGCCCCGAGCTCCGACGCGGCTTTGTGACCAGGCACCAGGTGACCGGCTGGCGGTTCGCGCTCCGCCGCGCCGCCTCGGGCGTGGCATTGCACGACACGAGAATGCTGGTCGAGCCGTTGCGCTCGCAGTCCCGAGCGTTCGGCCTCGGGCTTCTGCTCCTCGTCGCGGGCGTCGTGGGCTGTTTCGTGTTCTCGCTGATCAGTCCGGTCGGCGCGGCCAAGGAGCACGCCGTGCTCGCGGACAAAGCCACCGCCGCGCTGTACCTCCGGCTCGGCGACACCGTGCACCCGGTGCTCAACCTCGCCTCCGCCCGGCTCATCGTCGGCAGGGCCGAGGATCCCGCTTGGGTGCGCGGAGCCGAGCTGGACCAGTACCGCAGGGGGAACGTCCTCGGCATCCCCGGAGCGCCAGAGCGCATGGCGCAAAGCCCGGAGCGCGATGCGCAGTGGGCAGTGTGCGACGCGGCGGCGCAACCCGCGCGCGGCACAAAGCCCGTGGTCACGGTGATCGCGGGGCAAGCCGTCGCGGACAGCGCGGCCGCGGACAAGGGCGCCGCCGCGCTGCCCGCCGACCGCGCGGTGCTCGCCCGGACCGGAACGGCGACATGGCTCGTCTGGGACGGCCGCCGCGCCGAAGTCGACCTCGACGACCACGCGGTCGCCTCGGCATTGGGCCTCGACTCCGGCTCGCCCGCGCCGCGCCTGTTGTCCGACGCGTTGATCGACGTCATCCCCGAAGGGCCGCAGCTCGCCGCCCCCGCGATCCCTGGCGCGGGCGGGGCGCCCCGCTTCGCCCTTGGCCATCCCGTCGGCTCGGTCGTCGCGTCGCGGACCCTCGACGGGCGGACGCAGAACTACGCCGTGCTCCAGGACGGCCTGCAACCGGTCCCGAGGGTGCTCGCCGCGATCCTGCGCAACACCGACTCCTACGGCCTCGCCGTCCCGCCGCTGCTGGCCCCCGACCAGATCGCCCGCATCCCCGTCGTCCACAGGATCGACACGTCCGTGTACCCGGCGGACCCCGTGCGCATCGTCGACCCCGCAGCCGAGCCGGTGCTGTGCGCCAAATGGTCGAAGCCTGCGGCGGCGGCAGTCTCGACGCTCGCCCTGCTCTCCGGCGCGGCGCTGCCCGCTGTCGCGCCGGACCGGGCGGTGGACCTGGTCGCGGCGGGGGCTCCCGGAACAGCGGATCGCGTTGTGGTCGCGCCCGGCGCGGGCTACCTCGCCCAAGTCGTCGGCCAAGAGCCCGCGTCCCCGACGCGAGAGGCCATGTTCTGGGTCTCCGACACGGGCGTCCGCTACGGCCTCGACACGACCGACAAGGGCGGGAAAACGCTCGAGGCCCTCGGCTTGGGCGGCCCCGCTGTGCCAGTCCCGTGGTCGATCCTGCGCCTTCTCGCCGCTGGTCCTGCCCTCTCGCGGGCCGACGCGCTCCTCGCCCACGACAGCGTGACGGAAGCGGAGGCGGCCAAGTGACCCGTGTCCTGTTCGAGGCCAAGCGCAGGCTGCCCGCCCCGCCCGCCCGGTCCGGGGTGATCGTGGTCGAGCCGCCGCCCGAGCTGCCAAGGCTCGTCCCGCCCTCGCTGATGCGCCGCGCGATGCCGTGGGTGATCGGCCTCCTCGTCGTCGGCATGGTCGTCGCGATGGTCGCAACCGGGCTGCGCCTGATCACCCCGCAGACGTTATTCTTCCCGTTCGTGCTGCTCCTCGCCGCCACGGGCATCTTCCGAGGCTCGAACTCGGGGACGCCGGTCGCCGAAGTGGACGACGAGCGCGCGGACTACCTGCGCTATCTCTCCCGAGTCCGCCGCGAAGCCCGGGCTGCCGCGACCGCGCAACGCGCGGCGCTCGCATGGTCGCACCCGGCGCCCGGCGAGCTCGCCGAGATCGTCGGGACCCGGCGGCAGTGGGAGCGAGACCTCGGCGACGCGGACTTCCTCGCCGTGCGCGTCGGTTTCGGCTCCGTGCCCGCCGCCGCGACGCTCCGAGTCGGCGAGAGCGGCGAAGAGGCAGACCTCGAGCCGGTGTGCCAGACCAGCCTCGCGGCGCTCCTCGACGCGCATCGCGAGCTCAGCGGCGTTCCGGTGGCCATCGACCTCGCCAAGGCGAAGGAGATCGTCGTCCACGGCGCGGCGGACGAGGTCCGCGCGGCTGTCGCCGCGTGGGTCGCCGCCGCGACGACCTGGCACGACCCTGCCGTCCTCGCCGTCGCCGCAGCGAGCCCCGAGCTCGAATCGCCCGCGTGGTCGTGGCTGAAATGGCTCCCGCACACCGACATCCCCGGCAAGGCGGACGGGCTCGGACCCGCTCGCAGGCTCGCCGCCGACCCGGCGGCGCTGCCCGGCCTCATCGCCGACGCGCTCGGCCATGTGCTGGTCGTCGTGGACGACCCGGCTTGGCGGCCCGAGACGCTCCTGCCCCCCGAAGGGCTCGCGGGCGTCGTCATTGTGCGCAGGGCCGAGCAGGAGCCGTCGGACGACGAGCCCGACCACCCCGCGCGGCTCGTCCTCAAGGCAGAAGGCGGCGCCCTGCGGCGGTGGGAGCGCGGCATGTGGCGCGATTTCGTCGCGGAAGCCGACACGCTTGGCGCGGCGGAGGCGGCGCATCTCGCCCGACGGCTGGCGCGATGGGACTCCGGCCCCGTCGCCTCGGACTCGCGGGGCGCGGGCGCGCACGCCTCGGGCTTCTCCGCGCTGCTCGGCATCCGCGACGCCGCCGACCTGGACATGACCTCGCTCTGGGCCAGCAGGCCCCGCGAGCACGAGCTCCGGGTGCCGATCGGCGTCACGAGCACGGGCGAGCCGCTCATGTTCGACCTCAAAGACGAGGCCGAGGGCGGCATGGGGCCGCACGGGCTCATGATCGGCATGACCGGGTCCGGCAAGTCGCAGACCATCATGGCGATCCTGCTTTCCCTGCTCGCCACGCATCCGGCGGACCGGCTCATCGTCATCTACCTGGACTTCAAAGGCGAGGCGGGCGCCGACATCTTCCGCGATTTCCCGCAGGTCGTCGCCGTCATCTCGAACATGGCCGAGAAGCGCTCGCTCGCGGACCGGTTCGCGGACACCCTGCGCGGCGAGATCGCCCGCCGCGAGCAGCTGCTGCGCGAGGCGGGCAGGCAGGCGCAGGGGAGCGCGTTCAACTCCGTCGCCGAATACGAGAACGCCATCGCGCACGGCCACGACCTCCCGCCGATCCCCACGCTCTTCGTCGTGGCGGACGAGTTCACCCTCATGCTCGCCGACCACCCCGAGTACGCGGAGCTCTTCGACATGGTCGCGCGCAAGGGGCGTTCGCTGCGCGTCCACATCCTCTTCGCCTCGCAGACCCTCGACATCGGGCGGATCAAGGACATCGACAAGAACACCTCGTACCGGATCGGGTTGAAAGTCGCGAGCGCGGCGGCTTCGCGGCAGGTCATCGGGGTCGAAGACGCGTACCACATCGAATCGGGCAAAGAGCACAAAGGCATCGGCTACTTCGTGCCCTCGCCGGGGGCGGCGCCCGTCAAATTCCGGGCCTCGTACGTCGACGGGGTGTACGAGCCGCCCAAGGCCGCAGCCGCAGCCGCGCCGTACGCCGCGATCGAGCCGAAACGCTTCACCGCCGCATGGGCAGAGCCGGACCAGGACGAGGCCCCGGCCGAGCAGCATGCGCAGCTAGTCGTGCCCGCTTCCCTCACGAGGGCGCGCAAGCTGGTCAGCGTCATCGGCGAGCAGCTCGCGGAGCTGGGGCCCAAGGCTCCCGAGCTCTGGCTGGCCCCGCTCGACGCCCCGATCTCGCTTGGCGGCCTGATCGGCCGGTCGGCGACCGGCGGAGCACCAGCGGCGCCGCTGCGCTGGCCCATCGGCGAGATCGACCGCCCGTTCCTCATGCGCCGCGACCCGCTCGTCTTCGACGCGGCCTCCGCAGCGGGCAACATCGCGATCCACGGCGGCCCCAAGTCGGGGAAGTCGAGCGCGCTCATGACCGTGGTCCTCGCCGGGGCGGCGGCGTGCTCCCCGGAGGACGTCCAATTCCACATCCTCGACTTCGGCGGCGGCAGGCTCGCCGCGCTCGCGCCGCTCGCGCACGTCTCGGCGGTCGCCTCCCCGCACGACGAGGAGCTGGTCCGCCGGATACTCGCGGAGCTGCGCCAACTGCTCGCCGCACGCAGGCAGCTGTTCCGCGACCACTCGGTCGCCTCGGTCGACGAGTTCCGCGAGCGCCGAGCCAACGAGCCCGCCCTTCGGGACGGATTCGGCGACGTGTTCCTGCTGCTCGACGACCTCACTGCGTTCAGCAGGGCGAACACCGACCAGTTCACCACGAAGAACCCGCTGCTCGCCGAGGTCTCCGAGCTCGCGACTTCGGGGCTGGCCTATGGGATCCACGTCCTTGTGACCGTCTCGAACTGGCTCGACGTGCCCCTCGCGATGCGCGACGGGCTGGGCCTGCGGCTGGAGCTCCGCCTCACCGACCCTCGCGACAGCAACGTCCGCGACCCCGAGGCGCTGCGCAAACCGGCGGAGTCGGTCCCGGCGGACCAGCCGGGCCGGGGGATCACCACAGCGGCGGAGCACTTCCTCATCGCCGCGCCGAGGCTCGACACGGCCGACTCGGCAGAAGGGCTCACCGCCGCTGTGGCCGAGGCGGTGCGCGAGCTGGGCGCGCGTTATCCAGGGCTCGCCGCGCCCCGGGTGCGGGTCCTGCCTGCCTCGCTCGAACCCGCCTCGCTCGAACCCGTGCTGCCCGCCCGCGACCTCGTGGTCGTCGGCTTGCGCGAGGAAGACCTCGCCCCGGCTGTGGTGGACTTCGCCGCGCACCCGCTCCTGCTGGTCCTCGGCGACAGCGGCTCGGGGAAGACCACCCTCCTGCGGCACATCATCCGGTCGGTGCGCGACAACAGCAGGGCGGACCAGGTCGCGCTCACCGTCGTCGACCGGCGGCTGCGCCTGGTGGACGAGCCGCTCTTCGAGGACAACGAGCACACCACGCACCTCGACCGGGTCATCCCGGCGATGCTGGGGCTCGCCGCGCTCATGGAGAAACGCCGCCCGCCCGCTGGCCTCACGGCGCAGCAGCTGCGCGACTGGCGGTTCCCCGCCACGGCGAAAGACCCAGGACAGACGCATTACCTCCTGATCGACGACGCGGACCAGATCCCCGACGCCCCCGCGTTCAGCGGGCCGCATATCGGGCAGCGCCCCTGGGCCGGGATCGTCGGCCTCCTCGCCTCTGCGGCGGACCTCGGGCTGCGGGTCGTCGTCACGGCAAGGGCCGCAGGCTCGGGGCACACGGTCATGACCAACTCGCTCTTGCGGGGACTGGTCGACCTGCAGGCGACGACCCTCATGCTCTCCGGCAACCCGCACGACAGCGGCAAGGTCCGAGGCCACCGCTTCTCCCGTCTTCCGCCCGGCCGGGCGGTGCTGGTGGGCGACGACGACGTCCCCGCTTTCATCCAGCTCGCGAACGCGCAGAGCTCTGAGAACAGGAAGGAAGGCCGCCGATGATTTTGCGCACCCTGCCCGAAGGCATGGCCGCCACAAGCACGCTCGTCGAGGCGATCACGGCCCGGCTCGCCGCCGCGCACGTGGTCGCGGCCCCGGTCGTCACGGCGGTCGTCCCGCCCGCGATCGACTCGGTCTCGATCACAGCTGCCGCAGAGCTTTCCGCCAGCGGGGCCGGGCGGCAGGCCTCCGGCGCCACCGGCGTCGCCGAGCTGGGCGGCTCCAGCCTCGCCGTCGCAGACTCCGGGCTCAGCTACCAAGAAGGCGACCTCGCCGCCGCCGCGGCCTACGCGCTCGAAATCTGACCAGACCGAAACCGCACGAGACCGCATCCACAAGAAAAGGAGAAACACCATGAGCTTGCTCGACGCTCACGTCCCCCAATTGATCGCCTCCGAGGCCGCGTTCGGCGCCAAGACCGCGCTGATGCGGGCCACGATGGCCCAGGCGGAACAAGCCGCGATCAGCGCGCAGGCGTTCCACATGGGCGAGTCGTCCGCCGCCTTCCAGGCCGCGCACGCCCGGTTCGTCGAGGCTGCCGCCAAAGTGAACGTCCTCTTGGACATCGCGCAGGCCAACCTCGCCGACGCGAGCAGCACCTACGTCGCCGAGGACCTCGCCGCGGCGGCCTCTGGCTACAACGTCATCTGACCCAGCAACTCTTCGGAAGGACACCGCAATGACCCAAATCATGTACACCTACCCCGCGATGCTCGCGCAGGCCGCCGAGATGAACGGCTACGCCGCCACGCTGCAGGTGGTCGGCTCCGACGTGGCGAGCGAGCAGGCCTCGCTCGCGGGCGCATGGCAGGGCGACACCGGGACCAGCTACCAGGGCTGGCAGGCCCGGTGGAACCAGAGCATGGAGGAGCTGGTCATGGCCTACCGGGCGATGGCGAGCTCGCACGAGCAGAACACCCTCTCCATGAACGCCCGCGATATGGCCGAGGGCGCCAAGTGGGTGTGAATGAGCTCTGACGCGGTCGAGCTCACCGCCGCCCAGGCCTGGCTCGTCGCCGATCTGGTCGGCGCGGGCGAATACCCGTGGCCGCTCGCGATCACCCAGCCGTTCGGCAATCCGCTCGTCGCAGGAAAAATCATCGACGGGCTGCGCCAGGAGCTCGCAGGGCTCGGGGTGCTCGACTCGGACGGGAACGTCGACCAGCGCGTCGCGGCATGGGTGCGGGCGGTGTGCGCCGCTCGGCGGCGCGGGGAGACGGGCAGCTTCGAGGCGCGCACGGTCCGCGCGGGCTCGGCCGCGCCCACTGGGCGCGCGGACCAACTGCGGACCGTCGTCGTCTGCCGCGACGACTCCACCGTGGTCGCCATGCGGGCGGGCGCGCTCGTGACGCTCACCAATCTCGGCCCCGCGCACCCGAGGACGCTCGCCAGCGTTCTCACGGCGGGCTTGCCGGGGGCCGAGCCTGCGACATTCCGGCAGTTCTCGCTGCCGACGGCGGACGGAGCCCTGGCGGACGAGCGGTTGCGGGCGGGCGCCCCGGCCCAGCGGGTGCTGGCCGGGCTGGACCTTCCAGACGAGGCCCGCGACACGCTCGCGGCGATGCTCGCGGGGCCTCGCTCGTTCGTGGAGATCTCGTCCGTGTCGCCCGACCGCGCGGCGCACCCGGAGACGGCTCGTCTTGGAACAGCGGCGGATATCGGGATCGGCGTGCTCGACACTGTGGCGGGCCGGGTGCTCGTGGCTCCGTCCAAGGCTCCCGACGGCCAGTGGCTCTCCACGTTCTCGCCGGGGACCACGGCGGCGATCGCGGCGGCGCTCGCCGCGCTTGCCGAAGACGTGTTCGCCGAAGCAATGTAGATCGACAGATGGAAAGAGGTTCGATGACCGAGGGTACGACCCTGGCCCAGACATGGGAGGGGACGCCGTCGTTGGTGCGGGTGGCCGTGCTGGGCGACGGGAAGCTGGCCGATGTGGCGCTGCCGACCGACCTGCCGCTGCGCGAGATCGTCCCGGCCACCCGCCGTCTGGTCGCGCCGGGACCGGCGGACGAAGGCACGGCGGCAGCCGGTGGGAGGCGGCTCAGCCTCGCGCCGCTCGGCGGCGCGCCGTTCAGCCTCGACGCGACACTGGACGCGGTCGGGATCGTGGACGGGGACGTGCTCGTGCTGCAGCCGTTGCCCGCCGGGCCTGCCGCCGCCAGCGTGGTGGAGGATGTCGCGGACGCGGCGGCGCTCGCCGGTGCGCGTATCGGGCCCGAGTGGAGCGCCGATGTCGTCCAGCGGATCGCCAGTTCGACAGCGGTGGTGTTCTTGCTGCTCGCCGCGATCGTCGCAACCGCGTGGTGGCGCCATGGCGGCGGCGTGCCCGCGCGGTGCGCGCTCGGCGCCGTCGCGGCGGTCGCCGTTGCGGCCAGCCTCTTTGCCCGGTCCCGCGCGCCGCGCGCCGTCGTGGCGCTGTCCGTCGCGGCCTTGCTCGCCGTGGTGTGCGCCGCCGCTGCCGCAGTCCCCGGCGTGTTCGGCGCCCCGCACGTCCTGCTCGCCGCAGCTGCGGCAGCCGCGTGGTCGGCGCTCTGCGTGCTCCTGCCCGCCCGGCGGGGCGCGGCCCCGCGCGCTGTGGCGTTCTTCGCGGGGACGGCGGCCTTCGCGCTCGCCGTCTTGATCGTGTCTGCCGCCAGGGTCCTCGGAGGGCTCTCGTCGCCGGGGGCCCAGTGCGCGTTGATCCTGTTCGGCTTGGCCGCCACCGTCGCCGCGCCGTCGTTGTCGGTGCTGCTCGCGCGTCTGCCGCTGCCGGATCTGCCCGCGCCGGGCGACCCGCTGCCCGCTCCGGCAGAGGAGGGCGTCCTCGCCGGTCTGCCGCGCAAGGCCCGTTTCGCGGCTTCGCTGCACACCGGCGTGGTCGCGGGCGCGACCCTCGCGCTGGTCGTCGGCGCGGTGGGCTTGCCGGGGGCGGCGCCCGGCGCATGGGGGACGTACGTGGCGCTCGCCGCGCTCGCCGCCACCGCATTGCGCGCCAGAGTGCCCGCCGCCGTCGCGGCGAAGGCGTGGCTCGTCACGGCTCCCGCGCTCGCGTGCGTGCTCGGCGCGGCAGGCTCCGCCCGGGCGGGGGCATGGCCGTTGGCGCTCGCCATGGTCGCGGCGCTCGGCGTGGTCGCGGCGATCTGGCTGGTGGTCGCGGCGAGGCCGAAACTCGCGGACCCCGAAGGCTACTCGCTGCCCGTGCGTCGAGTGGTGAGCCTTGTCGCGCTCGCCCTGGACGCGTCGCTGATCCCCGCGATGGCGTACGTGTGCGGCGTGTTCCAGTGGGTTTTGGCCGGATGAGCGCGACGAAGCGAGCCCTGGCCGTCGCCTCGGCGGCAATCGCGTTGTCCGCCGTCCCCGCCGCAGCCGCGCCGCTGGCCGGACCGCCCGTCGTCGACCCAGCCGCGCTGCCCGCGAACACCGCGCCCGCGCCGCCGCAGCCGATGGTCCAGCGCCGCGCCTGCGTCCTCGCCGGGGGAATCCCCGACCAGGCCTTGACCGGCACGCCGCCGGACCAAGCGGCCCTCGGCCTCCCCTCGGCGCAGCGGCTCACGAGAGGGGAGGGGCAGACCGTCGCAGTCCTCGGCACCGGCGTCGCCCGCAATCCCCGGCTGACGCACCTCGTCGGCGGCGGAGACTACGTCGGGACGACGGACGGGCTGGACGACTGCGACGGCACAGGCACGCTGGTGGCCGGGATCGTCGGCGGCAGGCCCGCGCCGGGCGACGGCTTCACCGGGGTCGCCCCCGAGGCGAAGATCCTGTCGTTGCGCGTCTGGTCCGCGATGTTCAACCTGAAGGAGCCGGGCGACAACCCGACGCTCGCGCAGGCCGCCGAAGGCGTCCAGGCGCTCGCCCGTGCGGTGGCGCGCGCGGCCGACCTCGGGGCGACGGTGATCGTGATCAGCTCGGCCATCTGCGTCCCCTCGGACGTCGCGATCGACCTCGCGCCGGTCGGGGCCGCGCTGCGCCACGCGGTCGTGGACAAGGACGCGCTCGTCGTCGCTGCGGCCGGGGACACGGACCAGCCGAACTGCGCGGCGAACCCTCTCGCAGGCCAAGGCTGGGCGGGGGCCGCGACGCTCTCGGTCCCGTCGCTCTGGCAGCCGTACGTGCTGTCGGCGGCCTCGCTCACCCCGCAGGGGCAGCCGTCCGCCTCGGCGCTCGCGGGCCCATGGACATCGGTCGCGGCTCCGGGCGAGGCAGTTGTGTCGCTGTCCAACGCTCCCGACGCGGCTATCGCGAACGCATTGCTCGACGAAAAGGGCAAACCTGTCCCCGTGCGCGGCTCCGCGTACGCGGCGGGGTACGTCGCAGGCGTCGCGGCCCTGGTCCGGTCCCGTTATCCGCAACTGACCGCGTATCAGGCGATGAGCCGGATCACGCGGTCCGCGCACAACGCGGCGCGCCTGCCGTCCAGCCTTGTCGGCGCGGGGACTGTCGACCCGCTCGCGGCGTTGACCTGGGATCTGCCCGCAGGCGACGCGCAAGCCCCCAGAGCTGCGGTGAAGCAGATAGCGCCGCCCGTGCCCGCGCCGGCGGACCCGACGGCGCCGAAGGCGGTGGCGCTCGCCGGAGCCGCAGCCCTCGTCCTCGTGGTCGGCGTTGTCTTGGCCGTTTCGGCATGGCGCCGGAAAGGAGCAGCCCGATGAGCATTGCCCCTGCCAAACCGAGCCGGGCGCGGGCGACATTCGCTCTCGCGCTTGTTTTCGCCGCCGGTTTCGCCGGTGCTGGTTTCGACTGCATCGGGCGGCGGCGCGCCGCTTGCTGGCTCCTCGCCGCCATCGTGATCGCGCTGCTGTTCGTGCTCGGCAGCTGGGGCGGCACGCATGTCACCACGGCTCTGCGCCGTCGGATCGCGCTGCTGGCGCGCCGCAGGCGGGGCTTCGCTGTGCCTGCGGGGGAAGCCCCGGAACGCGTCGCGGCGCTGGTCCGAGTTGCCGCGCCGTCGGGCGCGCGCGCCCCCGATTGGCTGCCGCTGTCGTTGGTCGCGAGCTACTTGGACCGCTACGGGGTGCGGTGCGCCGCCGTGCGGGCAGCCTTCCACAGCTTCGGCGACGGCGGCCAAGAAGCCTGGATCACGCTCGTGGTGGACGCTCGGGAGAACCTCGCCGCGTTGCGGGCCCGCAACGCGCGGATCGAATTGCGCGAGCTCGCCGAGGCGGCTCGGCGCAGGCTCGCGGCGCAACTGCGCGAAGCAGGGTTCGCCGCCGACCATGCCGACGACGCGCCCAGCCTGGCGGGCGCGGGAGTCGAGGACTGGAACGGCGTGGTCGAGGACGGGGAGCGGGTCGGCGCGTACGCGGTGTCCACGGCGGGCGATCTCGACGCGCGCCTCGCGGCCATCGCGGAGTACCCCGCCCAGGAGATCTGGACGGTGCTGGAGTTCACCGGGGCCGCGCAGGGCGGCCAAAGGGCGGCGCCGAGCCTCGCGGCCGCGTGCGCGTTGCGGAAGAAAGGGCCCGTCGAGCTTCTGCCCGCAGGGCTGCGCCCGCACCGTGGGGCCCATCTGCCCGTGCTCGCGGCCCTGTCGCCCGGCTCGACCAGCCTGCTGCCCCGCCGAGCCGGTTGACCGTTGCGCCGGGTTGACCTTTGCTCCGCGCTCGACAAGAATCGTGGTCCGTGAAGATCGGCGATCGGCTCAGGGCCGCGACAGACTCGTTCGGGCCGGGCGCGCTCTGGATCCCCGTCGCGGTGGCGGCAGCGATCGCGGCCTGCAGCGTGTTCCTCGCGATCGACCTCATGACCGGGGGGTACGTCTTCAACGCGCATCCGGACATCAAAGCCCAGACTCCGTGGCTGTTCGTCGTGGCGATGACCGTCGCGGTCGCGGCGGGCGGGAACGCGCTGCTGCGCAGCTCCGAATCGGTGTGGCGGTCGTGGCAGTTCCGGATCGGCCTTCCGGTCGTGCTGCTCGCGGTGATCCTTTTCCTCGTGGCCGACGCGCAGACCAAGTCGCTCGAGTACATCCTCTTCACTCCGGACGGGCGGCTCTTGCGCCCGGCCTTCCCATACGCGCGGGCGGTCTTCGACGCGTTCGCGCTCGTGGGGCAGTTCGCGATGCTCGTGACGCTGCGCAGGCGCGACAGCTGAGCTAGTTGTCCCGGACCGCTTTCAGCACGAGGTCGGCGGGCGCTTCGCGGCCGTCCGGCAGCGCCCGCTCGCGACGGCGGGGCTCGTGCACGAGGACGGTCCATTTGTCGCCGAGGATCTCGGCGATCTGACGGGGGGCGTAGTAGTCGGCGGGGTTGAAACGGGCGTCGTGCGGCTCGTGGCCCGCCATGTCGTGGCCGACGACCAGCAGCGTGCCGCCGGGCGCGACCGCGTCGAGGAAGCCCCGAACGCCCTCTTCGCCTGCGGCGAGGGGCAGCGGGTAGTACTGCATCGAGACGAGGTCGAACCTGCCGCGTTCGGGCGGGGACGCGACGAGGTCGGCCTGCAGCCAGGTCACCGCGCCCGTCTGCACGGCCGAGGCGGCGCGTTCGAGCGCCACGGAGGAGATGTCGGCGGCGACGACTTCCCAGCCGTGCTCGGCGAGCCAGCGAGCGTCGCCGCCTTCCCCGCAGCCGACGTCGAGCGCGAGGCCGGGGGCGTGCCCCGTCATCTCGGCGACGAGGGCCGCGTTCGGCAGGCCGCTCCAGATTTGCCCGCGTTCTCGGTACAGCTCGTCCCACTCGTTCTCGCGCATAACGGATATGGTGCCGCCGCTCTCGCGTTTCCGCAATAAAAATTGCGAGAACTGCAATAATGGGCCGATGGACTCCGCCCCGCTCGACTCCATCGGCCCCCGGCTGCGCCTCCTGCGCCAGCGGCGTTCGATGACGTTGCGCGATGTCGCGGAAGCCACCGCCATCACGACGAGCACGTTGTCGCGATTGGAGTCGGGGCAGCGGAAACCGACGCTGGAGCTGCTCTTGCCGCTCGCGAGGCTGTACCGCGTCGCGCTGGACGAGATCGTCGACGCGCCGCCGACCGGCGACCCGAGGGTGCATTTGCGGCCCATCCGCAGGGACGGCAAGGTCGTCGTCCCGCTCACTCGCAGGCCGGGCGGCCTGCAGGCGCTCAAGTTCGTGCATCCGCCCAGCTCGGGCGAGGCCGTGCCGCAGCAGCGCTCGCATGAGGGCTATATCTGGGTCTACGTCTTGAACGGCGCGCTGCGGCTGGTGCTCGGCGACAAAGACCTCGTGATGCGGGCGGGCGAGGTCGCGGAGTTCGACACGCGCGTGCCGCACTGGCTCGCGAGCGCCGGCCCGGAGCCCGTCGAGTACATCGGGATCTACGGGCCGAACGGAGAGCGGATGCGCGGCGTCGGCGACCCGGATCTCGCAGATCTCTAGCCGGGCGGAGCCGCTTCGCGGAGCCTGGCCTCGATGAACTGCCGCTGCGCGGCGTTCGTGGTGAGCGCGAGCGCCGCGCGGAACGCGTCGGCGGACTCGTCGCGCCTGCCGAGCCTGCGCAGGAAGTCCCCTCGTGCGGCGTGGAACGGCTGGTACTCGCGCAGCCGCTCGGCGAGTCCGGCGGTCGCGGCGAGCCCGGCGGCCGGTCCCGCCGTCTGCGCGATGGCGACCGCGCGGTTGAGCGCGACGACCGGGGTCGGGGCGACTGCCAGGAGCTGGTCGTAGAGCGCGACGATCTGCGCCCAGTCGGTGTCCTCGGCGCGTGGCGCGTCGGCGTGCACGGCGGCGATCGCGGCCTGGACCTGGTACGGCCCGGGCCTCGACCGGCGAAGGCACTCGCGGACGACGGCGTGGCCCTCTGCGATCATCGCCCGGTCCCAGAGCCCCCGGTCCTGGTCCGCGAGGAGGACGAGGCTCCCGTCGGGGCGGGTCCGCGCCCGGCTGCGGGCGCGGGTGAGGAGCATCAGCGCCACGAGCCCGAGCGCCTCCGGCTCGTCCGGCATGAGCTCCGCCACGAGACGGCCGAGCCGGATCGCCTCGGCGCAGAGGTCTTCTCGGACGAGGCCGTCCCCGCCCGAGGCCGAGTGGCCCTCGGTGAAGACCAAATACAGCACGGCCAGCACGGAGCGCAGACGGTCGGGCAGATCCGCCTCGGCGGGCACCCGGTAGGGGACGCCCGCCGAGCGGATCTTGTGCTTGGCCCTGGTGATCCGAGCCGCCATCGTCGCCTCGGGCACGAGGAAGGCCCTGGCGATCTCCGTGGTCGTGAGCCCGCCCAGCAGGCGGAGGGTGAGCGCGATCCGGGCCTCTTCGGCGAGCGCGGGGTGGCAGCAGGTGAAGATGAGCCGCAACCGGTCGTCCCGCACGCCGCCCCCCTCGGTCTCAGCCGAGTCGGCGGGCTCCGCGTCGTTGCTCGGACCGCTCTCCCGGTACGCCTTGACCACGAGCTGGCGGCCTCGGCTCTCGCGGCGCAGCCGGTCGAGCCCCCGGTTCCGCGCGGTCGTCGCGATCCACGCGCCCGGATTGGGCGGCATGCCCTGCTCGGGCCATTTCTCAAGGGCGGTCGCGAACGCGTCGGACACCGCGTCCTCGGCGACGTCGATGCTGCCGAAGGCGCGGATCAGCCCGGCGACGACTCGTCCGTGCTCCGCTCGGAACACGCGGGCGACGTCACCCGCGCCGCCCTCGGCGGTCATTCGGACGAGTTGCCGCACCCAGGGGCGAGGCCCCGGACCTCGACGGGGCAGCGGACGGCGCGGGAGACCTCGGCGGCCCAACGCCGGGCCTCCGCCTGGTCCGGGACCTCGACCAGGTTGAACCCGCCGAGCTGCTCCTTGGTCTCCGCGTAGGGGCCGTCGACGGTGGTCACGAGGTCGTCCTGGTGCGCGGTCACCACTGCTGCGGTGTCGGCGGGCTCAAGGCCTGCGGAGAAGATCCACACGCCCGCGTCCTGCATTTCCCGGGTCACTGCCCGAGCGTCGCGCATGATCGCCGCGAGCTCGTCCTGCGGCGGTTGCACGGCGTCTTCCGGGTAGACGATGGAGAGCATGTATTGCGCCATAGCCGTCGTTCCTTCTCTCTTCGACGAGGTCAGTCCTGCTGGGGCTCGTCTTGGAAGGGGCGGACCTCCACGGCGTTCCCGCATGCGGCGGAAGCCTCGCCCGCCCATTGCAAGGCCGCGTCGAGGTCCTGCGCCCGGATGATCCAGAAGCCGCCGAGGAACTCTTTGGCCTCCGCGTACGGCCCGTCCGTGATGGTCGTCTTGCCTGCCTCGTTGCGCACGACGGTGGCCGTCTCGACGGATTCGAGGCCGCCCGCGAAGACCCAGGCCCCTTGCTCTTGCAGCTTCTTGTTGAGCTTGTCGACTTGGCCGAAGAACTTCTCCATCTCCTCCGGGGAGGGCAGGGGGGCGTCGTTGCAGCCGTGGACTGCGAGGAGGTATTGCTTCATATCTGGGCCCTTTCTCGGACTGTCTGTCTTTTTTGTTCTCCGTGGCCGCTCCTCGGCGGCCTCGTCAAAGCGACGAACGGGCCAAGGCGAAATCGACAACTCGGAATGATTCTTGACTGTGATCCACAGCACACGATACGCGCCTTCCGTTTCGCGGACATTGACATGCAAGTATTTTCTTGCATAATGGAGGGGTGCGACCGGAAGCCGACAAGGTCTTCAAGGCTCTCGCCGACCCGACTCGGCGGAGCCTGTTGGACCGATTGCGCGAGCAGAACGGCCAGACCCTTGGCCAATTGTGCGAAGGAATCGCGATGACCAGGCAGGCGGCCACCCAGCATCTGGCCGTGCTCGAAGCCGCCAATTTGGTCGCCGTGGCCAGGCGGGGCCGGGAGAAACTGCATTACCTCAATCCCGTGCCGCTGCACGAGATCGGGCAGCGGTGGATCGACACGTTCGAGCGTCCGCGCCTGCGGGCGCTCGAAGCCATCAAACAACGAGCGGAGGAATCCATGACCGTCATCCCTAGCTATGTCTACGTCACCTACATCGACAGCACGCCGGAAAAAGTGTGGCAAGCGCTGACCGACGCCGACCTCACGGCGAGCTACTGGGGCCATAGCAATATCTCGGACTGGCAGGTCGGCTCGCCGTGGGAGCACCGCCGGACCGACGGCTCGGGCGTCGCCGACGTGGTCGGCACGGTGCTGGCGAGCGACCCGCCGCGCAAACTCGTGACCACCTGGGCCGAGCCGTCGACGCCGGACGCGGTCTCCCGGGTGGTCTTCGACATCAAGCCCCACGGCACGATCGTCCAGCTCACCGTCACCCACGAGAACCTGCCCGACGAGGCCGCGCTCCGTGCGATCAGCGGCGGTTGGCCCGCTGTGCTGTCCAACCTCAAATCGCTCTTGGAGACCGGCAGCCCCCTCTCCGAGATCCCGTGGCGGCATTTGGGCGAGTGAGCGTCCGCTCAGCGGGCCCCCAGCGCGATGGAGCGGGGGCTCGCTGAGCCTGTGCGTAGTGTTTGGCGGTTTGGCGGAGCCAGGCGGTCTCGGTGGCGAGGTCGGCGTCGGGGTGGTCGCCTGCGAGGCGGGCGAAGCCGTCGGGGTGGTCGGTCCCGTCGTCGGCGC